>NZ_JANWOI010000001.1:0-349030 GCF_027920805.1 Govania unica
CCGGGCTTACTGAACCCGAACAACGCTCAAAGGATGCAAGCTTCAAGCAAATCATATAAATGACCAGCCCGCCGCCTGCACTTCTCTTCCAATCTACAATGTCAATGAGCAAATCGACTGTCGAGGCGTTCTGTGTTGACCGCCTCGTCGTCGGTGAGCAGCTTATAGACAGCCCCCCACCCGACTGTCAAGCGCTTGTCATGAAAATCTGTCAAACTTTCGAATTCCCCTGAAATCAGGGACTTTGGCGAACGGCCTTAACAGCGGATCGCAAGAGTGGATCAGACCCATTCTGTCAGAATCCGCCATTTTCAGAGGGCGGGAAGGCGATTCCCCGGCAGCTGGCAGCGATTCACCCCGGTGCAGGGCTACCTTATCTTGGCTGCGTTTCCCTGAACTTATGAAAGCCGCTCCGAAAGCCGGCCGGCACTCTCCATCAAAAGCCGCATTTTCCGCGATTTTCCGGCCCGCAGCGGTTGACAGCTATTGTCCGAATCGTCATGCTCTCTATCGGCATTTCGGGAGCATAAAGGTTTCATCAACCATTTCCGGGTCATAGTCGAAATCACTTGTCTGATCACATGCAACCGCATCCTGCCGCGCATGTAGACAAACTGTTTCGATGCTGGGAATGGCTGCACGGTTTCGTGTGAAAAGGACCTTATACGTTACCGGGTGACGTGGTTTTGCCAGTTTTTGCCGAACCGTCGTCGCTGTCGATCTTGAAACTGATCTTATAATATACAGGCGTAGTCGAATGGCGTTGCATAAGCGTGTTCAGGGGAATGAAGGGCGAAGCCTCCGCGTCAAGCGGCGTTTGGCTCCTCTTGTGGCCCCGGCCGCTATTGCCCTCCTTGCCGGATTTGGTTTGTTCCTGGCAAAAGTCGGATCGGACGATTCGACATCGCCGGAAGAAACTCTGGCCTTTGCACCGACCCCCGTTCTGACTGCCAATATTCCGGTTACCAATCCACAAGTTGCAGAATCACTCAGCGAAGATGTGACCATCGGCCGCGGGGAGACCTTTATTGGGGCTCTGACCAGCGCCGGGGTCAGCCGCGAGGACGCACATAACCTTCTGGCCGCCATTCGCCCGCATTTCAATCCGCGCCAGATGCAGATCGGTCAGGCCATGACCCTGACCTTCGCCCGCGAAAAGGGATTCACCGGATCCCGCAAAGGGCGCATTGAAAGCGTCAGCTTTGATGCCGATCTCGAAAATCGTGTGGTCGCCAATCTCGATCAGAATGTCTGGAACGCCGATGTGGAGCGCACGCCGCTCAGCCGCGTTGCGCTTAGGACCGGCGGCACCATTGATAACAGCCTGTTCCTGTCCGCCAAACGCCAGAATGTGCCGCAGACGGTGATTGCCGAGCTGATCCGCATCTTCAGCTATGACGTCGACTTCCAGCGCGACATCAAGGAAGGCGACAGCTTCGAGCTTTACTACGACCGCCATGTCTCAAAAGATGGCAAAAAAGCCCGGGATGGCAATATCCTGTTCGCCAAAATGACCTTGAGCGGCAAACCCATCACCCTCTATCGCTATCAGGAAGGCGGCGAGGATCGCGCCGACTATTTCCATGAAAATGGCAAGAGCGTGAAAAAATCCCTGCTGAAGACGCCCATCGATGGCGCCCGCCTGACCTCGGGCTTCGGCAGCCGCCGTCATCCGGTTCTGGGCTATACCAAAGTCCACAAGGGTGTCGATTTCGGCGCCGCCACCGGCACGCCCATCATGGCCGCCGGCGATGGCGTGATCGAACGCGCCGGACCGTTCAGCTCTTACGGCAATTATGTGCGTGTCCGTCACACCAACAGCTATTCGACCGCCTATGCCCATATGAGCCGTGTTGCTGCGGGCATCAGCCCCGGCACCCGCGTGCGTCAGGGTCAGGTGATCGGTTATGTCGGGACCACCGGGCGGTCCACCGGTCCGCATCTCCATTACGAAGTGCTGGCGGCGAACACCCAGGTCAATCCGCTGTCGCTGAAGCTACCGACGGGACGTGAACTGGGCGGTCGTCAGCTGGCCTCGTTCAAGACCTATCAGGCCTCGCTGCACACTGAAATTGCCGCCTTGCCCCTGAACAGCCAGGTCGCCATGGCCGACCTGCCCAAGGGCTCGCCAAGCGCCGGGTATTGATAACACTCTCTGATAACAGCATAAAAAACGGGCCCCAATGTGAGGCCCGTTTTGCTGTTAAGGCCCCTCGTCATCGCGAGCCGCGTAAGCGGCGTGGCGATCCAGACCTTCCTTCGATGGAGAGCCGATGGCGGGACTGGATTGCTTCGGCTGCGCCTCGCAATGACAAGTTTGCTTTCACCAGCTATTCCGGCATGCCGGGCTGAATATCAAGAGCAAGATCATCGCCGTTGCGACGGACCAAAACCCTGTCACCATCCTTGATGCCACCGTCGAGAATTTCTTCGGCGAGCAGATCCTGCACATGTTTCTGGATTGCCCGTTTTAAGGGGCGCGCGCCATAGATCGGATCATAGCCCGCTGCGGCGAGCCAATCGCGCGCCTCCGGCTCAAGTGTCAGCAGGGTTTTGCGATCCTCAAGCCGTTTGGCCAGCCGAGCGAACTGGATATCGACGATGGCCCCCATATGCCCCCGGCCGAGGCGATGGAACAGAATGATCTCATCCAGCCGATTGAGGAACTCCGGCCGAAAGGCTGCGCGCACCGCCTGCATGACCGGCTCACGGACCGCATCGGCCGGTTCGTCCTCATCAAGCGAGGCCAGGATGTCGCTACCGAGATTGGATGTCAGGATAATGAGCGTGTTGCGAAAATCCACCGTACGGCCCTGACCGTCGGTCAGGCGGCCATCGTCCAACACCTGCAACAGCACGTTGAACACATCCGGATGAGCTTTTTCCACCTCGTCGAACAACACCACCTGATAGGGGCGGCGACGCACGGCTTCGGTCAGAACGCCGCCTTCCTCATAGCCCACATAGCCGGGCGGCGCGCCGATCAGACGCGACACCGCATGTTTTTCCATGAATTCGGACATGTCGATCCGCACCATGGCATGCTCATCATTAAAGAGAAAACTGGCCAATGCCTTGGTCAATTCAGTCTTGCCAACGCCGGTGGGGCCGAGAAACAGGAACGAGCCAATGGGCCGATTCTCATCCTTCAGTCCGGCGCGGGCCCGGCGCACGGCTTTCGAGACGGCGACCACGGCGTCACGCTGACCGATCACCCTGCGGCCAATCTCGTCTTCCATGCGCAACAGCTTTTCCCGTTCACCGGCCAGCATCTTGTCGACCGGAACCCCGGTCCAGCGCGAGACCACGGCGGCGATATCTTCCTCGGTCACGGCTTCGCGGAGGAGGGCGCCACCTTTTTCCGGTGCCTCCGCAAGCTTGCGCTCAAGCTCGGGAATAACGCCATAGGCAAGCTCGCCGGCGCGGGCAAGATTGCCGCCGCGCTGGGCGCGATCCAGTTCAATGCGCGCCTGATCGAGCTGTTCCTGAAGTTTCTGCGACGCCCCGAGCTTGTTTTTCTCCACCGTCCAGCGCGCCGTCAGGTCCGCTGACTGCTCCTCAAGATCGGCCAGTTCCTTTTCAAGCTTTTGCAGACGATCACGCGACGCTGCGTCACTTTCCTTTTTCAGCGCCTCGCGTTCGATCTTGAGCTGGATGATCCGGCGATCCAGTTCATCAAGGTCGGTGGGTTTTGAATCGACCTCCATGCGCAGGCGGCTTGCCGCTTCGTCCATGAGGTCGATGGCCTTGTCGGGCAGAAAGCGGTCGCTGATATAGCGGTTCGACAAAGTCGCCGCCGCCACCAAGGCGCTGTCGGTGATGCGGATGCCGTGATGCAGCTCGTATTTTTCCTTGAGCCCGCGCAGGATCGAGATCGTATCCGCAACCGTGGGTTCATTGACGAGTACCGGCTGGAACCGGCGTTCAAGCGCCGCGTCTTTTTCCACATATTTGCGATATTCAGTGAGCGTTGTCGCCCCGATGCAATGAAGTTCGCCGCGAGCCAGCGCCGGTTTCAACAAGTTCGAGGCATCCATGGCCCCTTCGGCCTTGCCCGCGCCCACCAGGGTATGCATTTCATCGATGAACAGCACGACTTCGCCTTCGGAGGCGGTTACTTCCTGCAGAATGCCCTTCAGGCGTTCTTCAAATTCGCCGCGATATTTGGCCCCGGCGATGAGCGCCCCCATGTCGAGCGCCATGATGCGTTTGTCACGCAAGCTTTCCGGCACGTCGTGATTGACGATCCGCAATGCCAGTCCCTCGACCACCGCCGTCTTGCCGACGCCGGGCTCGCCTATCAGCACCGGATTGTTTTTGGTACGGCGCGACAGCACCTGGATGGTGCGACGGATTTCTTCGTCGCGGCCGATGACCGGATCGAGTTTGCCGTCACGTGCCGCCTGGGTCAGATCGCGGGCGAATTTCTTCAAGGCGTTATAGGCGTCCTCGGCCGTCGCCGTGTCGGCGGTGCGGCCTTTGCGGATATCATTGATGGCGGCGTTCAGCGCCTGCGGATTGGCCCCGGCGGTGGCGAGAATATCGGCCGAGGCCGTGCCCTTCTCAAGCGCAAGCGCGAGCAGCAAGCGTTCCGCCGTGACATAGGAATCCCCGGCCTTTTCAGCGATTTTCTGGGCATTGTCAAAAAGCCGCGCCGTCTCGGGCGCCATATAGAGCTGCCCGGACCCGGCACCTTCGACCTTCGGCAGCGCCTCAAGCTTGCGCTCGACCTCCTGCAATGCCCGGCGCGCGTCGCCGCCCGCCGCCTTGATCAGCCCGGCAGCCAGCCCTTCCTCGTCATCCAGTAGGACTTTCAGCAGATGTTCCGGCGTGAAGCGCTGATGGCCGGAGCGAATGGCAAGCCCCTGGGCAGATTGGATGAAACCACGGGCGCGTTCGGTGTATTTTTCGAAATCCATGCCTCAAATCCCCTTATGGTCGTGGAACGTCCATTCAACACAAAACACGGCGCCGGATCGCGGCTGCTTAAGGGCATATAATGTTGCTGTTGTGCAACAAAAGGGGCAGCCGAAAATTTTTCCCGTAAAACAGAAAACGGCCGCGCTCCTGGAAACGCGGCCGTCATCACTTAACTGAAAAACAGAGACTTAATTGGTCTCGTCCACCGGCAAGGGATTCTTGCGCGGGCGACCACGGCGACGCGGGGCCGGAGCCTCATCCGCCGCAACCTCAGGAACCTGTGCTTGAACCTGTGTTTGAACGGGCGCAACCGTTTCAATCGGCCGCTCGGTCACATCCTGGACAGGTATACTGGCCGGAACATTGGCCGGGGTTTCAACCGGAGCGTTGCTCGAACCAGTGCCAGCCGAAGCCGGGTCATCGGCCCGGACGCGACGGCGGCGAACCACCTCAACTTGCACCGAGGACTTGAAGGCATCGTTGCGCGAAGCCGACTTGAACGGCGTGGACAAGAAACCCGGAGCCGATCCAGCGGTAAAGCTCGGGCCAGCTTCCTGACGCCGCGGTTCGTCCCGGCGGGGTTCTTCCCGGCGGGGTTCCTGGCGACGATGTTCGTCACGGCGGGGTTCGTCACGGCGGGGCTCTTCCCGACGCATCTCTTCCCGACGCGGTTGTTCTACACGGGGTTGCTCAACACGCGGTTGCTCCGCACGGGGGCTATCTTCCCGCCGCACTGGCTCGTCCCGACGGACTTCGTCTTTGCGCGGGCGTCCACGGCGACGGGGCTCGGAAAGATCTCCGCCGCTGTCACTAACGATCCCACTCTCCTGCTCCTCGGCCGCCACTGGGGCCACCACTGGGGAGGCTGGCGTAAAGCGGTCGCCGGAGCGGGCCGCTTCGCGCATCACGCTTTCGCGCACGATGGCCGGTTGGCCGGCGAAAGCGCTGGAGCGCACACCGGTTTCGAGATCCGGGCTAAGGAAAGACGGCTGCGCGGCTTGCTGAGGATCGCCCTGTGGACGATCTGCCTGCGAACGATCACCCTGCGAACGATCCGGCTGCTGGCGCTCGCCAGACTGCGGATCATTGACATGGGATTGCTGGCTTGAAGCCTGACCGTCCGTTTCGGACGATCCATCGCCGTCAGTCTCATCGTCGCCATCGTCCTCGCCTTCGAACCCTTCGCGGCGCTGGACCTCGGCCTGTTCGAACGCGCCAAATTCAGAGGCGAGCCGGTAATAATGTTCGGCGAACTGTCCGTAAACCTCGGACAGCACACGATCCGACGCCTGGGTTTCCCGAGCCGCCGTTTTATAGCGTTCATAAAGCTGGAGAACAGTCCCGCGCACACGGCCTTCCGGCCCGTTGCTTTCGATCTGCTTGCCCAGAAGATTGCTACGCTTTTGACGTCCACCGGCATTGTAATTGCCGTTTTGTCCGCCGCTTTGTCCGCCGTGGCCGCCCTGATGCCGGCTTCCGCCGCCACCCATAGGAGGACGTTGTCCACCGCCGGGGCCACCAGTTGGACCCCCGTTACGCCCGCGTTGGCGGCGCGAATTCTGACCTTTTCTCATATTTAGCAAACTTCAGTAATTCCAAGCTGTCCGCACAAAACCCGGCGTCCGGGACACAGAAGCAATCGGGCTTCTGTAACGTGACAGCACCAATATTTCTATTCATGATGGTCGTGATGGCTGCGGGCCACGGCCTCAAAGGCAGGGTGGCGCAAATCAACCGATCAGCGAAGCCTACACTAGCTTGCACCTAAGCAATTTCCAACATTTATTTACGGTTATTTGCAGGCGTCGATCACGCGGTCGCGTCCGCCGAGGTCCCGGAGCACCGCAACATGCCGAAATCCGGCCGTTTCAACAAGCTTTGACACCTCTCTGCCCTGAGTCGCGCCAATCTCGAACAACAGCTGACCGTCGTCCGCAAGAAGCCGCCCCATATCCGGCGCAAGTCTGCGGTAATCCTCAAGTCCGTCAGCGCCGCCATCAAGGGCGCCAAGGGGCTCGAACCGGGCAACCTCGGGATCAAGCGCCGGGATGTCCGCGCTCGCGATATAAGGCGGGTTCGAGATCACGAGATCGAACGGACCGCCGAGCGCCGTCGCCCAGTCGCCAACCAAAAAAGCCGCCCGTGACAGAAGCCCAAGCCGCGCCGCATTGTCGCGGGCGACCCGCGCTGTGGCCGGATTGCGGTCCACCCCAACCCCGAAGGCATCCGGGAATTCATGCAGCAAGGCCAGCAACAAACAGCCCGTGCCGGTGCCAAGATCAAGGATCCGGCGCGGCTTGGCGCGGGCTTTGAAATACTCAAGTGCGGCGACAATCAGGGTTTCGCTGTCGGCGCGCGGCGCAAGCGTCGCCTCGGTCACCGCGAAGTCGAGGCTCCAGAACTCGCGACGGCCCAGAATATGCGACACCGGCTCGCGCGCCATGCGGCGGGCCACCAAAGCTTCGAACGCCAGGAACTGCGCCTCCGTCACCGGATCGCGATCATAGGCAATCAGGTCAAGCCGCGTGCGCCCAAGCACATGGCCCATCAGCAACTGGGCATCAAGCCGCGCGCCCTCCACCCCTGCCGCCTGAAGCCGTGCCGTTGCCGCACGGATAAGGCTGCCGGTGGTCGCGCTCATTGCCGGGTCCAAGCGGCCATCATGGCCGCCGCCTCGCTGCTCAACAGGCGGGAGACTGCAGGGCTGCGACGCTCGACGGCCAACGCCGCCGCAGCCCCATAAACCACCCGATCGATGCCCGCCCAGCCAATGGCCGCCGCGCACATAGGGCAGGGTTCACCCGAGGCATAAATCTCGGCCCCCGAAAGATCGCCGCTCCCCGTGCGGGCACAGGCGTCGCGAATAGCCAGCAGCTCGGCATGGGCGGTCGGATCCTTGAGGCTGCCAGCCCGGTTGCGTCCTGCGCCGATGATCTGGCCGTCGCGCACGACAACCGCGCCGAACGGGCGGTCGCCCGCGGCTTTTTCACATAAAGCGCCAAGGGCAATGGCGCGGCTCATGAAATCTTCCGCTGTCATGGATCGCTCCGCCAAAAGGCTCAACCTTCCGATTCAAGAGCGGCAAGCTGTTCGGCCTGATCGCTCGCGATCAGCGCCAGGATAAGCTCATCGAGCCCTTCGCCCATCATCACCTGTTCGATCTTATAGAGCGTCATATTGATGCGATGCTCAGTCACTCGTCCTTGCGGGAAGTTGTAGGTGCGCACCCGGCCCGAGCGGTCGCCCGAGCCGACCTGGCCTTTTCTCAGGGCCGAACGCTCGGAATCCCGGCGCTGGCGCTCGGCCTCATAAAGCCGCGAGCGCAAGACCTTCATGGCCTTTTCCTTGTTCTTATGCTGCGACTTTTCATCCTGCTGCTGCACCGCAAGGCCGGTGGGCAAATGGGTGATGCGCACGGCGCTGTCGGTGGTGTTGACCGACTGCCCGCCCGGACCGCTGGCCCGGAACACATCGATGCGGAGGTCCTTGTCATCGATCTGGATATCGACCTCCTCGGCCTCGGGCAGCACTGCCACCGTGGCCGCCGAGGTATGAATGCGACCGCCGCCCTCGGTTTCCGGTACCCGTTGCACACGATGCACGCCGGATTCGAACTTGAGCTTGGCGAACACACCCCGGCCCTTGACCGAGACGATCGCTTCCTTGAAGCCGCCAACGTCGCTGTCCGACATGCTGATCGGTTCGAACGTCCAGCCCTCAAGGGCAGCATAGCGTTGGTACATGCGATAAAGATCACCGGCGAACAGCGCCGCTTCATCGCCGCCGGTTCCGGCACGGATTTCCAGAATGGCGCTTTTTTCGTCCGCCGCATCCTTTGGCAGCAACAGAATCTGCAGCTCATGCTCAAGATCCGGCAGCTTGGCCTTCAGCTCCGGCAGTTCCATTTCGGCCAGACCGCGCATGTCGCGGTCGGTGCCGGGATCGTTCAGCATGGCTTCAAGATCGCGCATCTCCCCCCGGACCCGGCGCAGCTCAATCGCCACCGCAACCACCGGCCCGAGATCGGAATATTCCTTGGAAATCCGGATAAAGTCCTCCCCTGACATATCGCCCCGGCCCATGGCATGTTCAAGATAGCCATGGCGGTCGATCAGCTGGGTCAGGCGTTCTTCAGGGATCATGAGAGTTTACAATCAGTTCAACGCCGCAAGAACAGCGGCAAGATCGGCGAGCGGCACATCGCTCTGGGTTCCGGCATCAAGGTCACGGAGGGCGACCACGCCACGCTCTAATTCATCCTCGCCAACGATGACCGCAGCGCGGGCCTTGATCTTGTCGGCGCGTTTCATGCGCTTGCCCATATTGCCTTTATAGCCGAGGTCGATCATGAGCCCGGCCTGGCGCAACTGATGGGCGAGTTTCAGAGCCTCCCGCTCGGCGCCGTCGCCAACGGGCACGAGCGCCACCGGACGCGGGGCCTCCGGCATATTTTCCACCAGCATGGCCAAACGTTCAATCCCGCTGGCCCAGCCGATGCCCGGAGTTGCAGGGCCGCCCAATTCGCCCACGAGCCCGTCATAACGCCCGCCCGCAAGCACCGTGCCCTGGGCGCCAAGCGCCGTGGTGGTGAATTCAAACGCCGTGTGGCTGTAGTAATCAAGCCCGCGCACGATACGCGGATTGACCACATGAGGCACCCCAAGCGCCCCGAGCCCATCCTGCACAGCGGCAAAAAACGCCGCCGAGGACGCATTCAGATGACCGATCAGCAACGGCGCATCGGCGACAATGCGCTTATCGCCCTCGTCCTTGGAATCGAGCACCCGGAGCGGGTTCTTGCGCATGCGTGTGCGGCTGTCTTCGCTCAGATCAGCTTCATAACGTTCCAGAAACTCCAGAAGCTTCGCCCGGTAAGCCGTGCGGCTTTCAAGATCGCCGAGCGAATTCAGCTCCAGCGTCACCTTGTCGCCAAGCCCAAGCGCGGTCAGCAGATCATGGGCCAGCGCCAGCACTTCGATATCGGCTTGAGGTTCGCCGACGCCGAGAATTTCCACGTCGAGCTGATGAAACTGACGCAAGCGGCCTTTCTGCGGCCGTTCATGACGGAACATCGGGCCCCAGCCGAAAAACTTGCAGGGCACCTCCTGTTGCAGGCCGTTCGAAATAAAGGCGCGGGCGATCCCCGCCGTATATTCGGGCCGGAGTGTGATCGAGTCGCCGGAGCGATCCTCGAAGGTATACATCTCCTTGGTCACTACATCGGTGGTTTCACCCAGCGAGCGGCTGAACACTTCAGTGAATTCGAAAATCGGCGTGGCGATTTCCTGATGGCCATAGCGTTCCGCGATCTTGCGGAAGGTTTCGGTGATATGGCGAAAACGGCGGGCATCATCCGGCAAAAGATCATGAGTGCCGCGCACCGGCTGAAGTCGGGCCACGGGGAAATCCTCCAAAAACTGTCGCTAAAGGGCAGGGGCGGTGTCGAGCGCTTGCGCGTCAATGTCAGCGGCCCGCTGTTCCACGAGCCTGACAATATGGTCGATGATGCCCGCGTCGTCGATCTTGTGATCGGCCACGCCCGACAGATAGACCATGTGATTGCCCTGACCGCCGCCGGTGAGGCCGATGTCGGTCTCCCGCGCCTCGCCCGGGCCGTTGACCACGCAGCCGATGATCGACAGCGACATGGGTGTCGAGATATGGGCCAGCCGTTCCTCAAGAACTTCCACTGTCTTGATGACCTGAAAGGCCTGACGGGCGCAGGACGGGCAGGAAATGATCCTGACCCCGCGATGGCGAAGCCCGAGGGTCTTCAGCATCTCGAACCCGGCCTTGACCTCCTCCACCGGATCGGCCGACAGCGACACACGGATGGTGTCGCCAATCCCGGCCCACAGGAGCGAGCCCATGCCGATGGCCGATTTCACCGTCCCGGCGCGCAAACTGCCGGCTTCGGTGATGCCGAGATGGAGCGGATAATCGCAGGCGTCGGCCAAGCCCTGATAGGCGGCGACGGCGAGAAACACGTCTGACGCCTTGACGCTGATCTTGAAATTGGTGAAATCATTGTCTTCAAGAATGCGGGCGTGATCGAGAGCGCTTTCGACCATGGCGTCCGGGCAGGGTTCGCCATATTTTTCCAGCAGATGCTTTTCAAGCGACCCGGCATTGACGCCGATGCGCATGGAGCAGCCGTAATCCTTCGCCGCCTGCACCACCTCGCGCACACGGGCCGCAGAGCCGATATTACCCGGATTGATACGGAGACAAGCAGCCCCCGCCTTGGCCGACTCGATGGCGCGCTTGTAGTGGAAATGAATATCGGCGACCACCGGCACATTGACCGCGCGCACGATTTCAGCCAAAGCCGCCGTCGACTCCTCGTCCGGGCAGGACACGCGCACGATATCGATGCCCGCCTCTTCAAGCTCAAGGATCTGCTTGATGGTGGCGCGCGCATCGCTCGTCAGCGTGTTGGTCATGGACTGAACGGTGATGGGGGCGTCGCCGCCCACCGGCACATTGCCGACAAAGATCTGGCGGCTTTTGCGTCGATAAATGTCGCGATAGGGTCGGACGCTCATGAACGGGCTCTGTTTAAACGGGGCCAAGGGGCCCGAAAATTGGCCCTAACATGCGCAAAACTGGCCAAAAGAGCAAGTCCCGTTACGGAATAGCCGGTAAACTCTGAGCGACGGTCGCGGAATCGAGCGCGAAATTGCGTCGCACATCGCCATTGCCACCAAGTGGACCATAGGACTTGCCGCCAGCAACGATCGTAAGCCCACCAGCATTGCCGGCCAGCAGCAGATACCCGGCATTGCCTGCAACGGCAAAGCTTTCACCCGCTTTGAGGGTGCGTTCTGCGATGATTTTGCGATTGGCGTCGGTGATGCGAATCCAGCTGTCAGCGCTCGCGCGTAACAGCATCTGACCTTCGCCCGCAACAACGGGCGCGGCGGGAGGGGGCGTCAGAGCTGCGGGAGGCGTCGCCAGATCCGGCGCCGCCGGAGCAAATGCTGCCACAGGTGCCTGTGGCGCCACCGGCGTTTGCTCAAGTTCAGCCGTCTCGGGGAGGGCAAGCTCGGCCATTTCGCGGCTTGGTTCCGGCACGATGTCACGTGTCGTGCTCGGCCCGGAAAAACTGTACCAGGCGCCATAAACCGCAATGCAGAGAATACCCGCCAACGCCACCAGAGACAGTCGCGGAATGCGCGGATCATTGATCGGTTCGGGGAACACCAGCGGCGCGGTCTTGACCGGAACGCCAGATTGATCCTTCAGTCGCTCCACAAGCGGGGCGGCATCGAGGCCGAGATACTGGGCATAAGTGCGCAAAAATCCCGCGGCATAAATGATCCCCGGCAATTGCGAAAAATCATCCGCTTCAAGCGCCGCCAGAAGATGCGGGCGAATGCGTAAATCCTCGGCGATTTCCTCAAGCGAGTTTGCACCGCGCGCGAGTCGCGCCCGCCGAAGCACGCCGCCGATGGTATCCGGCATGTCTTCAAGCGCCGTACCGGACAAGTTCGAGGACACCAGCGTCAGTTGCGGCTGACGCGCGTCCTTATCAAAGTCACGTGGAGACAGGTGCTGAACCATACCACTCTCTCATCGGTTACGCCCGCAGCCTTTAAACGCTGTCTGAACCTTCAGTCGATTTCGTGACAGAGATCGCTTGACGACCTTACCACCCCGAACCGCCCCCTTGCCACAATTGTTAACTATAAGAGTCAACAAAACATTAAAGGTCTGAGTCAACAAGAAAATCCGCCGAACAGAAATCTTCAATCTTTTCAGACAGAGTCCTGAAGCCGGATCCTGCGCCACAGGTCTGCATGGCGCTTTGAATGTCGAAAAATATGGGAACCCGGAGTCTACAGAATAACCCCATGGTCATGGGCAAAGGCCATGAGCCGACTGCGCACGCTGCGTTCCCCGAGCGGCATCAGATCTTTCAGATAAGCCTCAAGCGGCGCGAGTTTCAAACTGCGCACCATGGTCTTGACCGGACCGATCCCGGCCGGAGAGATCGAGAGACGACGCAAACCCAAACCGACCAGCGCCATGGCCTCCAAAGTCTTACCCGCAAGCTCGCCACAGAAGGTGACCGGCACATTGTGACGGTCACAGGTCGATATGATGTGATGCAGGAACGACAAGGCCGCCGGCGATAACACGTCATAGCGGCCGGACACCTTGGCATTGCCCCGATCGGCGGCAAAAAAGAACTGCAACAGGTCATTCGAGCCAATGGAGACGAAATCCACATGCTTCAACAGCGGCTCAAGATGCCAGGCGAGCGCCGGAACCTCGATCATGGTGCCGATGCGGATCGACGCCGGACCTTCAAGCCCAAGCTTGCGGCGGCGTTCCAGTTCCTTGTCAACAATGGCCCGCGCCGCCTTGAATTCCGCAAGCTCGGTGATCATCGGAAACATGATGCTGATGGCACGACCCGTGGCCGCCTGAATGAGCGCCCGCAACTGATAGCGCAGCAGCGCCGGACGATCGAGCGCAACCCGGATGGCGCGCCAGCCAAGCGCCGGATTTTCTTCATCTTCAGGGACCATAAAGGCCACCGGCTTGTCGCCGCCGATATCGAGCGTACGGAACACCACCGGGCGATCCCCGGCGGCGTCCAGAACTTCGGAATAATGTTCGATCTGGGTTTCAAGGCGCGGCATCTGTGCCCCCACCATGAACTGGAACTCGGTGCGAAACAGCCCGATGCCCTTCGCGCCGGTAGACTCAAGATGCGGCAGGTCGATGGCCAGCCCCGCATTCATGTAAAGCTCGATTTCGACCCCATCAAGGGTCACCGCCGGTTCATTGCGCAAGGCGGTATAGCGGGCAAACCGTTCGGTCCGGGCGACCAGGGTTTCCTGATAGGACTGGATGATCTCGGCGCTTGGCGACAGATAGATCCAGCCCTCATCGCCATCGATGATGAGCTGTTCTCCGCTCGCCACCCGCTCGATGATGCCGCCCGCCTGCCCGACCAGCGGAATGCCGAGCGCACGGGCCACGATGGTCACATGGGAGGTATGCGAGCCTTCCTGCAAAATGACCCCGCGCAATTTGCTGCGGTCATATTCAAGCAGATCCGCAGGCCCCATGCTGCGTGCGAGCAGGATAAAATCATCCGGCAGATTTTCACTGGCCGAGGTATCGGCCCGACCCATGAGATGGCGAATGAGCCGGTTCGACAGATCATCAAGATCGCTCAGACGTTCGCGCAGATAGGGGTCCGGAGTGCTCTGGAGCCGTGCGCGGTTTTCGACCTGCACCCGCTCCACCGCCGCTTCGGCCGTAAGACCACTATCGACGGCTTCGAGAATGCGCTGCCGCCAGCCCACGTCCGACGCAAACATCTTGTAAACGTCAAGAATTTCACGATGTTCGCCGCTTTTCATATCCTCGGCCGCCATCAGATTGTCGATCTGCTGATGGAGCGCGGCAAAGGCGGTGACCAGGCGGTCGCGTTCAACGCCGCTGTCCTGGGCCACATGTTCAAGAATTTCGACAATCGGCTCGTGGAACACGGCACGGCCGATGGCGATGCCTTCGGCCAGCGCCATAACCTCAAAGCTCGGGGTCGCGGCCCGCTCAAGCGTCGCCGCCGTCACTTCGTCCGGGCGCACAAGCTCGTTTGAACTGACGAGTTCGGCGATGACCATGGCGACGGTCTGCAAGGCTTCCGCCTCGTCATCGCTGTAATGACGCTGGGTTCGGTTCTGCACCACCAGCACGCCAACCACCCGGCCGCCGCGCAGGATCGGCACGCCAAGCAGCGAATGATAAATTTCCTCGCCGGTTTCCGGGCGATAGACGAATTTCGGATGGGATTGCGCGTTCGACAGATTGAGCGGCGCACCGGTGGCGGCGATTTCCCCCACCAAGCCCTCGCGGAAGCGCAGCCGGGTCTTGTGAATGGCTTCTTTCTTCAAGCCTTCGGTGGCGAAAAGCTCCAGCACTTCACCGCCACGCGCCACATAGACCGAACAGACCTCGGACACCATATTGCCGGCGATCAGACGCACCACCTGATCAAGACGCTTATCTGCGGATACGGCACTGGCCATCACTTCGCGCAGGCGACGCAACAATACCCGTGGTCCGCCTGTTGTGGCCGTCACTCCGTCATCCTCCTGGTACTCTGAGGGAGGCCCCCGATAATCGTGCAGAACCCCATTCGTTCAGAACGTGCGCCTTTTCGGTGTCTATTTTTCCAGGAAATCAACGGCCTGGCCGACAAGCTCGGCGATGATTTCGGCCATCGGCTGGATCTTGGTCACCATGCCGACGCTTTGACCGGCCATCAAGGAGCCATCTTCTATATTGCCGTCAACAACGGCACGCCGCAATGAGCCTGCCCAGAAATGTTCGATTTCAAGTTGAGCCGCCTGCTGGTCCAGTTCACCGGCCTGAAAGCGGGCCACAACCGCGCGCTGCATCTCCATGAAGCGATCCACGGCAGCATTGCGGATGGCGCGCACCGGAATGACCGGAAACCGCGCATCGACCTGCATGGTCGGCATGGCCTCCCGGGCGGCGGCGCGAATAAAGGCTTTTTTGAAATTGGCGTGGGCCACGGATTCGCTTGCACAAACAAACCGCGTGCCAAGCTGCACCCCGGCAGCGCCCATCTCAAGATAAGCGGCCATGGCTTCGCCGCGCCCGATGCCACCGGCCACAAACACCGGAACATCGCGAATATGCGGCAGAATTTCCTGCGCCAGCACATTCAGCGACACCGGACCGATATGACCGCCCGCTTCGGAGCCTTCAATAACGATAGCATCAACCCCCGACCGCACCAGTTTTTTGGCGATGACCAGCGCCGGGGCAAAACACACCACCTTCGCGCCATAGTCCTTGATACGGGTAATGGCGTCACCCGGCGGCAGACCGCCCGCAAGCACCACATGCCCGATGCCATGACGGCCGCAGACATCCACAAGATCAAGCAACCGCGGATGCAGGGTGATCAGATTGACCCCGAACGGCTTATCGGTCAGTGCCTTGGTGGCCTTGATCTCGGCGTCCAGCATATCCGGCATCATGCTGCCCGACGCGAGCACGCCGAAGCCGCCCGCGTTTGAGATCGCCGCCACCAGATTATGTTCGGACACCCAGGTCATAGCCCCGCCGAGAATGGCGGTGGGCATGCCGAAAAATTCCCGCCCGCGCGCCCACAGGGCATCAAGTCGGGCCAATCCCGGTCTCCCGGCCAAAGCAGCCAGGGAGACCTGAGGATCATTCACATTGCTTTCAAGCGCGGGTGCGACCGTCATGCGGATCCTTATCCGTCGAGACCATAGGCCGTGTGCAGGGCGCGCACGGCAAGCTCGGTGTATTTCGCTTCAATCAACACGCTGACTTTGATTTCGGAGGTCGAAATCACCAGAATATTGATATTGTTCTCAGCCAATGTGCGGAACATGGTGGCAGCAACGCCCGCGTGGGAGCGCATGCCAACGCCGATGACCGAGACCTTGACCACATTCTTGTCGGCGAGGACGCGTTCGAACTGGAAATGTTCGCGGTTGTCCTCGATCACCGTGATGGCACGATCGAGATCGCCGGCCGGCACGGTGAAGGTGAGATCGGTCCTGAGCCCGTCCATGGAGACGTTCTGGACGATCATATCCACATTGATGTTGGCTTCGGCCAGCGGCGAGAAAATATCCCCGGCGATGCCCGGCTTGTCGGCAACGCCAACCAGCGTGACCTTGGCTTCATTGCGGGAATAGGCGATCCCGCTGACGACTTGCTGCTCCACGATTTCATCCTCATCTACAACCATCGTTCCGGGCTTGTCGTCGAAGCTTGTCAGCACCTGGACACGGACCCGATGGTTCATCGCCATCTCGACCGAACGGGTCTGGAGCACCTTGGCGCCAAGCGACGCCATCTCCAGCATTTCCTCGTAGGTAATCTTATCAAGTTTGCGTGCTTCGGGCACAATGCGCGGATCGGTCGTATAAACCCCGTCCACGTCAGTGAAAATATCGCAACGATCGGCTTTCAAGGCCGCGGCCAGCGCCACCGCCGAGGTGTCCGAACCGCCCCGGCCGAGCGTGGTGATGCGGTTGTCCGGGCCGATGCCCTGGAACCCTGCGATCACCGCCACCTGACCTTCGCCCATACGGCGCACGATTTCCGAGCCGTCAATATCGGCAATGCGAGCGCTGCCATGCACGCCATCGGTTTTGAGCGGAATCTGCCAGCCGAGCCACGACCGGGCCGAAACGCCCAGATCCTGCAAGGCCATGGCCAGAAGCCCGGCCGTCACCTGTTCGCCCGAGGCGACCACGGAATCATATTCGCGCGCATCATGGAGTGGCGCCACATCCCGGGCCCACCCCACCAGCTGGTCGGTGGTGCCGGACATGGCCGAGACGACAACGGCCACTTCATGGCCTGCATCCACGCTCTTCTTAACCCGAAGAGCCACATTCTTGATGCGCTCGACATTGGCAACAGACGTGCCGCCGAATTTTTTGACAATACGCGCCATTCGATCTTCCTGTGCAGTTTCCCCCGTCGGTCTGATGCGGCCAAAACCGCCCGCTGGAGGATGGGATCGGCCGTATTCATACGGCTTCAAGGTTACCGGCGCAAGACGCTTTGCTCAGTCAGAGACATGAGATTATGCTGGAGCGGTCGAAAACAGGATTGTCTTTATCATGACCAGCACCACCGTTGATGCCGCTGAAATCGCCCGCTTTACCGCCCTGGCCGCCGAATGGTGGGATCTCGATGGCCCGTTCAAGCCGCTTCATCGCCTCAATCCGGCCCGGCTCGGCTATCTCAGCGACGTGCTCGCCGGTCATTTCGGCCGCGATCCCCGGCAGATCCGCGCGCTCAGCGGCCTCACCCTTCTCGACATCGGCTGTGGCGGCGGCTTGATTTCCGAACCCATGACCCGGCTCGGGGCCAGCGTCACCGGGGTCGATGCCGGAGCCGAAAATATCGCCGCCGCCGAAACCCATGCCACCGCCGCCGGACTAGACATCGACTACCACGCCACCGCCGCCGAAAATCTCGTCAGCGAAGGTGCCCGGTTCGATATCGTTCTGGCGCTTGAAATCATTGAACATACCGCCGATCCGGCAGCGTTTCTCCACTGTCTCGCCGCGCTCGTGAAACCCGGCGGCATCGTCATCATCTCGACCCTCAACCGCACCGCCAAATCCTGGGCCATGGCCATCGCTGCCGCCGAATATATCCTGCACTGGGTGCCCCGCGGCACCCACGACTGGAAGAAATTCCTCAAACCATCCGAACTCGCCCACCTCATGCGCAACGCCGGCCTGACACTCAGCTCCCAGAAGGGACTGGTGTTCGACCCCCGAAGCCACAGCTGGTCCCTCGACGACCACGACCTGGACGTCAATTATTTCGCCGTCGCCACGCCCGGGAGCTAACAGCAGTCCATATGCCGTCGTCATCGCAGGCAGCGTGAGCGGCGTGGCGATCCAGTGTTTGCCCTCCTCAACCTGTCATTACCGGGCTTGACCCGGTAATCCATGTTTCATCCAACAAAACCGTTGGCAAGATGGATTGCCGGGTCAAGCCCGGCAATGACAATGGGAGTTATTAAGCCGGCAAGCATCCCCCTTGCAGACAAAGGCAGGGGTCGCCACCCAACCTGCCATGCCAGACGTGGGCCCCATCATCGCGAGCCGCATCAGCGGCGTGGCGATCCAGTGGCAGGCGATAGAACTGGATTGCTTCGGCTGTGCCTCGCAATGACGGGCGTCCTCAGGTATTGAATTTGCCCTCACCAACCTGTCATTACCGGGCTTGACCCGGTAATCCATGTTTCATCCAACAAAACCGTTGGCAAGATGGATTGCCGGGTCAAGCCCGGCAATGACACTGGGAATTGCCTCAAGCATCATGCTTGCGGGTGAAGGGGAGGGGCAGGACTTCGACCCCTTCCTCCCTGAGCTCCCGGGATTCATCTCCCGTGGCTTCGCCGTAAATGGGGCGGGCGTCGCTTTCGCCGTAATGGATTTTCCGGGCTTCCTCGGCGAAGCGATCGCCGACATAGTCAAATTCGCTTTCTACCTTGGCCCGCAGATTTTCCAGGAAAGTCTGAAGCTGCGGTGGCGCAACCTCCACTGCCGAGGCCGCCGGGGCTTCGGCGCGGCTGGTGGAGATGTTCGGGGCCATGGGGGCCTTGGTAATGTCGGTGGCACCACAGATCGGGCAGCTCACGATGTCGCGGGCGCGCTGTTCCTCATAGGCGCTGCTGCTCGCAAACCAGGCCTCAAACACATGACCACCGCTGCATTTCAAATCGAAAACGATCATAGACTGTCAACTCGGAACGCCACATCATGCCGGAGCGACGGAATCTTGGCCCGCGCCTCGGCCACGGCGGATAAATCAAGCTCAACCAGAACCACGCCCGGCTCGGCCCCGCCATCGGCCAGCACGCGGCCCCAGGGATCAACCACCAGACTATGGCCATAGGTCGCCCGGCCACCGCCATGATCCCCGGTCTGCGCCGGAGCAAGCACAAAGGCCCCGCATTCAATGGCCCGCGCCCGCAACAGCGCATGCCAATGAGCCTCGCCGGTCCAGGGCGTAAAGGCCGAGGGCACGGTCAGCAGACCCGCCCCCGCCTGAGCATAGGCACGATAGAGCTGCGGGAACCGCACATCATAACAGATCGACAGACCGAGCGGCCCCCAGGGGGTCTCGGCCAGCACCGCGCTTGTGCCGCCCTCATACTGATCGGACTCGCGGAAGCTGCGGCCTTCGCCAAGCTCCACATCGAACAGATGAATTTTGTCATAGCGCGCACGCACGGCCCCGGCCGGGTCGAGCAAGAAGGACCGGTTGAGGAATTTGCCGCTGGCCCCAAGGATCGGCAGCGACCCGATCAGCAACCAGATCCGCAGATCGGCGGCCAAACTGCGAAAGGCGGCGAGCGCAGGGTCCGCCGCTTCGGGCACGATCATGGCCCGCTGGCGCTCCTTATCCGAAGTCAGAAGGGACGTCACCTCGGGCGTCAGCACGAACTCCGCCCCGGCCCCATGAGCCGCGCGCACGAACTCCGACGCGACCCGGATATTCCGGGTCACATCGCCATCCGATGTCATCTGAACCAATCCCACAGGCAACATTCAAAGATGTCCTGTTCAGGCCGTAAGCAGGGGGTCAAGCTTGCCCGCGGCGTCCAGCGCATGCAGATCATCCGATCCGCCCACATGGCGGTCATTGATGAAAATCTGCGGCACCGTGCGGCTGCCGCCCGCCCGCTCCAGCAGGGCCAGACGCAGCGCATCGTTCCCGGTCACATCAATCTCGGTATAAGCAACGCCCTTCCGTTGCAGCAAGGCTTTGGCACTCACGCAATAGGGGCAATAAGTCGTGGTGTAGATTTCAACCTGAGGCATAGTCACATCACCTGAAATTATTGTCAGCACTCCTCCCTATATAGGGCGCATCCAAGCTGAAACAAGCGTTTATGCCCTGTCTTGTACGGCACGGCCGAGGGCCACCACATAAACCGCCCGCGCCCCCGCCTGCTTGAGCGTTTTGGCGCAAGCATCAAGCGTCGCCCCGGTGGTCATGACGTCATCGACCAGCAACAGGCTGCGATCAGCCACCCTCTCGGCCAGATGCGGCCGCAAGGCAAAGGCCCCGCGCACATTCTTCCGCCGTTCCTCGCGATTGAGCCCACCCTGGCTTGGGGTCGCCCGCACCCGCCGCAACAATTCAGGCAGCACCGGCCGCGCCATTTCGCGGCCAAGCCCAAGCGCCAGTACCGCCGCCTGATTATAGCGCCGCTTCAAAAGCCGCCATCGATGGAGCGGCACCGGCGCAATGAGATCAATCTCCTCCCCACTGGCCCCGAGCAGATCCTGTTCGATCACCCGGGCCATCCAACGGGCAAAGGCGGGTGCGCCTTCCAGCCGGTCGCCATGCTTGAAAGACAGCACCAGACGGCGCGAGTTGTCATCATAACGAAACACCGCCCGCGCCCGGTCATAGGCGGGCGGCGCGGCAATGCAGGCAGCGCAGAGGGTATCGGGCCCAAGATCGCTTTCAAATGGAAAGCCGCATTGGTAACACTGGCTGCCGGCCAGAAAGCTCAGCTTGGCCCAACAGCCTGAACAGAAACTGTCATGACCATCAACCTCGATGCGGCATTGCAGACAGAGCGGCGGAAACAGCAAATCCAACCCGCCCACCATAAGCGAGCGGAGTTTGCTGCCGAGTTTCCCCTTTTCGTCCCCCCCGAGAAGTGCCATAAGCCGAAGTATGACAAGAATGAGCCAACCGGACAACGGCGACATTACAGTCTTCGATCGCCTCAATCTCCGACGCCACCGCGAACGCGCGGTCGCGGAATTTGCCGACCACGCTTTTCTGGTCGATGAAGTGGCCGAGCGCATCGCCGAGCGGCTCGATGACATCAACCGCCCGTTCCCCAATGCGCTCGATCTCGGCAGCCATCATGGGCCTTTGGGCCGCGCCCTTCAGGCCCGCCCCGGTCATCAGAGTTTGCTCTCCACCGATCTCGCCCTTGGGTTCGCCAAGCAAAGCGCTGGTCATCATCTGCAGGCCGATGAGGAATTCCTGCCCTTCGCCCCGCAGAGCTTCGATCTGGTGACCAGCGCCATGTCGCTCCACTGGGTCAATGACCTGCCCGGCGCGCTGGTGCAGATCCGTCAGACGTTGCGGCCCGACGGGCTGTTCATCGGCACGCTGTTCGGCAGCGAAACCCTCAAGGAATTACGTCAGGCCTTTCTCGAAGCCGAAACCGCCATCGAAGGCGGCGTCAGCCCGCGCGTCAGTCCCTTCACCGATGTGCGGCTGGCCGGCGCGCTGCTGCAACGGGCCGGCTTCGCCCTGCCGGTGGCCGATGCTGATCTCGTGACCGTGACCTATTCCGACGTCTTTGCCCTCATGCGCGACCTGAAGGGCATGGGTGAGTCCAATGTCCATGTGGACCGCCGCCGCGGCTTCACCAACCGCCGCACCATCGTCGCCGCCGCCGAAGCCTATCACGCCACCCACGCGCTGCCAGACGGCCGCATTCCGGCAACGTTCCAGATCATCTATCTGACCGGCTGGGCCCCCCACGAGAGCCAACAAAAACCCCTCCGCCCCGGCAGCGCCAAAACCCGCCTCGCCGACGTCCTCGGCGTCAAGGAAGGCAAGCTTTAAGGGAATGTCCATGGAGGGCCGATTAAGGAATCGGCAAAACCTCGTATAGTCTGCCATTATCGACCGTCAAATAAATCCGTCCCGACCATAAAATCTGTCATTACCGGGCTTGACCCGGTAATCCACCGTTGTGCCCGCCGCGCCATGGATTGCCGGGTCAAGCCCGGTAATGACAGATTAAAGTTAAGCCCCTGCAGTGACAGAGAAACTGCAAGCCTGACAGGACGCGAAACCTGCCTGCACGCAAACCTCCAAAGACGGCATATAAAAATAAAACTTTGTCATTGCCGGGCTTGACCCGGCAATCCATGGCTCAGCCAATCGGGCGCCGCCGCACTCACATCATCCCCGCGAAAGCGCCTTATATATAATCCCGCAGAAACGGAATGAGCGGCAGATCAGCCGCAGGCATAGGATAGTCGGCAAGTTCCGACGACGGCACCCATTTGAGCGCCTTATGCTCGCGCGGCTGCACGAAGCCTGTCCATTTGCGACAGACATAGAGCGGCATCAGCAGATGAAACGTCTCATACGTGTGAGACGCGAAGGTGAGGGGGGCGAGGCAGGCCGCGCTCACGTCAATGCCGAGTTCCTCATGCAGTTCGCGGATGAGGGCGGCTTCGGGCGTCTCGCCGGGTTCGATCTTGCCGCCGGGGAATTCCCAGAGGCCCGCCATGGCTTTGCCGTCCGGGCGCTGGGCCAGCAGAATACGGCCGTCGCTGTCCACAAGCGCCACCGCCGCCACCAGCACCACCGGCAGGTCGGTGCGGGCCTGAGCCAGGGTTTGCGGGCAATCTTCCATCAAGCTGTCTCCCAGTCGCTACGCTTTAATTCATACTGCGGCACCATCATGGTCAGGTTGCGCAGGGGGAAGTTCACCGCGCGCAGTCCGACATCCTGGAACCCGAGCTGTTCCAAGACCCGCCGCGAGCGCAGATTGTCCGGCAGCACGCGGGCGGCAATGACGTCAAGCCCAAGCCCCCCGAACCCGGCCGAGATCAAGGACCGGAGCGCTTCCGGCACATAGCCCCGCCCCCAATAGTCGCGGCCGAGCCAATAGCCAAGCTCAAGCCCGTCCTCCTGATCGAGGAACCCGCAACCGCCCATGAGCGCGTCCGTGGCCTTGTCGGCGATCACATAATGAACCTCGCGCCCAGCCGCCATGCTTTCCGTCATGTCACGGATGAACTCGCGGCCATCCTCACGCTCGTAAGGGTAGGGCACATGGGCAAGCCAGCGCGCCACCTCCCAATCGCCGATCAGGCGCACCAGCCGGTCAAGGTCCGCCTCCCCGAGCAGCCGGAGCCGCAGGCGATCCGTCTCCAGGCTGGGGGCAAGCCTCATCAACTGCGGTAATCGGCGTTGATGGAGATATAGCCATGGGTCAAATCGCAGGTCCAGACCGTGGCCTTGCCAGTGCCGATGCCAAGCGCCACGTCGATCTGCACGTCGCGGGTTTTGAAATGTTCGGTGGCCCGGGCCTCGTCATAGTCCGGCAGCACCATACCCTCGCGGGTCACCGGCTGGCCGCCGATGTCGATATCGATCTTGTCACGGTCCGCCGCCTCGCCCGACTTGCCGACAGCCATGACCACCCGGCCCCAGTTGGCGTCGGCTCCGGCAATGGCGGTCTTGATCAGAGGCGAATTGGCGATGGCGAGCCCCACTTTACGCGCCGCCCGGTCATCCTCGGCCCCACTGACCCGGATGGTGACGAATTTCTCCGCCCCCTCGCCATCCTTGACCACAAGATGGGCGAGTTCGAGCAGAACCTCCTCGAACTTCACCTTGAAATCATCGAGGCGCGGATCATCAAAGCTTGTGATCGCCTGATGGCGCGCGTTCTGCCCGGTGGCGAAGGCGAGAAGCGTGTCGCTGGTCGAGGTGTCGCTGTCCACCGTGATGCAATTGAAGGTGCGATCCACCGTGCCGGCCAGAATATCCTGCAACACCGCCGCCGGGATGGCCGCATTGGTGAACACAAACGACAGCATGGTCGCCATGTCCGGCGCGATCATGCCCGAGCCCTTGGCGATACCGTCGATCACCACCGGATAGCCATCGATCTCTGCTATCCGGCAGGAGCCCTTCGGAAAGGTGTCCGTGGTGCGGATGGCATTGGCCGCCTTGTCCCAGGCCGTCGCCCCAAGCGCCCCGGCCAGCATCGGCAGATGCGCGGTGATCACCGCCGGATCAAGCGGATTGCCAATCACCCCGGTCGAGGCCTGCATCACATCATGGGGCGCACAACCCAGAGTCGCCGCCACTTCGGCAGCCACCGCCTCGACCGTCGCCTTGCCGGCGCGGCCGGTGAAGGCATTGGCATTGCCCGCATTGACCACAAGCGCCCGCACGCCCTTGCCAGCCGTGACCCCAAGCGCCGCCCGGCACCAATCCACAGCGGCCGACGGTGCTTTGGAACGGGTGAACACCCCGGCCACCTCGGTGCCCTCGGCAAACACTGCCAGCAACAGGTCGTCGCGGCCCTTGTAGCGGCTGTTGGTGGCGGTGGTCGCGAACTCGACCCCGGCCACCGGCAGGAGGTTCGGGAACTGAGCGGGAGCAAGCGGGGACGTGGGCAGATCCTTGGCCATGGCCGAGCCTTTCAACATCAGGAAAATCGCGCATATAACAGCATATTATCCAGCCTTGTCCATGATATTCAGAGGCTCGGGCCTCACGATAAATTCAGCCCCATTGCGGCTCAGACAGCCGACAGACATTGACAGTCCCGCCACACCCGCTTATCTGAAGGTCTTCATTGAATACGACGCCGGCTTGGGGGCCTCCGATTTATGGATCTGACTGCCGCACCCACGGCCTTCCGCCGTCCGTCGTCTCTCTAGCGCGAGTGAACGCATGATCGGTCTTGGCAAACTTACCCGCAAGCTCTTCGGCTCTTCGAATGACCGCTATGTGCGTGGACTCAAAGCCACCGTGGAAGCCATCAATACCAAGGAACCGGCGCTTCAGGCCCTCAGTGACGAAGCCCTTGCGGCGCGCACCCAGGAATTCCGCGACCGGCTCAAAAAAGGCGAGACGCTCGATGACATTCTGATCGATGCCTTCGCCACGGTGCGCGAGGCCGCCCACCGCGTGCTCGGGCAGCGCCATTACGATGTGCAGCTGATCGGCGGCATCATCCTGCATCAGGGCAAGATCACCGAAATGAAGACCGGCGAAGGCAAGACGCTGGTCGCCACCCTCGCCACCTATCTGAACGCCATCGAAGGCAAGGGCGTGCATGTGGTCACGGTCAACGATTATCTGGCCCGCCGCGACAGCGACTGGATGGGCCGGGTTTACCGTTTTCTCGGTCTGACGGTCGGCGTGGTGGTTCCGGGCGTTGACGATCTGCGCCGCAAAGAAGCCTATGCCTGCGACATCACCTATGCCACCAACAACGAGCTTGGCTTCGACTATCTGCGCGACAATATGAAATACAGCCGCGAGATGCTGGTGCAGCGGGCCTTCAATTTCGCCGTCGTCGACGAAGTGGACTCGATCCTGATCGACGAAGCGCGGACGCCGCTGATCATCTCCGGCCCCTCCGAAGATAAGTCCGAGCTTTATGCCGCCGTCGACGTCATCATCCCGAAACTTGTGGCTGGCGATTACGACCTCGACGAAAAAAGCCGCCAGGTGACGCTCACCGAAGACGGCACCGAACATGCGGAACGCCTGCTTGAGGCCACCGGCGTGCTCCATGGCAGCAATCTTTATGACAGCGAGAACGTGGCTGTCGTCCACCATCTCAATCAGGCCCTGAAAGCCCACAAGCTGTTCCAGCTCGACCGCGATTACATCGTCAAGGATGACAAGCTCATCATCATCGACGAATTCACCGGTCGCATGATGGACGGCCGGCGCTATTCCGAAGGTCTCCACCAGGCGCTCGAAGCCAAGGAGCATGTGGAGATCCAGCCGGAAAACCAGACGCTCGCCTCCATCACCTTCCAGAATTATTTCCGGCTTTATCCGAAGCTTGCCGGAATGACCGGCACGGCGGCGACCGAAGCCACCGAATTCGCCGACATCTATGGCCTCGGCGTCATCGAAGTGCCGACCCATGTGCAGATTCAGCGCATCGATGACCATGACGAGGTCTATCGCACCGACGAAGAAAAAACCAACGCCATCATCACCCTGATCGAGGACGCCCAGAAACGCGGCCAGCCGGTGCTGGTTGGCACGGTGTCCATCGAAAAGTCGGAATATCTGGCGGAAAAGCTCAAGAAGCGCGGCATCGTCCATAACGTGCTGAACGCCCGCTATCATGAGCAGGAAGCCTATATCATTTCCCAGGCCGGACGCTCGGACGCCATCACCATCGCCACCAACATGGCTGGACGCGGCACCGACATTCAGCTTGGCGGCAATGTCGACATGCGCATTGCCAACGAAACCGCCGATATCACCGATGAGGCCGCGCGCGAAAAACGCATTGCCGAAATCCATGCCGAAGTCGCCGTCGATCGCCAGAGAGTGTTGAAAGCCGGCGGTCTGTTCGTGATCGGCACCGAACGCCACGAAAGCCGCCGCATCGACAACCAGCTGCGCGGCCGCTCAGGCCGTCAGGGCGATCCCGGGCGCTCCAAATTCTTCCTCAGCCTGCAGGATGACCTGATGCGCATCTTCGGGTCCGAGCGCATGGACGGCATGCTGGTCAAGCTCGGCCTTGAGGACGGCGAAGCGATCATCCATCCCTGGATCAATCGCGCCATCGAAAAAGCCCAGGAAAAGGTAGAAGCGCGCAACTATGAAGTGCGCAAGAACCTGCTCAAATACGACAACGTCATGAATGACCAACGCAAGGTCATCTATGAACAGCGCCGCGAAATCATGGATGCTCCGGAGGTGGCCGAAACCATCACCGACATGCGTTACGAAGTGATCGAGGCCCTGGTCGCCGCCCATATCCCGGCCCGCAGCTATCCCGAACAATGGAATGCCGTCGGTCTCGATGCCGAGGTCGAACGCGTGTTCAGCCTCGGGCTCCCGGTCAAGGATTGGGCCCAGGAAGAAGGCGTCGACGAAACCATCGTGCGCGAGCGGCTGCATGACCATGCCAACCGCAAGATGGCCGAACGGGCCGCGAATTTTGGCCCGGAAACCCTGCGCTCGGTGGAAAAAACCATTCTTCTCCAAAGCCTTGATCAGCATTGGAAAGAGCATCTGTCGCATCTCGATGCGCTGCGTCAAGTGGTCGGCCTCCGCGCCTATGCCCAGCGCGATCCACTCAATGAGTATCGCACCGAAGCCTTCACCATGTTCGAAAGCATGCTGGCCCATGTGCGCGATCAGGTCACCCTGCTGCTCGCCCATGTGCAGCTCGCGCCACAATTCATGCCGTCCGAGCTTGAGGAACCCGATCTCAACCAGTTCCACCCCCAGCATATCGACCCGCTGACCGGCGAAAACGACGCGCTCCCGGTTTTCGAGACCGGCCTCGACCCGAACGACCCGGCAACCTGGGCCCATGTCCCAAGAAACGCCCCCTGTCCCTGCGGCTCAGGCAAAAAGTTCAAACATTGCCACGGCGCGATGTAAGCAAAACAGATGGATGACCGGTGTCCACGCCCGGTCATGACAACTATTATCTGTGTCATTGCCGGGCTTGACCCGGCAATCCACCCGCCAGAACCAAACATAAAAAAATGACCGGGCCAAAACCCGGTCATTTTCTTTTTCTATCCCGAAAACCCGCTCAGTTAAGCTCCGACGTCCCCATGGCAAGGAACTTGTCGCGGCGCAATTGGCGCAGCTTGTCGGCGGTTAGGGGGGTGAGTTCGCTCAGATTACGTTCGATCGCATCGCCGAGCGACTTGATGGCCATGGCCTTGTTGCGATGGGCGCCGCCCACCGGCTCCGGTACGATTTCGTCGATGACTTTCAGCTTCAACAGATCCTGCGCCGTGATCTTCAGGGCTTCGGCGGCGTCGCGGGCCTTGTCGGCGGTGCGCCACAGGATCGAGGCGCAGCCTTCGGGCGAGATCACCGAATAGACCGCATGTTCAAACATCAACACCCGGTTGCCAGCGGCGAGCGCCACAGCGCCGCCAGACCCGCCTTCACCGACGATGATCGATATCAACGGCACGCCGACGCCAAGACAGGCTTCGGTTGAACGGGCGATGGCTTCGGCCTGGCCGCGTTCTTCGGCACCGATGCCCGGATAAGCGCCCGGGGTATCCACGAAGGTCAGGATCGGCAGACGGAAACGATCGGCCAATTGCATCAGGCGGATGGCCTTGCGGTAGCCTTCGGGGCGGGCCATACCAAAATTATGACGGATGCGGCTTTGCGTGTCTTCGCCCTTTTCATGGCCGATGACCATGACCGACTGACCGCGGAAACGGCCAATGCCGCCCGAAATGGCCTTGTCATCGGCAAAAGCACGATCGCCGGACAGCAGCGTGAAATCCTCGATCAGGCCCTTGATATAATCCGGCAGATGCGGCCGTTCGCCGTGGCGGGCAACCTGCGTCTTCTGCCAGGCGGTGAGCTTCGCATAGGTGCCCTTCATGAGCTTTTGAAGCTTGCCCTCAAGAAGTTTGATTTCCTTGTCGACATCGAACCCGCTGGTGGTCGGCATCGCCTTGAGTTCACGGATCTGACCTTCAAGTTCAGCGATCGGCTTTTCAAAGTCGAGGAAGGCTGTCATGCCGGCTGTTCGTCCTGTCTGTCACGCATGATAAAACCCCGCAGCGGAGAACGCCCGGGGGAGTTTCCGGCACGCTACTGCCCTCCGTCGTCCTTGTCAACGGAACGCCGGCCCTCTGGCCTTCTGGCCAGGGGATGGCCGTCCTGGACGAGCCTGTGTTTCTCGGCATCGGCCACGTGGGTATAGATCTGGGTGGTGGTGATATCGCTATGGCCGAGCATTTTCTGCACCGCCCGCAAATCCGCCCCGCGCGCCACCAGATGAGTGGCGAAGGCATGACGCAGCTTATGCGGCGACAACCGCCCATGAGGAATGCCGGACTCAACCGCCAGGTCCTTGAGCAAATGGCCGAACTGCTGACGGGTCAGATGACCCTCGGCGCTCGACGACGGAAAAAGCCAACGCGACACCGTCTTTTTGTCCGTGGTGGACGCCGCAAGATAGCGCCCCGCCGCCGCCCGCGCCCGTTCCGAGATCGGCACGGCGCGTTCCTTGTCGCCCTTGCCGCGCACATATAAATAGGGCCGGTCAGCACGGATCGCCGTCGCTGGCAGAGTCACAAGCTCCGTCACCCGAAGGCCGCTTGCATACAGAATTTCAAGAAGCGCATGGAGCCGCAGGGCGCGCAGGCCCTTCGGCGTAAGCTCCGCCGTCTCCGCCGGGCAGCGCGCCTGCGCCACCTCCAGCAGTCGAGTCACCTCGCCCTCGGTCAGGTATTTCGGCAACAGACGACGAGCCGCCGGACTGTCGAGCGCCGCCGCCGGGTGATCGGGACGCACCCCGTCACCTTGCAGAAACGCATAAAACTGCCGCATGGCCGAAAGTCGTCGGGAGGCCGTGGCCGGGCTCATCTGGCGGCTGGCCAGGAGCGCGAGATAGGCCCGGAGATCGTCGGTCTCTGCCGCCTCTAAACTCAGTCCGCGCTCGCCAAGAACTGCCGCGAGATCGGCGAGATCACGCGCATAGGCAGCAAGGGTGTTGGCCGAGGCACCGCGTTCGGCCGCGAGCATTTCAAGAAACCCCTCGACCTGAGGGGAGGCGACCGGCTTGCCGGCCATGCCTAAAGCCCTTGAATAATCAGGGTTTCCGTCACCACCCGGCGGGCATCGCGGTCAAGTCCAACAGCCCGGAGCGCATCGCTGATGGTCACCACGGCGTCCGGCGCAAGCTTGGACAACCCGCCCCCGGTCAGCTTCAGGCACTCAAGAATGGTTTCGCCCATGCGGCCCTCGCGCGAGATGATGGCGAGATCGAAGCCCGCGCCCTCGATGCCCTCGGAGGACGCAAGATCGGCCGGCACGGCAAACCCCGCCCGCGTCAGCAGCAGAGTCACGAGGGTGATCTGCCGGGCGCGTTGCTCGGGCGGAAGCCCCTCGCGGCCCGCGATCCAGTCGCGCAGATAATCTGCCGAATAGGACACCGACGACGCCCCGGGTTGCCGCAGATTATCATCGGGACGCGGCGCCCAGACCATCAACAGCGGCCAAAGCGCCGTCACCTGCTCCGTCGCCTCGTGATTGTCGATGGCGGCCTGACGACCGAGCAGACCGTACCATTCCTCGGCCACCTCCATATGCCCGGCCAGCAGCAACATGCGGAGTGCATCGCCCGCCGCAGCCACATGCGCGCCGTCCGGCGTGATCTGGTCAAGAAAAGGCGCCATCACAGCCGCATATAACATGCGGCTGCCATCCGCCCGTGCCCGCGCATAACCTGCGCGCAGAACGGCCAGTCGCGCCTCCGTGCTGGCGGCGGCGGCCGCCGCCTGATAGATCAGCGCATTGATATATGTGGACCGCCCCGGCTCGGCCTTGGCGCGGGCCGCGGCATTGGCGAGATCACCCGATTTGAGCGGCATGGCCGCATAAAGCTCCGCCAGCCGATCAAGCCCATAGCCGCCGCGAGCCGCAGCCCACTCGGCCGCGGGCAGACGCACCGCGATATCCAGATCCTCCATGTCCGCAAGCGCCCCGAACACCAGAGGCGGAGCCCCGCTCAGCACATCGGCAGGCAACTTGATCCGGGTCCGCCGCGCGAGCGCAAGCACCAGCGGTGTCGGCCCCTTCAGGCTTTTCACTTGCGGACCGGGCTTGTCTTCGGCGTCGCCGCTGGCCTGCTGTTTCAAATAGATCGCGATCAATTGGTCAAACGCTGGAGATTTGGCCTTTTGATCGGCCAGCATCTCAAGCGCAAGCCCCGCCCCATCCAGATCACCGCCGAGCGCCCGGCAAAAAGCTGCAAGCCGCAGCCATTCGGGCTCCACATCGTCGCCATGGGTCGCCGCTGCGGCACTACAGGCGTCTTGTTCCCGTCCGGTCAGCAGATCCACCTGGATGCGCAACTGGCTCAGGCCTTCATGCTGAAAATCCTTGCCGATGCGGTCGAGAAAAGCCGCCACCGACGCCACATCGCCGGTCGCCGCCAGCCGGTCAAGCCGGGCCGAAACAAAATCGAGATCGGCCTGATCGTCCGGGGTCGCGGGCGGCGGGACCGCCGTCAGCAACAACCGGCGCTCCAGTTCCTGCAGGGCACGCGACGGCACCTGATCGGGCACCGCCAGCAGCCGCGCCGTCACCGCGCCGACTTCACTGTTCTGCCATAACGTGACCGGGAGTTTCCCCTCGGTGCTATCCATCAAGCCCATCCCACCAAGCCGCAAGCCGCCCAGGGCGTCAACTTCAACCGATTTCGGCGGTTGCGACATGTCTTCGGCCGGAACTTCGGCAGGAGCAGCTTCGGCAGGCAGGGATTCCTCTGGCGGGCTGTCCTCAGGCGGCAGATCCTGCGCGCGCGCGCTCACCGCCGCGAGCATCAAGGCTCCGGCGGTAAGTCCACAAACGCGGCGCAACCACAAACTGTCAGTGCGGGAACATATCATCTGGCAACACCTTTTCGACCTTTTGCGACGGCGCAGGAATGTTCCAGTTCAGCAGGAACACCAGGCCCGCACCGGCCCCCACGAGCAGAAGGACAAAAATGACCAGCGAGAATTTACCCATGTCGTCCGCATCCGCAGCAAAGGACAGGCCCGAAAGGAGACTGCCCGAGGTAAGAAAAGTTCCCCGCGATTATAACCAGCCAGGACGGCGCGACAACCGCCATATTGATCGGCTGTCAACAAGTTAGCAAATAAAGGGCTAACACTGGAAAGCGGGCGGAGAACCGTGTAATGATGGCCGCCCAAAACACGGTTCAAGACCTTAAAGCTTTTATGACCGACGATGCACAACAACCGACGGCTGACGATGCCGAGCCCCAGGACGAAGCTCTGAACGAGACTTCGAACCGGCCCGTGGTGTCTTTGCGGCTGTCGAAAACCATCGTTCTCGTGGGGCTCATGGGCGCGGGCAAGACCACCGTCGGTCGGCGGCTCGCCACCCGGCTTGGCCTGTCCTTCGTCGATGCCGACGCCGAGATCGAGACCGCCGCCGGACGCAGCATCACCGAAATTTTCGAGGATTTCGGCGAGGCCGAATTCCGCAAGGGCGAACGCAGCGTCATCACCCGCCTGCTGAAAGGCCGCCCTCTGGTGCTGGCCACCGGCGGCGGCGCCTTCATGGACCCGAAAACCCGGGCGCGCATCAAGGACATCGGCATTTCGGTCTGGCTCAAGGCGGATATTCCGCTGCTGGTCGAGCGGGTGGGGCGGCGCAACACCCGGCCGCTCCTGCGGACCGGCGACCCGCGCGAAATCCTGACCCGGCTCGCCGCCGAACGCTATCCCGTCTATGCCGAGGCCGACATCACGGTCGAAAGCGGCGGCGGCCCCCATGACGAAGTTGTCGAAGACATCATCGCCGCCCTGCGGAAGGTCTTCCCCAGTGAAAGCGACAGCCATGACTGACAGCACGATCGTTCCCGTGGAATTGGGCGCCCGGCGCTATGACATTTACGTGGGCGCGGGTCTGCTGGCCGAGGCCGGACGGCATATCCGCCCCTTCCTCAAACGCCCGCAACTGGTCATCGTCAGTGAAGAAACCGTGGCCGCGCATTATCTGAAGCCCCTGACCGCAAGCCTCGCGGAAGCCGGGATCAGCGCCCGCGCCATCATTCTGCCCGCGGGCGAGGGCAGCAAAAGCTTCCCGACCCTTGAACGCCTGCTGTCCGAACTCCTCGATGCCGAAGTTGAGCGCAATGACAAGGTGATCGCGCTCGGAGGCGGGGTGATCGGCGATCTCGTCGGCTTCGCCGCAAGCATCCTGCGGCGCGGCGTCGATTTCATCCAGATCCCGACTACGCTTTTGTCGCAAGTCGACAGCTCGGTCGGCGGCAAGACCGGCATCAATGTGCGCCAGGGCAAAAATCTGATCGGGAGCTTTCATCAGCCGCGCCTGGTGCTCGCCGACACCGGGACATTGAGCACCCTAAGCCCGCGCGACCGCAGAGCCGGGTTCGCCGAAGTCATCAAATACGGCCTTTTGGGCGACGCGGCCTTTTTCGACTGGCTTGAGACCAATGGCTCTTCTGTGCTGGCCGGAGATGCCGCCGCCCTCAATCACGCCGTCGTCACCAGCTGCCACGCCAAAGCCGCCATCGTCATCGAAGACGAACGCGAAACCGGCCGCCGCGCCCTCCTCAATCTCGGCCATACCTTCGGCCATGCCCTGGAGGCCGAAACCGGCTACAGCGACCGCCTGCTCCATGGCGAAGGCGTGGCGCTTGGCATGGCGCTGGCCTTTGATCTTTCGGTGGCCCTCGGTCATTGCCCGGAAGCGGACGCCGCCCGCGCCCGCGCCCTGATCGCCCGCTCCGGCCTTCCGGTGCGCATTGCCGATCTCGACGGCAGGTTCAACGCCGACGCGCTCATCGCCCATATGAAACAAGACAAGAAAGTCGAAGCCGGTACCATGACCTTCGTCCTCGCCCACGCCATCGGCGACAGTTTCTTAAGCCGTGAGGTGCCGGAGCAGGTGCTAAAATCCGTGCTTGAGGCGTCGATCGGCTGAACCATGGATACGCGGGTCAAGCCCGCGTATGACAGGAATTATCGGCATTATTTAAATGGATATAAATGTCATTGCCGGGCTCGACCCGGCAATCCATCACTAGTCCGTCATTGCGAGGCGAAGCCGAAGCAATCCAGTCTCACCGCCCCAAGGTTCTGGATCGCCACGCCGCTTACGCGGCTCGCGATGACGGCTGCCGTATGAACCGTAGAATTAGAGTAAATGTCGTTGCCGGGCTTGACCCGGCAATCCATCTACCTCTTGTCTGTCAGCACCGCCATCAACCGATCGAGCGTCGCCTCCGGCAACTGCCCGATCTCCCGCGCCAACCGGTTGACGAAATAGGTGGCTTTGGGATTAAGGCCGCTCGTGTCCACAGTCACACGCGGATGGGACAGCCGGGCCCGCGCTTCAAGGTCTTCGGCTTCATCCCAGATGACATTGAAATAGGTAATGATTCGCTGCACCAGCGCCCAGGACGGGCGGCCCCGGTGGCCATGCTCAAGGGCCGACAGATAGGCCGCCGAAATCTGCAGGGCGGCCGCCATATCGGCCTGCGTCAACCCGCGCGCCTCCCGCATGGCGCGGATTTTTTCCCCGAACGGCGTCATCCGCGCCGTCTCCGCAGGATCACATAAAAAGCGCCGTCGCCACCGTCCTTGATATGGGCCGGATGCACCGCCATCACCAAAGGCCGCAATTCGCCCTCGGTCAGCCAGCCGGGCAGGCGGGTTTTCAGCAGGCCCTGTCCCTCTCGTCCCTTGCCGGTGATCACCAGCAGACGGCGTGCGTCCATGGCCGCCGCATTGATAACAAACCGCATGAGCCGACTATGGGCCTGCAACTCGGTCTGGCCATGAAGATCGAGGCGGGCATCAATCTCCATCTCGCCGCGTTTCAGGCTGCGTTCCCATTGCCGGTTCGGAGCCGCACCCACAAGCGGTGGTGCTGCGCGCACATGAACCGCCGCCAGCACTTGCGGCAAGGTCGGCAGGCCCGATTGCCGCGCCGCCCGTTTGGGCGTCATCAGCACATCCGCTTCAGGGACAATATTCGGCAGCTTGTCGAGCGGTTTCACGTCGCGGGTGGCATAACGCCAAAGCTCCACGTCCTCCCCGGTCAGCGATCGGCGGCGCCGGGTCATCACGATCGCGCCGGCAAGACACGCGGCCACAGGAGGAAAAAGCGCGCCTTGTCCTTCATATGACCGGCGAGAAATTCAGCCTCCCCACCCGGTCCCCAGAACACATCACCGCGCATGGGGCCGGTGATGGCCCCGCCGGTATCCTGCGCCACCATCAGGCGATCAAGCGGCCCGCCACCCTCCGGCAGCTGTCCGGAGATATAAATCGGCACGCCCATGGGAAATAATTTGCGGTCCACCGCAAGCGAGCGGCCGGGCGTCAGTTCCGTGCCCTCGCTGCCGATGGCGTTGCCCACCGGGCCATCAAGTTCCCGGAAAAACACATAGGAGCGGTTCTCGTTGAGAAGATCGGCGGCTTCATCGGGATGGGCATTGAGCCAGTCACGGATGGTGAACAGGCTGACATCCTCCCGCGAAATGGCCCCGCGATCGATCAGCACCCGACCGATAGCCGTATAGGGCAGGCCGTTTTTGCCCGCATAACCGACCCGTACCAGACTGCCATCCTCAAGCACGACCCGGCCCGAGCCCTGCACTTCCAGGAAAAAGGCGGATACCGGATCATCGACCCACAACAGCTCAAGATGTTGTCCGGCCAAAGCTCCGGCCGCGATATCCGCACGATCGAAATAGGGCAGGATGCGATTGCCAAGCAGCCGCCCGGTCAGGGTCTTGCCCTTATAGTCCGGATTGAACGCGCCGAGATCGGCCGTCACCAGATCCGGCGGCAGACGATAAAGCGGCGTCGCATAGATCGCGCTCGGGCTGCGACTGCCGCGCAGTTCGGGCTCATAATAGCCGGTGAGCAGTCCGTCCTCGTCCCGTCCCAGACGGATGGCATAGGCCGTGAACTCACGCTCGAAAAAATGCCGGGCCGCGATTTTGTCATCCGGCGGCACCGCCCGCGCCGCGGTACAAACCTCAAGCCACCCCGCCCGTTCAGAGTCGTTCAGGGTCTGCGGCTTGGTTTCCATACGTGTGCAGGAGACGAGAAACGTCTGAAGCGCCGCCGCCTGATCATCCGCCGCCCAGCCCGGCAGACTGTCAAAGCTTTGCGGGACAAAGTGCAGTTTCGCCGGCGGCGCCGGCATCAGACGCAGCGCCATCCAGACGATCAGGGCAAAGCCCACGAACGCCGAACTGACGAAAAAGAAAGTTGTGAGAAGCCGAGTCTGTCGAGAGCTCATGACCCTGCATGCCCCCGGGTCAGGGCATGACGGAATGGGTGGCAACCAGTATCCAGTTCGGATCATTGCCGCGCAGATCGCGTTCGAATGTCCATTGGTCGTTCACTTCGACCGGATCGGACGGATCGCCTGCAATGATGCGGTCTTCGCGGTCGAGCGTTGTCAGAATGGCGTCGCTCACGAACAGCATGCTGATGGAAGCAACAGTGCCGTTAAGACTGGCATCGGCGAATTCGACCCGGCTCACGCGGTCAAGCTTGTTGCGGAGCGTCTGCCCCTCCGTCTTGCGCATCCGAATGGCGGCTTCGAACTGGGCGAACACTTCGTCGCTGACATAGGGCCGGAATTCAGCCGTCTTGCCGTCCCAGAACCCGGTCAGGATCATATCATAAGCGGCCCGCGCACCGGCGGCGAACTGCGACGGGGAGAATCCCGGATCACGGCGGCGAATGTCCTCGACCCCGTCAAAGGCAGGCGAGGACGGGCTCAACACCATGCGGTAATCGGTGGTGTTTTGCGTCATGACCACAGGTTTCGCGTCGGGTTCCACATCCATTCCATAATCACGATCCTTCACCGGGTCTTTTTCAGGAGCCTTGCTATCGTCCTTCGGAGCCCCAGTATAACGGCGCGAGGCTTCCTCCGGCGGGCGTTCATGTCCGGTCCGGCGGCCAAGTACGCTTCTGAGGCGCAAGGCAATGAACCCCGCCAGCATGGCCAGGAAAATGATATCGAGAAACTGGAAGCCGTCGTTCATTGCGGAATCCTAAACCTTGGGCTGAAAACGTCCGCCTCACCACACAACCCGGGGGTCGGGGACTTGCAGGCCGGACAAAGGCCCCTTATTCTTTCTAACAGATCAAGAGCTGTTTGTTATTCATCTTGATACATAGGCTTTCGAGCGTCAAAGCTCAAGGCGCAAAGCAGAGTTCATAATAGCGTGCCCCGACTTTTACCCCTAGTTTTTCTGGCTTTACCATTCGCCGAGATCGCCATGTTTATTGTCGTCGGCCGGGCGATCGGGCTATGGGCGACGCTTGGTCTGATCATTCTGTCCATGGTCGTCGGGCTGATGATCGTGCGCGCCCAAGGGCTGGCTCAGATCGTCAAGCTGCGCAGCAGTCTTAAGAAGCCCGCCGCCAAACCCATGGTCGCCAGCATGCTGCATTCCTTGATGCTGGCAGTGGCCGGGATTTTATTTCTGATTCCCGGGTTTCTGACCGATATTCTGGCCATCCTTTTGCTGGTGCCGCCGATCCGCACCCTGCTGGGTCTGTGGATGCTGAAAAATATGACCGTGGTGTCAAGCAGCACAACCCGGGCACCCCTGCATGACGATATCATCGAAGGCGAATTCACCGAAACGGACGACCAAAACATAGGCCCACGGCCGATCCTGCCAGCCCGGGACAAGGGCCAGGACTCGGGCCAGGACTGAGCGCAGGGGCTTGTTCCTCTGCCAGATCCATGCTAGCCAAACGCTCTGTTGCTGCGATCCGGGGAGAGGGTCCGGCAGACGGTTTCAATGTCATCAAACCCAAGGATCAGGACCTTATGTCTGAAGATACCACAAACGGCAGCGGCGCTCAGCCAGCAGTCGGCGAAACGGCCGACGACCAGCTCATTCAGGTCGGTGTCCTCGCGCAGTATGTGAAGGATTTGTCGTTTGAAAATCCGGGCGCTCCGGCCAGCCTGCAGAAGCTTGGCGAAGTCAAGCCGCAGATCGATGTCGGCGTCAATGTGAACGCCCGTCGCGTGGCCGATGACCGCTTCGAAGTCGATCTGCAGATCACCGCCAAGGCGCTGCAGGACAACGACCCGGCGTTCCTCGTCGAGCTGCTTTATTCCGGCATTTTCGCCGCCGTCAATATGCCGGACGAGGCTTTGCAGCCGTTCCTGCTGATCGAATGCCCGCGCATTCTGTTCCCCTTCGCCCGCCGCATCATCGCCGATGTGACCCGCGACGGCGGCTTCCCGCCGCTGCTTCTGGAACCGATCGATTTCGCCACGCTCTATCGCCAGCATCTGGCGCAGGCCCAGGCCGAAGCCCAGAAAGAAGTCGAAGGCCATCCCAATCAGATCAATTGATCTTAAGCTTTGATTTTCAACCGTATGGCGGCAGGACTTTTCAGGTCTGCCGCCATACGGCGTTTTTAAGCTTGTCGACAAATGCCGTATGGGCCGCGAGTTCGGTGTCCGACGCCGCATGGGGCCGCGGGGCGCGAAACTCGCGGGCGCTTTTGGCCACGGTTTTCGCCGCCGCCGCCGAGCCAAGCTCAAGCCCGACCTGACGCCCACCCATCAGTTCAAGATAAACTTCAGCCAGCAATTCCGAGTCGAGCAGGGCGCCATGCTTGTCACGCACGGAATTGTCGATGCCAAAACGTTTGCAAAGCGCATCAAGGCTGGACGGCGACCCCGGAAATTTACGCCTGGCTATGGCCAGGGTATCTACCACCCGTACCGCTGCGAGCGGCGGAAAGCCAAGCTTTTTCAGTTCAAAATTCAAGAACTTGATATCGAATTCAGCGTTATGGGCCACCAGCTGGTCATCGCCGATGAAATCGAGAAACTCGGCCACGACCTCGGCAAACAATGGATGCCCACGTAGGAACTCCGCCGACAGGCCGTGAACGGCGAAAGCCTCAGCCGGCATGTCGCGTTCCGGATTGACATATTTATGGAACGAGCGGCCGGTCGGAATGAGATTGACGATCTCGACACAGCCGATTTCCACCACCCGGTCGCCGCTTGCCGGATCGAAGCCCGTGGTTTCCGTATCGAAAACGATTTCCCGCATAGCTTTAAACGCCCTTGGTCAAACTGCGAATAATGCGCCGCACCGTCATCAGCGCCCGGTGCTTGCCGAGCCCGGTTTCAATGATGAAATCGGCACGATGGCGTTTTTCCTGATCGGGGATCTGCTGTGACAGCACATGGGCGAAGCGTTCCGCCGTCATGCCCGGCCGTTGCAGCACCCGCGCCCGCTGGATATAGGCGGGAGCACTGACCACCGCAACATAATCGCAGCGATCCTCACCACCGGTTTCAAACAACAGCGGCACATCGATCACCACCAGCGGCAGGCGGCGCATGGCCGCGCGATGGCGAAACTGCATTTCCATCCCGCGCACCCGGGGATGCAAAATGGCCTCAAGCCGCCGCAGCGCCAGCGGATCCCGGAACACCTGAGCGCCAAGCGCCACCCGATCCACCGCGCCATCCTGCACCACGCCCGGGAACGCCGCAGCAATCACCGCCACCGCAGCACCACCCTTCGCCATCAACTGATGCACGGCGGCGTCGGCATCGAACACCGGCACCCGTTCGCGGCGGAACATGCGCGCCGTTTCCGACTTGCCCATTCCGATGGAGCCGGTGAGACCAAGCACGATGGGGCCGAAGCGTCTCATGCTGCAAGATCTGCAAGCAACATGGCGCGGAGCGCCTCGCTCGGCCGCACCTCGACCCCGAACCAGGCGGCAAAGCCCGGCCGCGCCTGATGAATAAGCATGCCAAGCCCATCTACTACCGGATTACCGCGCGCCCGCGCCGCCGCCAGCAAGGGCGTCTCAAGCGGCACATATACAAGGTCAGTTACAAGCGCCTGTCCATTCAGTTTGTCGAGCGCCAACGGCGAAGCCCCGTCTTTCATGCCGACCGTCGTTGTGTTGACGAGCAACCCCACATCCGCGAGCCGCTCTTCCCGCGCCTCCCACGGCAGCGCCGTCACCCGCTCAAATACCGAAGCAAGCTCTCGGGCCCGTTCCGGCGAACGATTATAAAGCCGTATGTCCGGCACTCCGGCCTCAAGCAGCGCCGCGATCACTGCCCGCGCCGCGCCGCCCGCGCCAAGCACCACCACCGGAGCCGCCGCAGGGTTCCAGTCCGGCGCACGCTCCCGCAGATTTTCCATAAAACCATAGCCGTCAGTGTTATCGCCAAGCAGGCTGCCATCGGCGCGCACGATGATCGTGTTCACGGCCCCGATGCGGCGGGCAAGCGGGGTCGCTTCATCCACCAGTCTCAAGGCTTCTTCCTTATGAGGCACGGTCACATTGACGCCGCGAAAGCCAAGCGCGGGCAGGGCGCGCAAGGCCCGCTCAAGCTCAGCCGGCGGCACCGCAAGCGGCAGATAAGCGCCATCAATGCCATGGGCCTGCAGCCAATAGCCATGAAGACGCGGCGACCGCGAATGGGTCACCGGCCAGCCGATCACGCCGGCGAGTTTGGCGGCGCCGCTCACGCCGGGCAAGGATTTCTGGTCGCTCATGCCATGGCCACCTTATGACTGCGCAGAAAATCGAGAACCGCAAGCAGCGGCAGGCCCTGAATGACATAAGGATCGCCGTCAACGCGGGCAAAAAGCGTCGAGCCCAGACCCTCGATCTCATAACAACCGACCGTCTGCAGGGCCCGGTCGCCGAGTTTGCCGAGATACCAGTCAATGAACTCATCGGAAAAACTGCGCATCACCAACCGGACCCGCGCCACATGCCGCCACACCGCCACACCGTCGCGGGCGATCACCGCCGCCGTGATCAGCTCATGGGTCTTGCCGCGCAAGGCCTGCAATTGCGCCCGTGCCTCGGCCAGAGTTTCCGGTTTCGAATAGAGCATCCCCTCGGCCACCAGCACCTGATCCGATCCAAGCACCAGCGCCCCCGGCAGATTGGCCGACGGCCGCACGGCTTTCAGTTCGGCGAGCGTCTCCGCCACATGGGCCGGGGTCGCGCCTTCGGCCAGCATGGCGGATTTCACGGCCTCTTCATCGACCTTGGCCGAGAGCGTCGCGAACTCAAGCCCGGCCATGGTCAACATGCGGGCCCGCGCCGCACTTTGCGACGCCAAAACAAATGCAGGAGCAGAACTCATAACACTTTCCCCGCCTCGGACCCCTCACGACGTTGGTTGAGCAGATTGAAAATAGCCGCCGCCGTTTCCTCGATGGAGCGCCGCGACACATCAATCACCGGCCAGCCGTGATCGGTGAACAAACGCCGGGCATAGACCAGTTCGTCGCGCACCCGATCCGGATCGGCATAGCTCGAACTCCGGTCTTCATTCATGGCTTTGAGACGGGCTTCGCGGATCTGCACCAGCCGGTCCGGGCTTGTGACCAGTCCGACAATCAGCGGTTCCTTCACCGTGAACAATTGTTCCGGCAACGGGCAGCCCTTGACCACCGGGATATTGGCCGCCTTAATCCCCCGGTTCGCAAGATAAATGCAGGTCGGAGTTTTCGACGTGCGGGAGACGCCAACCAGAATGACATCGGCCTTGGACAGATTTTCGCTGACCTGCCCGTCATCATGGGCCAGCGTATAATTGAGCGCGTCGATACGGTGGAAATATTCCGTATTGAGCACATGCTGCTGCCCCGGCTTGGCCTGGGCCTTTTCTCCGAGATAACGGCCAAAAAAGGCAATGGCCGGATCAATCACCGCGAGATAGGGAATCTTCGCACTGTCGCAATAGGACACAAGCGCCGTCCGCATCTCCTCATTGACCAGCGTGAACATGACGATGCCAGGTTTCTGGCGGATATCGTCCAGCACGAAATCAAGCTGACGCATGTTGCGGGTCATGGTCCAGGAATGCTTGACCGGATCCGCACCCTGGAACTGGGCTAGGGCGGCCTTGGCCACGGCATCAAGCGTTTCGCCGGTCGAATCCGATACGAGATGCAGGTGAAACTTGCTCATCAGCGGCCTTTCTTGCCCTTGGTCTTCAGTCTCAGATATTTCGAACATGGAGCCTCATGGGGTCAAGGTCGAATAACTATTATTCTGTGGATAACCTACCCTCTTTGACCCTTGCCGACAAAACCATCAAATCCATTCGAACGCCGTCCCAAGAGTCCCTCCCAATCCTGATCGTCCGTGAAAAATATGGGGATAGAGATTTTCCTTGCCCCGTCAAAAGCCCATATTTGAACGATTATTCAACTTTTCCCCGTTATCCACAGGCTCAGAAATCAGGTGTCCCACAAACTTGTCCCGATCCTGCACAAAAAATGCTATCCATGGCCCGTGACCAAACAAGACCCTGAATAACTCTGTGGATAATTTCTCATCAACGTTATCCACAGGCCCTACTATCCACTCCTATATTTTCTTTATAAACTATAGATAAGTATAAGGCGGGCGGGTCTGGATAACTTTTGATCCCTTGCAAGGATGTCAGTATGAACGGCATGAACGGCAATCAGAACAGCTCCAAACGTTTCCTCAAGGCTTTACGGCATGAACCGGTGGACCGTGCACCCTTCTGGTATATGCGTCAGGCCGGCCGTTACCTGCCCGAATACAAAGCCACCCGTGCCGATGCTGGATCCTTTCTCGATCTTTGCTACAATCCAAAGCTCGCGACCGAGGTTACCCTGCAACCGATCCGCCGCTTCGGCATGGACGCCGCTATCCTGTTTTCGGATATTCTGGTCATTCCCCATGCCCTTGGACAGGATGTCCGCTTCGTCGAAGGTGAAGGACCGCTTCTCGATCCCATTCAAAATCTTAAAAAGCTGTCTTTGCTCCACATGGATCATCTCCATGAACGGCTAGCGCCGGTCTATGAGACCATTGACCGCCTGACCACCGCTCTGCCTACGGAAACGGCTTTGATTGGCTTTGCGGGGGCTCCCTGGACCGTTGCCACCTATATGGTTGCCGGTCGTGGCACCCCAGACCAGGCAGCGGCCAAGACATGGGCTTACCGGGACCCTGAAGGCTTTTCCAAGCTCATGGATCTGCTGGTGCAGTCAACCGCCGCTTATCTTCTGAAACAGATTGAAACCGGGGCTGAGGTCATTCAGCTTTTCGATACCTGGGCCGGAAGTCTGTCCGCCGGGCAGTTCGACCGTTGGTGCATTCAGCCAACAGCCGCCATCGTGAAGATCCTCAAGGCGCGCTATCCAGATGTTCCGATCCTCGGGTTTCCGCGCGGCGCTGGGATCAATTATGTCCGTTTCATCAAGGAAACCGGCGTTAACGGCGTCAGCCTCGATGCCACGGTTCCCGCCGACTGGGCTGCCGAGGCTTTGCAGCCCTATGGCGTGGTCCAGGGCAATATTGATCAACGATTGGTGGTTGCAGGCGGTCAGGGCATGATTGATGATGCTCGCCGGATTCTTGACGGCCTTAAAAATGGTCCGCATGTTTTCAATCTTGGCCATGGATTTGTTCCGGAAACTCCGCCAGAACATGTGGCCGCATTGTCCGATTTCCTGCGCGATGGCAAGGCTTAAGCTTTAATTACAGATGATGGGGCCGGATGTGAGTGAACGGGTAGGGGTGGTCTTGATGAACCTCGGCGGGCCGGATTCGCCTGCCGCGGTGGAGCCGTTCCTCTATAATCTGTTTCGCGATCCGGCCATCATTCGTCTGCCCTGGGGCTTGCGTCATTTTGTCGCCTGGATGATCTCACGACGACGGGCCCCACTCGCGCAGGATATTTATGCACGTCTTGGTGGACGCTCGCCCATTCTGCCGGAAACCGAAGCTCAGGCTCAGGCACTGGAAGCCCGACTTAAAGAGCTTGGCATGGAAGCCCGCTGTGTCATTGCCATGCGGTATTGGCAGCCCTTTGCTGCTGACAGCGTCACGGCTCTCAAGGCCGAAGGCATTGATCGGGTTGTGCTTCTGCCGCTTTACCCGCAGTTTTCAACCACAACCACAGCATCCTCGGTCAAAGATTGGCTTTCTGCTGCCAATCAATTGAATTTCAAGGTCAATCCTGTCGTTGCCGGATGCTATCCCCGGGATCCGCATTTTACCAAGGCCTATGCTGACCGTATTCGTGCGGCGGCCGAGGCTGAACATATCGATCTTAATGGATCGGTGCGGTTGCTGTTCTCCGCCCATGGGCTGCCCGAACGTATTGTGGCGGCTGGCGATCCCTATCCAGCTCAGATCGAAGCCTCGGTTCATGCCATTGTTGAGAGTTTGGGATGTCCTGATCTCGATGTTCAAATCTGCTATCAGAGCCGGGTTGGTCCCATGACTTGGATCGGGCCTTCCACCGATGATGAAATCGCTCGGGCCGGCAAGGATGGCAAAGGGATTATCCTGGTGCCGGTATCTTTCGTATCCGAGCATTCGGAAACCCTGGTGGAACTGGATATTGAATATCGTGACCTTGCGGCAAAACAGGCTGTGCCTTTTTATGTGCGGGTTCCGGCGCTTGGCATCATGCCCAAATTTATCGAAGGTTTGGCGCGTCAGGTGATCGCCGCCCTTGACCGGCGGTTGCCTGAAAATGCCTGGCGCTGCCCCACAGATATGGCCTGTGCCTGTCGCGAATCCGATCTCCGCAGCGGCATAAGACAGTAATTTTTTCAAAGATGGTGACTGGTATGGATGTTCTCGCCCCCTGGTATCCCTGGATCAAGGCTTTGCATATTATTGCGGTGATTTCCTGGATGGCGGGCATGCTCTATCTACCGCGGCTTTATGTCTATCACGCTGATGTGCCGGTGGGATCGCCGCAATCCGAGCTGTTCAAAATCATGGAACGGCGGCTTTTACGCTTCATTATAAATCCAGCCATGATTGTGACATTTCTGTTTGGCGGTTTGTTGCTGGCCATGCCGAATCTTTTCAATTGGTCCGATGGTTGGCTTCACGCCAAGCTTTTTGCGGTGCTTTTATTGACTGGATTTCATGGTGCCTTGTCACGTTGGCGGAAGGATTTTGCCGCGGATAAAAACCGCAAAAGTTCCAGTTTTTACCGCAAGGTCAATGAGATACCCACAATTCTCATGATCTTTATTGTCATTATGGTCGTGGTGCGTCCATTCTGAGCCAGGTGATTGGACGCTAAAAATATCTTGACGGCGGAGAAACACAGGGTCATTAATCGCTCAACAACCTGTCTTTCGATCCGCGGGCCTTTTGCGACGTCTAACCGTTGTTATCAAGGTTCCGCTCCCATCTCCATCGATTGATCCGTTGACCGGGGCCTTTTCGCTCTCCCCGGTTTCGTTCTTCGGGCCTGTTCTTCTGATGCTGATATACCCTTTTATCGGTCAATAGGCCCGTTCTGTCCGCTTTTCCCCTCTTCATATTGTATTGCGCAGCACGCGACACCCATGAATCTTCAAGATCTCAAGTTGAAGCCGTCGGCCGAGCTTCTCGCTCTTGCCGAAGAACTCGAAGTCGAAAACGCAAGCAGCCTGCGCAAGCAGGACATGATGTTTGCCATTCTGAAAAAACTCGCTGACAACGATACCGAAATTTCGGGAAGCGGTGTCATCGAAGTGCTTCAGGATGGGTTCGGCTTTTTGCGCGCCCCCGAAGCGAATTATCTCGCAGGACCTGACGATATCTATGTCAGTCCGAGCCAGATTCGCCGCTTTGGCCTGCGCACCGGCGACACCGTAGAAGGTGTCATTCGGGCACCGAAGGAAGGCGAACGCTATTTCGCGCTCCTGAAAGTCACGTCGATCAATTTCGAAGATCCGGACAAAGCGCGCCATAAAGTTCATTTTGACAGCCTCACACCGCTTTATCCGAATGAACGGCTGCGTCTTGATATCGGCGACCCGACCTCGGATGAAAAATCGGCCCGTATCATTGATATCGTGGCTCCGCTCGGCAAAGGTCAGCGCGCGCTCATTGTCGCACCGCCGCGCACCGGTAAAACCGTGTTGTTGCAGAACATTGCCCATGCCATCACCTGCAATCACCCGGAAGTGTTCCTGATCGTCCTTCTGATCGATGAACGCCCGGAAGAAGTGACCGACATGCAGCGTTCGGTCAAAGGCGAAGTGGTGAGCTCCACCTTCGACGAACCGGCCACGCGCCATGTTCAGGTGGCCGAAATGGTCATCGAAAAGGCCAAGCGCCTTATTGAACATAAACGCGATGTAGTCATTCTGCTTGATTCCATCACCCGTCTTGCCCGCGCCTATAACACCGTCGTGCCGTCCTCCGGCAAAGTATTGACCGGTGGTGTGGACGCAAATGCTCTGCAACGGCCGAAGCGCTTCTTTGGTGCCGCCCGTAATATCGAAGAAGGCGGATCGCTTACGATTATTGCGACCGCGCTTATCGATACCGGCAGCCGCATGGATGAAGTGATCTTTGAAGAGTTCAAAGGCACCGGCAACTCGGAAATCATTCTTGATCGCAAGATCTCCGACAAACGTATCTTCCCGTCCATCGACATCACCAAGTCGGGCACGCGTAAGGAAGAGCTTTTGGTCGATCGCGGCATTCTGTCGAAAATGTGGGTGCTGCGTCGCATCCTCATGCCGATGGGTCCGACGGATGCTATTGAATTCCTGTTGGGCAAGGTCAAAACGACCAAAAACAACGAAGAATTCTTCGATTCGATGAACAACTAAGTCATTGTTCCAGAAAAAGAAATGCGCCGGAGTGGCAAACTTCGGCGCATTTTTTGTTAAAAACCCCTCATATCACGGCAAAAGCACTGAAGATCCTGTGGTTTTTCGAGCTTCAAGCGCGCGGTGTGCGTCGGCTACGTCAGCGAGGGACCAGGTCTGATTGACTTCAATCTTGACCTTGCCGCTTTGCACCACCTCGAACAGTTCGTTGGCGCTTGCGGTCAAATCCTGGTTCTTGGCCATATAGGCCATGATGGTCGGGCGGGTCAGGAACAGCCCCCCTTTGGTCGAAAGGATCTGCGGGTCTACCGGAGGCACAAGCCCCGTGGCATTGCCGTAAGTGACCATAAGACCCAGGGGGGAGAGGCAATCGAGTGAACCGTCAAAGGTCGATTTTCCAACCGAATCATAAACCACCGGCACGCCCTTGCCATCGGTGATCTCGCGCACGCGATCGGTGAAATTTTCGCGTGTATAAACAATCACATGGTCGCAACCATGCTTCCGGGCGAGTTCGGCTTTTTCATCCGATCCCACAGTCCCGATGACTGTCGCACCAAGCGATTTGGCCCACTGACAGGCAATCAATCCAACCCCGCCCGCTGCGGCGTGAAACAGAATGGTGTCTCCGGCTTTCACGCGATAGGTCCGACGCAACAGATATTGTGCGGTCAGACCTTTCAACATCATGCCAGCAGCCCGGGTATCATCGATATCCTGGGGCAGTTTGACCACACGGTCGGCGGCGATAAGCCGGGCATCAGCATAGCCGCCAAGGGGACCGACGCCATAGGCGACGCGGTCGCCGACCTTGAGATCGGTAACATTGGGTCCCACGGCCTCGACAACCCCGGCCGCCTCAAGCCCTAGGGCGGACGGGAGGGGCAGGGGGTAAACCCCGCTCCGATGATAAATATCGATGAAATTCAAGCCGATGGCGGTTTGGCGGAGCCGAACCTGACCGGATGCGGGGTCTTCCAACGGCAGATCCACAAAGGTCAGAACCTCGGGACCGCCAGCTTGGGTGATGCGAACTGTGCGGGTCATGAGATCAGCCTTTCAGGTTTCCAGCGAGGAATTCTGCCGTCCGTTGATTGGCCAGATCGGCTTGCTTTTTATTGTAATGATCGCCGCCTTCCCGAGTGAAGGCATGGTCCGCGCCAGCATAATCATGGAGGATCACATAGGGATTGGTGTTGAGCGCCGCATGAATGGCAGCCTGAGCCTTGGTATCGACAAAGGCATCGGCGGAGGCGATATGCAACATCAGCGGGCAGTGGATATGTTTTGCTTCACTGAGTTTGCTGTCAATGCCGACTCCGTGATAGCCGACAGCGGCATCGACATCCGACCGGGCGGCCATGAGATAGGCCAATAACCCGCCAAGGCAATAGCCCTGACAGCCGACCTTGCCACTGGAGCCGGGCAGGGCGCGCAGATGATCGAGACTGGTGATCAGATCCTCGACGCCCTTATCGACATTGAAATTGCGATAGAGTTCAAAAGCCTTATCCCAGGCAGCCTGGGTGTTTGGGGTCAGTTGAATCCCAGGTTCTTGGCGCCAGAACAGGTCAGGGGCCAGGGCAAAATATCCACGAGTGGCAAGATTATCGGCAATGGCGCGAATATTGGCGTTGATGCCGAAGATTTCCTGAATGACCAGCACGCCCGGGCCGCGTCCCCCGGCCGGTGTCGCAAGATAGCCGGAAAAATTGCCGTCTTTCGAGGCGATGGTAATATCCTGTCCGCTCATGATCTGATCCTTATGTTTTTGTGAGGCAGAAATATTAGAAGAGTTCAGGGTCCCGGGCGCGGAAGGAGATGCCTTCCAGCCGCAACAGCGCCGCTTTGGTTTCAGGGCCTTCTCCGGCGCTATAGCCGCCGAGGCTGCCATGAATGCCGAGAATGCGATGGCAGGGAATGAGAATGGGAACAGGGTTTCGCCCGCAAGCCATGCCAATGGCGCGGGCATGCGTACTCAAAACGCTCGCGAGATCGCCATAACTTTTGGCGCTGCCATAAGGAATGGCGCGCAAGGCGGCCCAGACTTTTTGTTGAAAGACGGTACCATGGGCTTCGATGGGCAGGTCGAAGGTTCGGAGATCGCCATCAAAATAGGCATCGATTTGGGCCTTGGCCTCGTTCAGGACTGCTGTGGTCTCCTGAAAGGGGCTGCGACCCCAATCGAGCGCGACAATGACGCCATCCTCCTCGCTGACTGTAAGATCACCATATGGACTGAGAAAAGACAGTTGCGGCATACTGTAAAGACCTGTGATAACAGAAGGGAAGATTGACCCTGCGGGCCGCGAAAGTGTATGAGATCAGGGAGCAAGGGGCAACTCCCCCGCAAGAGGCGCGTCATATCCAATTGGAGTAGTGCCAGATGAAAATCACCATGACCGTAGATTGCACCCCGGAAGAAGCCCGGGCTTTTTTTGGCTTTCCCAATCTGGAAAAGATTCAGGCCGCCGTGCTTGAAGATATGCAGAAACGCGTGAGTGCCGGCATTCCGGCGGCGGAGATGCAGGAGCTGTTCAAGCTGTGGATGCCGGCAAGCTCCAAAGGCTGGCAGGATCTTCAATCCATGTTCTGGCCGGGCAAGACCGACAAACCTGATAAAGCCTGATTTCTAGAGAGAAAGTGTCGTAATGGCCGAAACCGGCAGTTCTGAAATTGCGCCTTATTACGAGGCGCATGTCTTTTGTTGCGTAAACCAGCGGGTCAAAGGGCACCCGCGCGGCTGCTGTCAGGAACGCGGCGCCATTGTGCTGCGGAATTATATGAAGGAACGGGCATCGGCGCTCGGCCTCAAGGCGACTCGGATCAATGGCGCCCATTGCCTTGACCGCTGTGAGCTTGGTCCAGTGCTGGTGATTTATCCGGAAGGCATCTGGTACAGCTATAGCACTAAAGACGACATTGACGAGATCCTGCAAAGTCATCTGATCGAGGGTAGGCGGGTGGAACGTCTGCTGCTGCGGCCAGAGGACGGCCCCTTGCCAGATAAAGAATGACCGTGATGGATACGATTTTTGCCCTGGCAAGCGGGCGCGGGCGGGCCGGTGTCGCGGTGTTTCGCCTGTCTGGACCCCAAGCAGGGGCCGCGCTTGAGAGCTTAACAGGCCAATCCTTGCCACCAGCCCGTGCGGCGCGGCTTCGCTGGTTGAAGGATCCTGAAACGGCTGATCGGCTCGATCAGGCGCTGGTGTTGTGGTTTCCGGGCCCGGGAAGTTTCACCGGGGAAGATGTGGTGGAACTGCAGATCCACGGCGGCGCGGCGGTGTCGGCGGCGGTGGCGCGGGCGCTTGGAAAGCTCCCGGGGTTGCGGCCGGCGGAGGCCGGTGAATATGCGCGTCGCGCTTTTGCCAATGATCGTCTGGACCTCACCTCGGCCGAGGGGCTCGGCGATCTTATCAATGCGGAAACCGAAGGTCAGCGGCGTCAGGCTCTCCGTCAGATGGACGGAGCCATGGAACGCATTTATGAGGGCTGGCGCACTCAGCTGATCGAAGCACTGGCCATGACCGAAGCGGCCATTGATTTTGCCGACGAAGATCTTCCAGATGATGTGGGCTTACGAGCGCGGCCCGTGGTGGCCGAGTTATGCGCAGCCATGGAGCGCGAACTGACCCGGGCTCCGGTGGGGGAGCGCTTGCGCGACGGCTTGACCGTAGCCATTCTTGGTGCGCCGAACGCCGGCAAATCCTCCCTCCTCAATGCGCTGGCGCGGCGGGAGGCAGCCATTGTTTCCGACCGTGCCGGGACCACTCGTGACGTAATCGAGGTTCATCTCGATCTCCATGGCTTGCCCATGACCTTGCTTGATACCGCGGGGCTTCACGATACGGTGGACGATATTGAGCTTGAGGGCATTCGCCGTGCCCGTGCCCGTGCGCTGACGGCCGATTTTAGGATCCTTCTGCTGGATGCGCGGGACTGGCCGGTTATGCCGGAAGCATTGCGGGATTTGACCGGGCCGGACAGTCTGCTCGTGATCAATAAAACCGATTTGCGGGCAGTTGAGGAAACGGCTGGCTTAGCTGTCAGTGCCAAAACCGGGGCAGGGATCGATCATTTGATTGAGACCCTGACCGCTCGCGCCGAAGCCCTGATGTCGTCGAGCGAACCGGTTTTGATCACCCGCCAGCGTCATCGCTATGCTCTTGAGGATTGCGTGAGGGAATTGCAGCGCTTTTTGGCGGCCGGGACAGATCGGGATTTTGAGTTGCTGGCCGAAGATTTACGTATGGCGGCGCGGGCTTTGGGGCGGATCACGGGCCGAGTCGATGTAGAAGACCTGCTGGATGTAATCTTCAGTGAATTTTGTATAGGCAAGTGAGCGACCGGAGTCGCGCGGAAATGTTCCACGTGGAACATTTGCCTAAAATCGTCTCCGATAGATTTTGACGGCGGGCCGGTCTTTCCCTAGAGTTGGCGCGAATTTCCAGACTTTGAGAGTCACAATGATTGACCCGACTTACGATGTGATCGTTATCGGCGGCGGCCATGCTGGTGCAGAAGCAGCGGCGGCAGCAGCCCGTATGGGGGCGCGCACATTGCTTGCCACCCATAAACTCGAAACCGTTGGGGAGATGTCCTGCAATCCGGCCATCGGCGGTTTGGGCAAGGGCCATCTGGTGCGTGAAATAGATGCGCTCGACGGGCTGATGGGGCGGGTGGCCGATGCGGGCGGTATTCAATTCCGCATGCTCAATCGGCGCAAGGGGCCGGCGGTCCGCGGTCCGCGCACTCAGGCGGATCGCAAACTCTACCGTCAGGCCATGCAGGATATTCTCTTTGACTACCCCAATCTGACCGTGCGGGCTGTGGCCGTCGAAGATCTTCTGATGACCAAACAGGACGGCAAGCCGCAGGTTGCCGGTATTGTCAGCGCGAGCGGGGAGGAAATCCGTGCCGGAGCCGTGGTCCTGACCACCGGCACTTTTCTGCGTGGCATGATCCATATAGGTGAAACCCGGATTCCGGCTGGCCGGGTGGGTGAGGCTCCAGCCTTGGGGTTATCGGAAACCCTGATGCGATTCGGTTTTACCTTGGGGCGGCTGAAAACGGGAACCCCGGCGCGGCTGGACGGTAAGACAATTGCCTGGGCCGGACTTGAGACTCAGGATGGCGACAATCCACCGGTGCCGTTTTCCTTCCTGACCAAAGAAATCACCAATCCGCAGATCGTCTGTCATATCACCCGGACGACCGAGGCCACGCATCAGATCATTCGGGACAATCTACACCGCGCGCCCATGTATGCCGGGGCCATCGAGGGGCGGGGACCGCGTTATTGTCCATCCATTGAAGACAAGGTCGTGCGCTTTGCCGATAAGGACAATCATCAGATCTTTCTCGAACCAGAAGGGCTGGATGACGATACGGTTTACCCGAACGGGATTTCCACCAGTCTGCCGGAGGAGATTCAGGACGTTCTGCTACGCACCATTCCCGGCCTGGAAAATGTGCGAATCATTCGTCCCGGCTATGCCATCGAATATGATTTTATCGATCCCCGGGAACTGAACCCGAGCCTTGAGACCCGCCGGGTTGGCGGTTTGTTTCTGGCCGGACAGATCAACGGCACCACCGGATACGAAGAGGCAGCGGCGCAAGGTCTGATGGCCGGGCTTAATGCGGCGCGTCTGACTGGCGGACAAGAGGCGGTTACCCTCGACCGGGCAACGGCCTATATTGGGGTGATGATTGATGATCTTGTCACGCAAGGCACCCGCGAGCCCTATCGCATGTTCACGTCCCGGGCCGAATATCGGCTGAGCCTGCGGGCCGATAATGCCGATCAGCGGCTGACCGGTCTGGGCGTTCAGTTTGGCTGTGTGGGCTCCGTTCGGCGCGAGGCGTTCGAGGGTAAGATGACGGCCTTGACGGCAGCCCGCGACGCCATGGCGGGGATGACTATTACTCCGGCGCAAGCCACCAAGCGCGGATTCAAGATCAATCAGGATGGGGTATTGCGTTCGGCTATGGATCTTTTGTCCTATCCGGATGTGAACTTTGAACGTCTTGGTGACCTTTGGCCCGAGCTTCAGGGGCTCGCGCCTGAGATTGTTGAGCAGCTTGAAATTGATGCTCATTATCGCGGCTATCTCGATCGTCAAGACGCCGACATTCTGTCCTTCCGCAAGGACGAGAGTCTAAGGCTCGGGGCTGAGCTTGATTATAATGCCATTGGCGGATTGTCGACCGAAGTGCGGGAAAAACTTAAGACAGTGATGCCGGCCACCCTTGGTGCCGCGGCGCGGATTCCGGGTGTGACACCGGCCGCCCTGACCGCCCTTCTTGGGCATGTGAAGCGGGCTGACCGCAAGGCTAGTGCATGACCATGACCACGACAGTGAGTGAAATTGAGACGTTCGGGCCGGAAGAGTTTCTCGCCACGATGAATGTTCCACGTGAAACATTGGACGGATTGAGAGTCTATGTTCGCGTTCTGCTCGATTGGCAGGAACGACTCAATCTGGTGGGACAAAGCACGATCCCCGATCTATGGCGGCGGCATATTCTTGATTCGGCGCAAATACTCCAGCATATCCCTGACTGGCAAACCCGTCCGAGGGTCTGGGCCGATCTTGGCACCGGGGCCGGATTTCCCGGCATGGTTCTGGCTTTGATGGGGGCGGGGCATGTGCATCTCTTTGAAAAGAGCCCGCGCAAATGCCAGTTCCTGCGCGCCGCTGCGGAGGCCAGCGGGGCTGATGTGAGTGTTCATGAGGGCCACAGCGATGAGTTCGAGGCCGGAGCCGTGGATGTTCTGGTCTCCCGCGCCTGTGCCCCGCTCAACCGGTTGCTAGGTTTGGCGGCGCCGTTTTTCGGTCCGAACAGCGTGGCCTATTTTCATAAGGGTCAAAATCTAGATGATGAATTGACCGAAGCCACTAAATACTGGAACATGGAAACCAAGATTTTCCAGAGCTGCACTGATCCTCGGGGACGCCTCATTCGAGTGAAGGGCTTGCGCAATGTCCGTTAAAACTTTGTCCGACCAATCTATCGAAGCGACCCTGGCCGAGCTGGCCAAGGCGACCGAACGCGGACGTCGTGTCATCGCGGTGGTCAATCAGAAGGGTGGGGTGGGCAAAACCACCACCGCCATCAATCTGGCGACGGCCCTGGCGGCGGTGAAAAAATCGGTGTTGATCATCGATCTCGACCCGCAGGGCAATGCGAGCACCGGGCTCGGCGTTGAAATGCGCGATCGCAAGCGCTCGTCCTATGAGGTGCTGATGGGCGATGTGGCTCTGCGGGAGGCGATCCTTGCGACGTCCATTCCGGGGCTGCATATCGTGCCCTCGACCATTGATCTTTCGGGCGCAGAACTTGAACTTGTGCCCATGGAACGCCGGAATTTTCGTCTGCGCGACGCCTTTTTTGACGCCGATCAGGCCATCAAAAGCTATGACTATGTGCTGATCGATTGTCCACCGTCACTTAATCTTCTAACGTTGAATGCCCTGACGGCGGCGAAATCGGTTCTGGTGCCGCTGCAATGTGAATTTTTCGCGCTTGAGGGCTTGAGCCTGTTGTTGAAGACCATCGAACGTGTGCGGGCCAACTTTAACCCGGATCTCGATATCTTTGGCATCGTGCTGACCATGTTCGATCGCCGCAACAATCTGTCGGATCAGGTGGCCGCCGATGTGCGCAGCTATCTTGGCGACAAGGTTTATGACACGGTGATTCCGCGCAATGTGCGGGTGTCGGAGGCGCCGTCCCACGGCAAGCCAGCACTCCTCTATGACTATAAATGCGCGGGCAGCCAGGCCTATATCAAACTTGCCACCGAAGTGCTGCGCCGCGAGCGCCGGCCGGCGGCCTGATGTTCCGATTAAAAGATAAGATAGTGTTATGGATGATGTGATGACCGACAAAGACGCCGCCCGCAAGACCCGTCCGCTGAGCCTGGGCCGTGGGCTCTCGGCCCTTCTTGGGTCGGAAGCCGAGGACTATGCGGCACTTGATAAGGTGCGGTCGTCCAAGGATGTGCCGATTGAGCTGTTGCGGCCGAACCGCTATCAGCCGCGCCATCATTTCGCCGAGGATCATCTGGAAGATCTGGTCAATTCAATCCGCGAGAAGGGCATATTGCAGCCTATTCTGGTGCGGCGTCTGATCGATGAGCCCGATCAATATGAAATCATCGCCGGAGAACGGCGCTGGCGCGCGGCACAGCGGGCCAAGCTGCATCGTGTGCCGGTGGTCATTCGCGACTATACGGACGGTGAGGCGCTGGAAGTCGCCATTATCGAAAACGTCCAGCGCGCTGATTTGTCGCCCATTGAAGAGGCGCTCGGTTATGAACGGCTGATGCGCGAATTCGGTCATACGCAGGAGCAGATCGGTCAGCTTGTCGGCAAAAGCCGCAGCCATGTGGCCAATCTGTTGCGGCTGTTGACCCTGCCGCCGCCGGTGCAGGAAATGCTCGGTGACGGCCGTCTGAGCATGGGGCATGCACGGGCCCTCATCAATGCCGAGGATCCGGTCACGCTGGCTCGCCAAATTCTGGATCAGCAATTGAACGTGCGGGCGACCGAGGATCTGGTGCGTATCGGCCGGGCCGTGGGCAAGGATGTGGCACCAAAAGACGTCACAGCGAAAGCGCGCGGCGGTCAGAGCGGTGGTGACAAGGATCCGGATACCCTGGCTCTTGAGCGCGATTTGTCTGTGGGCACGGGCCTGCGGGTGGCGATCAATGATCGCGGCGACGGGGCTGGTGGACAATTGGTCATTGACTACAAGACCCTGGATCAGTTGGACGAAGTCTGCCGCAGATTGTGCCAGCGGTGAGTCTTGCGCTTGGCGGGGTTTGGCCCTGGCTGAGCACGCCGGTATAAAATTCCCTTATTTTCTCGAGCCATCCGGTTTTTGCAGAGCCGGTCGGCTGTTTGAGACCTGGTTATCACCGTGTTTGTCATTGACAATGACGGTGAAAATCGCCATGTAAAGACAACCAATTTAGTCTTGTATTCGTGGCGAGCTATGATCAGGCTGACAAAACTTGCAGATTATGCCGTGGTGCTGATGGCTCACATGGCGGAAAATCCCGGCGCGATCCATAGCGCGAGCGGGATTGCGGCTGCGACTCTGATCCCGGCGCCGACGGTTTCGAAAATTCTTGGCGCCATGGCACGGTCGGGGCTTTTGAAGTCCCATCGTGGTTTGAACGGCGGCTTTGAGCTTGCCCATGAGCCGCAGGACATTTCCATTGCCCATATCGTGTCAGTGGTTGACGGGCCAATCGCCTTGACCGACTGCACCGAGGAATCACATATGGAATGTGACATTCTCGGCTCCTGCCATATGCCGGCCTATTGGCGAAAGATCAACGGGGCGATCCGTCACGCGCTTGAAGGCGTGACGCTCTCCGATCTGACACAGACATTGCCTGATTTCCTCGCGGCGTTCCCGTCTCCTGAAGACGCCAAACCTACAGAAGATCGTCATGACAACATCTGATGCTCAAAGCGCGCTCGATCGGGCGACCTCCAGCGAATATAAATACGGTTTCGTCACCGATATTGAGAGCGAACTTGCGCCCAAGGGCTTGAATGAAGACACCATTCGCTTCATTTCGGCCAAAAAGGACGAGCCGGAGTGGATGCTTGAATGGCGGCTCAAGGCTTATCGCCATTGGCTGACCATGATCGAACCCGAGTGGGCCAAGGTGAAATATCCGGAAATTGATTTTCAGGATCTTTATTACTATGCCGCTCCGAAGCAGAAGCTCGAGCTTCAAAGCCTTGACGAGGTCGATCCGGAATTGCTGCGGACCTATGAAAAGCTAGGCATTCCGTTGAGAGAACGCGAAATTCTCGCGGGCGTCGCGGTTGATGCGGTGTTTGACAGCGTGTCTGTGGCCACGACCTTCAAGGGCAAATTGCGGGAATCGGGCGTTATTTTCTCGTCTATTTCCGAAGCCGTGCGGGAGCATCCGGAACTTATTCAGAAATACCTCGGCTCCGTGGTTCCGGCCGGGGACAATTTTTATGCCGCGCTCAATGCCGGGGTGTTCAGTGACGGCACCTTTGTCTATATCCCGCCGGGGGTTCGCTGCCCGATGGAGCTTTCGACCTATTTCCGCATCAACGAAGCGAAAACCGGCCAGTTCGAACGCACGCTGATCATCGCCGACAAGGGCTCCTATGTGAGCTATCTCGAAGGCTGCACGGCCCCCATGCGCGATGAAAATCAGCTGCATGCGGCGGTGGTGGAGCTTGTGGCTCTCGACGATGCCGAAATCAAATATTCGACGGTGCAGAACTGGTATCCGGGCGACAAGAACGGCAAGGGCGGGATTTATAATTTCGTCACCAAGCGCGGGGCCTGTCGCGGCCGCAACTCCAAGATCTCCTGGACCCAGGTGGAAACCGGCTCGGCGATCACCTGGAAATATCCAAGCTGCATCCTGCAGGGCGACAATTCGGTGGGAGAGTTCTATTCGGTGGCCGTCACCAACAATTACCAGCAGGCCGATACCGGGACCAAGATGATCCATATCGGCAAGAACACGCGCTCGACCATCATTTCAAAGGGCATTTCCGCCGGACGTGGGCAAAACACCTACCGCGGTCTGGTGAAGGTGCTTGGCGGCGCTGACGGCGCGCGCAATTACACCCAGTGCGACAGCCTGTTGATCGGGTCGGACTGCGGGGCCCATACGGTGCCCTATGTGGAGGTCAAAAATCCGTCGGCGCAGATCGAGCATGAGGCCACCACCTCCAAGATCAGCGACGACCAGTTATTTTATTGCCAGCAACGCGGACTGTCGACCGAGGACGCCGTGACCATGATCGTCAACGGGTTCTGCAAGGAAGTGATGCAGCATCTGCCGATGGAATTCGCGGTCGAGGCGCAGAAGCTTCTTGGCGTTTCGCTTGAAGGCAGCGTGGGCTGATAAAGGGTATAAAGATGTTGGAAATCAAAAACTTGCGTGCAGCGATCGATGGCCGGGAAATCCTCAAGGGCATCAATCTGACCATCAACCCGGGCGAAGTTCATGCCATCATGGGTCCGAACGGCTCGGGCAAAAGCACGCTGTCTTATGTGTTGTCGGGGCGGCCGGGTTATGAGCTTTTGGAAGGCAGCGTCACTCTTGACGGCGAAAATCTGCTTGAGATGTCGCCGGACCTGCGGGCGGCGGCGGGGATTTTCCTCGGCTTCCAGTATCCGGTTGAAATCCCGGGCGTGAGCAATCTGAATTTCCTCAAAACGGCGCTGAATGCGATCCGCAAGGCGCGTGGCGAGGCCGACGTGACAGCGGCGGAATTCCTCAAGCTCGTGCGCGATAAGGCGAAGGCACTTGAAATGGACCCGGAGATGCTGAAGCGTCCGGTCAATGTGGGCTTTTCGGGCGGCGAGAAAAAGCGCAACGAAATGGTGCAGATGCAGGTCCTTGACCCGAAGCTCGCCATTCTCGATGAGACGGATTCGGGGCTTGATATCGACGCGCTTAAGGTCGTCTCGAAGGGGATCAACGCCCTCCGTGCGCCCGACAAGGCAATCCTGATGATCACCCATTATCAGCGCCTGCTTGATTATGTGGTGCCTGATTTTGTGCATGTTCTGGTTCAAGGCCAGATCGTCAAATCGGGTGGCAAGGAACTGGCCTATGTGCTCGAGCGTGAGGGCTATGCGGCCTTCGCCGGTGCGGCGGCCTAAGGAGCGTTCAGATGACCGAAATGCTCGCTAGTTTACGTGAAGAGGCCGAAGCCCGTTATGTGGCGCTGGGCCTGCCCACGGTTGCGGATGAAGCCTGGCGCTATGTCAATCTTGGCGTCCTGCGCAAGGGGGCATTCCAGTTGTCCGGCCTGGTGGACGCAGATGAAGATGCACTGCCGGTAACCGATTTCGGCGGCGCTGTTCTGGTGCTGGTCAATGGCCGCTTTGTCCCGGCGCTGTCGCGGCTTGAGGAGCTTGACGGTGTGACGGTGACGCCGCTTGCCGATGCGCTTGTGACGGACGCGACTTTGGCCACCCGCCTGAAGGCAGATGACGGCCGCGCCCTCACGGCGCTGAATACGGCGCTCTGGGCCGACGGGCTGGTGATCCGCGCGGATAAGCCTGTGGCCAAGCCGCTGACCCTTCTCTATGTGAGCGCCCCCGGGGAAGCCGAGGAAGCGACGCATCCGCGACTGTTTGTGGATCTCGCCCCGAGTGCTGAACTCACGCTTATCGAGATCTATCAGGGCCGCAGCGAGCTTTTGTACTGGGTCAATCCGGTGCGCGAAGTGACCTTGGGCGCGAACGCGGGCTTCAAGGCGGTGACGCTTTATGATGAAGGTCCGGCGGCCATTCATACCGGGCTGTTGAAGGTGGTTCAGAAGCGTGACAGCCGGTTCGAACATCGCGCCCTGTCGCTTGGCGGAAAAGTCGTGCGGCACGAAGTTCATGTGCGGCTTGAAGAGCCGGGCGTGCTCTGCAATCTTATGGGCGCGGCTTTGGCGGCGTCTGGCCAGACCCTTGATACCTATACGGAAATGCATCATCTGGCGCCTCACGGCACCAGCCATCAGACGTTTCGCAGTGTGGCCGATGCCAAGGGCACCACGGCCTATCAAGGCCGCATTGTGGTTCATGAGGATGCGCAGAAGACCGACGCTATCCAGTCAAGCCGCAATCTTCTGCTGGCCAAGGGCGCCGAAGCCAACACCAAGCCCGAGCTTGAAATCTATGCCGATGACGTCAAATGCGCCCATGGCGCGACGGTTGGCGAGCTTGACGAGGACATGTTGTTTTACCTTGAATCCCGGGGTATCGATCCGGTGTCGGCCAAGGCCATGCTGATCGAGGCTTTTGTCGGCGGGGTGATCGATGATCTGCCGGTGGCGGCTCTTGAGGATCTGTTGCGGGCGCGGGTCGCCGGCTGGATGCAGGGCAGGGCCATAGCGGGAGATCCGGCATGAATGCACCGCTGACGCTCAGGAACAGTTATGATGTGGAGCGTCTGCGCGCCGATTTCCCGGTGCTGCAGCAACAGATCCACGGCAAGCCCTTTGCATTTCTGGACAGCGCCGCAAGCGCCCAGAAGCCGCAGATGGTGATTGATGCCGAACGTGAGGTCTATGAGCGGGATTACGCCAATATTCATCGCGGGGTCTATTACCTCAGCCAGAAAACCACCCAGACCTTCGAGGATGCACGGGAAAAGATCCGCGCGTTCCTGGGCGCGGCCCATGCGCGGGAGATTATTTTCACCCGCAACGCCACCGAAGGCGTCAATCTGGTGGCGCAAAGTTATGGCCGCACATTCCTGAAAGCCGGGGATGAAGTGGTGATCTCGCATATGGAGCATCATTCGAACATCGTGCCCTGGCAGATTCTGCGCGATCAGATCGGCATCGTGATCAAGGTCGCGCCGATCGATCATGACGGCAATTTCCTGCTTGAAGATTATGCCAAGTTACTGTCGGACAAGACGAAATTCGTCTCGATCACGCAGGTGTCGAATTCGCTCGGGTCGATCACGCCGATTGCCGAGATCATCCGCCTTGCTCATGAAGTGGGGGCCAAGGTGCTGGTGGACGGTTGTCAGGCGGTTCAGCATATGCCAACCGATGTGCAGGCGCTCGATGCTGATTTCTATGTTCTTACTGGGCATAAGCTTTATGGCCCGACCGGAATCGGCGTGCTGTACGGCAAGACGGCGCTGCTTGATGCCATGCCGCCTTATCAGGGCGGCGGCGACATGATCCGCTCGGTGACTTTCGAGAAAACCGAATGGAACGATCTGCCGCATAAGTTCGAGGCCGGGACGCCGCATATCACCGGGGTGATCGGTCTGGGCGCGGCCATTGACTATGTGAATGCTATCGGGCTCGATGCCATCGCTGCCCATGAGCATGAGCTATTTACCTATGGCATGGAGCGGATACAGGAGATTCCGGGCCTGTCGATCATCGGCAAGGCGCGCAATCATGCCTCGCTCATTTCCTTTGTCATGGATTGCGCCCATCCTCATGACATCGGCACCATTCTTGACCATGAAGGCGTCGCTGTGCGGGCCGGGCATCATTGCGCCCAGCCGGTGATGGATTTCTTCGATGTACCGGCGACGGCGCGGGCCTCCTTCGGGCTCTATTCGACCAAAGCCGAGATTGATCAGATGATTGCAGGCTTGCACAAGGTACGGAAGATTTTCGCATGAGCGATACCCAGAACATGACCGAGACCGAGACGCCGAAAACCGGATCCGATGCTGAGCCGGGTTTCCTTGAAGCCTTTCTCGACAACAAGCCGGAACCTGCGGCGGAACGCGATCCCGAGCTTGAATTTCATGTGATTGAGATGGTGCAGACCATTTACGATCCGGAAATCCCGGTCAATATCTATGAACTCGGCCTGATTTATGAACTGACCGCCGATGTGAAGGGCAATGTGAAGGTCATCATGACCCTGACCACGCCCCATTGTCCGGTCGCGGAAAGCATGCCCGGCGAGGTGGAAACGCGCATCCGTGGCGTGGAGGGCGTCAATGATGTTTCGGTCGAACTGACCTGGGAACCGGCCTGGGATCAGAGCATGATGTCCGAGGCAGCTCGGCTTGAACTTGGGTTCCTGTGACCTATCTATGAACTATTGCCATTCCCCGGCAATGACAGGAAAGTAGAGTGAACTATGGCTCATCGTAACGTCATTTCCATCACCGATGCCGCAGCCGACCGGATCAAGGGTCTGTTGGCCGATCGCGGGCAGGCGTCTTTGGGTGTACGGTTGGGTACGCGGGCACGGGGTTGCTCCGGCCTCGCCTATACGGTCGATTATGTGGACGAGCCGATCCTGTCGGACGAAGTTGTCGAAGACAAGGGTGTGCGGGTCTATGTGGACGCGCAGTCGCTGCTGTATCTCATCGGCTCCGAGATGGACTTCAAGGAAGACGTATTCGCCGCCGGCTTCACCTTCACCAACCCGAACGCCAAGGGCCAGTGTGGCTGCGGCGAAAGCTTCCACGTTTAAGGTTTAAAGTTCCGCAAGCTTGGCTTTCAGACGCTCCACAAGCCCGGCGCTGGCGCGGAGATAATTGCTCTCCACATTGAGAATGGCGGCAAAGGCCCGTTTTTTGGCGGCGAGGCTTCTGGCCGCGCGGTCTTCGGGCAGGCCGCCGATGTCGCCACGGCCGTTGTCCATGATGATATCGATCAACCGTTCAGCAGCGTTCAGCCGGCCCATCAGATAATCATTTTCGCGGTCCTTGCGGCTGAAGAAGGCGCCGAAATGCCGCATGGCCACGCCTTTCAACAGCGTGCGGGCGTCACCCTCGATCAGGACCTTGGCGTCGTTCGGGCTGATGCGGTCGATCATGATTTCGTTGAATTCACCAAGCTCGGTGCTGCCGGACACCGAAAAGCTGATGACATCCCAGAAACCGAAGCCGAGATAGCTCACGAGCAGCTCCCGCACCAGCGGCGCGGGCCAGCCGTTGCCATGAATGTCGGCGAGAATGGCATCGCTGTCGGTTTTCAGCTGGTTAAGCCCCATCTCGGTGCCGAGACCTAAGAGGGCAGCATCGATTTCGTCATGACGTGCCGTAGAATAGACAGCGGCATCGAAACTGGCGGTGGGGTTTTCGTCATCGAGCGCACGAAAGGCCACATGAAAGGCTGAACGAAGGTCGGCGCTGACAAAGACCCCGGTTTCACAGCGGCGCATGGCAGTCAGGACGTCATAAAGCCGGACCTTGAGGCTGTCGATCTCATCAATGGAGACGCGGTCTTGCTGGTCGTGCGACGTGGCTCCGTTGCCGTTTCTCACCAGATTGTCGCGCGCATAAAGCTGATTAAGCTCGCTTACCATATAGCGGATGCGGCGGCGCTGATAATCCAGGTCGAACGTGGTGAGAAAGCGTATCCAGTTCGGCAGGGTCGCTGGGTCCTGAAAAGCGAAATCGGGCAGAGCCATGCGTTCGCCATCAATGGGATCGCGCATCACCCAATGATGCAGGATTTCGGTCGCCCGTTGATGGGCCGGGCCGTCCCAGGCGAAACCGCAGATGTCTGAGACGATTCCAGCGAGATAGCGCACGGAGGTTTGCAATTTCAGGCGGGTGTAGCCTTCATAGGAATAACCGGCATCACGGGCGGCGCGGGCATTGGCGGCCACGCGCCATTCGCTCACCGTGGCAGCGGTCACGGTGCTTTTGGCCGACTGGATATAGGGATCGACGATTTCCGCCACATGACGGCTGACACGCGGTTTGATGGCGGTGATCACCGATTTCACCGTGCGGATGCGTTCGTTCAGCGACTGGATTTCGGCCAGATCATCATGCACGGGCTCGTTGCGCGGGATATCCATCATCGCCGCCTTGAGCGTGCGCCACAGATTGGGCACACCTTCATCCGACGGGGATGTGGCGATCAGTTCGTCGGGATGCGGGTCCACATAGACGATACGGCGATCGACCTCGCGGAAGGCCGGGCGGCCATGAATGGATTTGACGGCGGCGGCAAAGGGTTTGTTGTTGAGAATGCTGCCGTCGATGAAGGCGGCCTTGTGGGGATCCACACCGGCGCGCAGATAATTGGCGAAATTGCTGACGAAAAACCGGTCCTTGCTGCGCCAGCTCAGACCACGTTCGCCCAGCATCTCATCGACTTCGCCGATTTGCGCCGGGGCATAGGCACCCGGGAAACAGGCGGTGGCGCGGGCGGCGAAGGCGAGGCTTGGCACATCGTCATTTTGAAAATCGCTTTGCCAGTCGCCGTTCCGCCAATGGGTGAAGGAGAACTCAAAGGTGCAGCGATGTTCGCGCTCGGCGATCACCGGCGGATCATGGAGCGGCAGATAGCGGAGAAAGCCGTGAAAATCGGTCACGGTGACAAAGGTCTCCAGCCGATGACCGGCGGGCATCAGTGAATATTCGGGGCCTTTCGGCGTGCCCATGTCGATCAGCGCGTCATATAACAGCCGCACCAGATGAACGCCATCGAACAAGGGTTTCATATGACGGAGCCGCACCAGCGGCGGGATCTTGTCACTTACCCCGGTGCTGTAGCCGCGCGCGCCGAACACCCGGCGGCTGACGAATTTGACCAGCGGGTCGACAATGATTTTGGACCAGATATTTGTTTCCTCGGGCGGCGGGGCAAGACGGCTCACGTCGGCCTCGCGCAGCCAGAGGTCGCGCAACGGATCATAGGCGAGGTCATGGGCGAGGGCGCGCGACAGGAAAATGCCGTTGATCCCACCCGCCGAGGCCCCGGCCACGCAATCGACCACCACTCGCAGGTCGAACACGTCGCTCATATCGCGGAGAAGATCGTAATAGACATTCTCGGTATCGATGTCGTCGTCGCCATTGAGGCCAAGATCGCCATAACTGATCCCGTGCCGGGCGTCGCGGTCGCGGATCTTGTGCAGAGCGGCGGAAGCGCGGGCCAATTTCAACACTTCCTTGGTCACGCCATGCATATAGACGGCGAGCGACACCCCGCCGAAACAGACGAGCGCCAGCCTCAGCTCCTTTTCGCGCATGGGATGGACGTCCTCCGTGTGGTTTTAATCTTGCGTTTATTCTTAGTGGGGCGGCATTTGTGCGGGGTTTGTCGGCCCAAGGGGGACATAGACAGCGCATCTCTTAACGCATAGGCTGAGCCAAACCTCAAGTCACTACAATACCGGAAATATAATGTCAGGACAGTCCAGTTTACCCGTGAGCGCGAAGCATGCCTCGCTGACCACCCATGTGCCCGCCGCGAGTGATGATGCCCAGCGCGCTTTGCGCGATGCGTTCGGGCGTTATGCCACGGGAGTGACCATCATCACCGCTCGTACGGCGGAGGGCGAGGAAATCGGCATTACCGCCAATTCCTTCACCTCGGTGTCGCTCGATCCGGCCATGGTGCTGTGGAATATTGCCCTGAAATCCCAGCATGTTGATTGCTTTCAGCCGGGCTTCCGCTTTGCCGTCAATGTGCTGTCGGACAACCATGAAACACTGGCGCGGCATTTCGGCCGTTCGGGGCGTGATCAGTTCCGCGAAATCGATATTGCGCTCTGTCATGGGCTTGGCGGGGTGCCGCTGATTGACGGGGCCATTGCCTGCTTTGAATGTGTGACCGATCAGGTGGTGCTGGCCGGAGATCATAACGTGCTGATCGGCCGGGTCGAACGCTTCGGCGCTCATGCCGGGGCACCGCTTGCGTTTCATAACGGGCGGTTTGCCCTGTTGGGGTGATGCTCAGACATCGCCCAAGCTGCGCGGTTTGATGAAGCGCATAAGCTGGCCGCTGCCGGGAATGACATCGGCCCATTGCCCCTTGAACTGGAGCAGCGCGAGGGCTCCGGTCGGGAATTTCTCCGCGAGTTCAGCGCGGGCGCTTTTGGATTCCGCCGCAGCCAGCATGTTGGCGAGGCTATGTGTGCCGGGATTATGGCCGATCAGCATCAGGCTTTTGAGGTCGTTCGAGGCGTCCTGAACAAATTTCAGCATGGCGCGGGGGCTTGCGAGATAAAGCGCTTTTTCATAACGCACTGACGGCGGGCGATCGCAGGCATCAAGCAAATGGGCCAGCGTTTCCCGGGTGCGGAGCGCGGTCGAACATAGCACCAGATCCGGCCATAAATTCTCGCGGGCGAGATACTGGCCCATTCTGATCGCGGCGGCGTCTCCCCGGGCATTGAGCGGGCGGTCATGATCGGCGATACCGGCGGCGCTCCAGTCGGATTTGGCGTGACGTAACAGCATCAGCGTCTTCATGAGGCAGCCCTTCACAAGGAGATACGCAGGTCAGAAGTCCGAGGTGATGCCGTTCCGTTCCCAATCGCCATAGCGGGTCGGTTCCGGGCCCTTGCGGCCGCCGATTTCTTTTGGCGCTTCCGAAGGCGTGATCTGGTCTTTAGGGTTTTTCGGGGCCGGTTCGGCGGCGGGTTTCGACTCGGTCATTAGACGGTTCCATCTTGCGCTTGGTGAACTGTCCTCTAAATAAGGGGAAGCAGGGTTTATTACCAGAGGCGGCAGACGATGGGTGCAGTACGGACAGGTATTCTTCTCGCAGGCATGACAGCCTTCTTTATCGGCATCGGCTATCTGATCGGTGGCGCGGGCGGCATGATGATTGCGTTTCTGGTGGCTGTGGCCATGAATGCCTTCGCCTATTGGAATTCCGATAAGATGGTCCTGCGCATGCATGGGGCCCGGGAAGTGAGCGCCGCCGAGGCGCCGGAGTTTCATGCTCTGGTGCGCGATCTCGCGGCGCGCGCCGGTCTGCCCATGCCTAAGGTCTATATCATGGACAATGACCAGCCGAACGCCTTTGCCACCGGGCGCAATCCCGAACATGCGGCAGTTGCGGCCACGAGCGGGCTGTTGCGGCTGTTGAACAAGCGTGAAGTGGCCGGGGTCATGGCCCATGAGCTGGCCCATGTGAAAAACCGCGACACCCTGACCATGACGATTACGGCGACCTTCGCCGGGGCCATCGGCATGCTGGCCAATTTCGCCATGTTCCTGCGGCCGTCCGGGCATGACAACCGGGGCGGCGGCATGGGTATGATCGGCAGCATTCTGGTGATGATCCTCGCCCCCATGGCGGCCATGCTGATCCAGATGGCCATCAGCCGCACCCGGGAATATGAGGCCGACCGCATCGGATCGGAAATCAGCGGCGATCCGCTGGCGCTCGCTGCCGCCCTCAATAAATTGCAGAACGGGGCCGAGCGCGTCGAAAACCCGGCTGCCGAACAGAACCCGGCCACGGCGCATCTGTTTATCGTCAATCCTCTGCATGGCCGGGGCATGGATAATTTGTTTTCAACCCACCCCAACATGAAGAACCGCATCGCCAAATTGCAGGACTTGGCAGAGGCCATGGGGCAGGGTGGTCGTTATGATCCATCCCCGGCGGCTGAGACGCCTGCCGCGCGGCGCGGGCCTTGGGGGTAATCTGTTGGTTTCCTCAGAATGGATTGCCGGGTCAAGCCCGGCAATGACACAGATGGGGACGCGGAATGCCGTGGTGTTCGGGGATAATTGGTTAGATTTAGGCTTTGCTTCAAGTAAACATTGTCATTACCGGGCTTGACCCGGTAATCCATGGGTCAGTCAGTCCTGCAAGGCGCCCGGAAATGACTGATCCAGAGAAACGCGGCCTGTTCCGAACAGCCATAGGATGAAGACCACATCATGACCCAATCACCTTTGGCGGCGCGGGCCGTGGCGCTTGCGGCTTTGCAGCGCATTCTGGATAACGGCCAGTATCTGGACGAGGCCTTCGCGGCGGCGTTGCGGCTGCAGCCCGGCATGGCGGCTCGGGACAGGGCCTTTGCCCGGTTGCTGGTGATCACCGTGCTGCGCCGGCTTGGGGAGATTGACTCCCGGATCAATGGCTTTTTGGATGCGCCGGAAAAGCTTGCGTCGGATGCCCGCCATATTCTGCGTCTGGGCGCGGCTCAGTTGCTCTATCTCGGCACGCCGCCGCATGCGGTGGTCGACACGGCGGTGGGTCTTGCCGGAAGTGACCGCGACAGTTTCGTGCGCCGGGCCAAGGGGCTTGTGAATGCCGTCCTGCGGCGCATTGCCGATGAGGGGCCACGGCCCTTGCCGCCCGCGCTTAATCTGCCGGACTGGCTGCTTGAGTCCTGGTCGGATCGCTTCGGGCCCGAGACCGCGACAGCCATCGCCGCCGCCCAGCTGGGCGAGCCGCCGCTTGATCTCACCCTCAAGCCAGACGCCGACCGGGAGGCCCTTGTAGCCGAATTGACGTCACGACAGATTGACGTCATGACGTCACCAAGCGGGGGCCTGCGTCTGGAAGAAGCTGGAATCATTGAAGATTTGCCGGGATTTGCGGAGGGTCTCTGGTGGGTCCAGGATGCCGCTGCCGCCCTTCCGGCACAGTTGCTCGGGGTCAAGGCCGGGGAGCGGGTGCTTGATCTCTGCGCGGCACCGGGTGGCAAAACGGCCCAGCTTGCGGCGGCGGGGGCCGAGGTCACGGCCCTTGATCTCGCGCCGAAGCGCCTGAAACGGCTCCAGGAAAATCTTGACCGGCTTGGCCTCACAGCCGAGCTTGTGGCCGCCGACGGCCGTAAATACCGGCCCGAGCCGCGCTTTGATCATGTGTTGCTCGATGCGCCCTGTTCGGCCACGGGCACCTTGCGCCGCCATCCCGATGTGGGCTGGTTGAAGTCGCCTGAGGATGTGCAGTCTCTGGTGCTGACGCAACAGGCGCTGTTCGCCGCCGCCGCCCATATGGTGGCGCCGGGCGGGCGTCTTCTGTATTGCGTCTGTTCCATGGAGGCGGCGGAGGGGCCGGATCAGGTCAGCCATTTCCTCCAGCATCATAAAGACTTTGCCCTTGAGCCGGTAACCGGGGCGGAGCTTCCGGGGCTTGAGGCGGCTCTGCTGCCGGACGGTACGGTCCAGACCCTGCCGAGCCAGAACGTGGATGGCTTTTACATAGCCCGGTTGCGGCATCTTCCATGACTTGTTAAGCGGGCCTGACTTGTTAAGCGGGGCCTGAACTGTTAAGACGGGGGCCTGCATTTTTCTCATGCCGAAGTCCTGAAAGCACAGAGCCGCCATGACCCGAATAGTCCGTATCGCGCCCTCGATTTTGTCCGCCGATTTCGCGCGCCTCGGGGAGGAACTTCAGGCCGTCACCGAAGCCGGGGCCGACTTCATTCATGTGGACGTGATGGACGGCCATTTCGTGCCGAACATCACCATTGGGCCGGCAGTGGTCAAGGCGCTGCGTCCCCATAGCGCGCTGCCGTTCGATGTGCATCTGATGATCGCGCCGGTGGATCCCTATGTGGCCGGGTTTGCTGACGCCGGGTCCGATATCATCACTGTTCATGCCGAGGCTGGTGCGCATCTTCATCGCACTCTTCAATTGGTGAAGGCGCAGGGCAAAAAGGCCGGGGTGTCGCTCAACCCGGCGTCGCCCATCGAGCTTCTGGATTATGTCTGGGACGACATTGATCTGGTGCTGGTCATGACCGTCAACCCGGGCTTTGGCGGCCAGAGCTTCATCGACAGTCAGCTGGATAAAATCCGCCGCCTGCGCGAGCGCATCGAACGCGAGACCGCAGGCACGGGCCGCCAGATCCTGCTTGAGGTAGATGGCGGTGTCACGCCCGAGACCGCGCGTAAGGTGGTGATGGCCGGGGCCGATGTGCTGGTGGCCGGAACCGCGACTTTCAAGGGCGGGCCTGAGGCCTATGCCCGCAATATCGCCGCCTTGCGCGACGCGGTGTGCTGATCGGCTGATATGAGTGAAATCCGGCGAACCAAGGATGCGTTTTTCGCGCGCACGGCACGGGCGGCCCGCCATGCCTTGAAGCGGGCGGAAACGCGCATGCTGGCAGCGGCGGTGATTGCGAGCGGCCCGCATCCGATCCGTCTTCTCAAGGTTCCGAAAGATCCCTGGCCCGGCGATTATGCCGTGGGCGCCGGGATTCTGGCCGGGCGCTTTCATCATGCGGGCCAGGTTCTCAAAGGTGCGGGCAGCGCGAACGGCGAAGATCCGGATCGCTGGACGCCACAGGTTCTGTGGTCGTCGTCGCGGCTTGCGCCCGGTTGGTGGGACTGGTTGCAGGGCTTCTCCTGGTTGCGTGATCTGGCCACCGTGGCCGATCAGGCAGCGGCGCGGCGGGTGGCCGAAGCTCATGTAAGGGCCTGGTGTCAAGCCCATGATCGTTGGCCCTCTCCGGCTTGGGAACCGGGCGTTATTGGTCGTCGTTTGTTGTCCTGGATGACTTATGCGCCGCTGATTCTCGCGAGCGAAGATCATGTTTATCGCAGCCGGGTGCTGAACAGCATGGCCCGGCAGGCGCGCTTTCTCGGCCTCGGGGTCGCCACTATGGAGCCGGGGCCTGACCGGGTGACGGCGCTTGTAGGCCTCGTGGCCAGCGGCCTGTTGTTGCCGAATGGCGAAAGCCGCCTGAAACAGGGCAGCCAGCAACTGGCGGCGGAGCTTGAGCGTATGGTTCAGGGCGATGGTGGGTTTCTATCCCGTTCGCCTGCGGATCTGGCCCGGGTATTGCGCGATCTTATAAGTTTGAGCGCCATTTACGCCGCTGTTGAAGAACCGGTGTCAAGTGCCGTGACCCGCGCCCTTGATCGCATTGTCCCTGCCCTGAAGGCGCTGACCCATGGTGATCAGCGGCTGGCGCAGTTCAATGGGGCCTACGCCGATGGTCCGCCGCTGCTCGCGCGGTTGCCCGAGCCTTATAAAAGCATGGATCCGCTCGACAACGGCCTCCATACCGGGTTCCAGCGGCTGGCGCGCGGCGCGCTTGCGGTGGTGATCGATGGCGGGCCGCCGCCGGTGGGCGCGCTCAGTCGCCGCCATCATGCGGGCACCGGCAGTTTCGAGATGAGCCTTGGCGCGGAGCGCGTGGTGGTCAATTGCGGCAGCGTCGATTGCCTGCCCGATCCGGCGGCCCTGCCATTCGGTCAGTCGGCCGATGATCTCGGGCGTTTGACTCGGGCCACGGCGGCGCATTCGACTCTGGTGATCAATGACACCAATTCCAGCCAGATCTTGCCCGGCGGTCTGATCGGCGAGGGGCCTAGCGCCGTCAGCCTCGACCGCAACGAGGCCGAGGACGGCGCGCTGCTTCTTGATCTTGAGCATGACGGCTACAGCAAGAAGTTCAACTATGTGCATCGCCGTCGTTTTTTCCTGGCGGCGCGGGGCGAGGAATTGCGTGGTGAGGACACGCTTGAGGCGGAAGACTCAGGGGCCCGGCGTACGCTATATTTCGATCTGCGCTTTCATCTGCATCCCGAGGCGACGCCGCGCTTGCTCGCCGCCGATGAAGGTGTTCTGATCCGTCTACCGTCCGGACGCGCCTTGCGGTTTCTCGCCTCGGGCGGCGATGTGGCCATCGAGGACAGCCTTTATTTCGGAGCTCCGGCCTTCCCGCGTCGGACGCGGCAGATTGTCGTGAGCGGACGCCTGAACGGTGAGACGCGGCAAATCCGTTGGGCTTTCCGGACGGTCTAGACTCCGATAAAATCCTTGCCTCGGGTGGTTTGATGCCGTACCCAACCGCAAAGCCGGTATCCGGCATGTCGTAAGTATATGTTTCTGGAGAAAAGCCATGATCGATCGCGTCGCCGTCAAGCGGGCCCTGTTGTCCGTGTCCGACAAGTCGGGCCTTGTCGAGTTCGGGCGCTTTCTGGCCGGGGCAGGCGTTGAGATCCTGTCCACCGGCGGCACCGCCAAGACTCTGGCCGATGCTGGCGTTCCGGTGCGGGAAGTGGCCGATTACACCGGTTTCCCGGAAATGCTCGACGGCCGGGTGAAGACGCTGCATCCGAAAATCCATGGCGGGCTGCTTGGGGTGCGCGACAACCCGGAACATGCCATGTCCATGAAGGATTATGACATCGGCGGCATCGATCTTATCGTCGTCAATCTCTATCCTTTCGAGGCCACGGTGGCGCGCGGTGCGGATCTTGCGACCTGCATCGAAAATATCGACATCGGCGGGCCGGCCATGATCCGTTCGGCGGCCAAAAATCATCGCTTTGTCACCGTCATCACCGACCCTGCTGATTATGTGGCGGTGCAGGCGGAAATGAGCGCGAACGACAGCAGCACCGGTTTTGCCCTGCGCCAGAAGCTCGCGGCCAAGGCCTATGCCCGCACCGGCGCCTATGACGCCGCCATTTCGGCCTGGTTCGCCGGAGATGTGCTGGGCGAGAGCTTTGCCGATCGTCTGGTGCTGGCGGGTGAAAAGCTTCAGGATCTTCGTTACGGGGAAAACCCCCATCAGGCGGCGGCGGTCTATCGGCGCGGCGTGACCAACGAGCCGGGCATTGTCGGCGCGCGTCAGCTTCAGGGTAAGGAGCTGAGCTATAACAATATCAATGACACCGACGCCGCGTTCGAGCTGATTTCGGAATTCGATCCGGCCGTTCCGGCCATCGCCATCATCAAGCATGCGAACCCCTGCGGTGTCGCGGTGGGGGCGACCCTGCTGCAAGCCTATGAAAAAGCATTGGCCTGTGACCCGGTAAGCGCGTTCGGCGGCATCGTGGCGGCGAACCGCCCGCTTGATGCGGCGGCGGCAAGGGCCATCACCGAAATTTTCACCGAAGTCGTGGTCGCCCCGGATGCCGATCCCGAAGCCATCGCCATTTTCGCCGCCAAGAAGAATTTGCGCCTGCTGCTCACGGGCGGCTTGCGTGATGCGACCAAGCCCGGGGTTACCGTGAAGACGGTGGCCGGGGGGCTTCTGGTGCAGACCCGCGACAGCGGCCGGGTCACCCGCAATGATCTCAAAGTCGTCACCAAGCGCCAGCCGTCGGAGGCTGAACTCAATGATCTGCTGTTTGCCTTCCGCGTTGGCAAGCATGTGAAATCGAACGCCATCGTCTATGTGAAGGACGGGGCCACGGTGGGCATCGGTGCCGGGCAAATGAGCCGCGTTGACAGCGCCCGCATCGCCGCAAGGAAAGCCGAAGACGCGGCGGCCACGGTCGGCGGCACACCGCTCACCCAGGGCTCGGTTGTGGCCTCAGACGCCTTTTTCCCCTTCGCCGATGGCCTGCTGGCCGCAGCGGCAGCTGGGGCCACGGCTGTTATTCAACCCGGCGGCTCCATGCGCGACGACGAAGTGATCAAAGCCGCCGACGAAGCCGGTCTCGCCATGGTCTTCACCGGCATGCGCCATTTCCGCCATTAATATATCTGCCATTACCGGACTTGACCCGGCAATCCATGTCTCAGTCCGCAAGATGGATGCCCGGGTCAAGCCCGGGCATGACATTTTGTGGAGGTGGTCTGGCCGCTGCCGATCTGGCAGGCGGCCGTCATTCGGCCCGGCGGCTCCACGTTTAATGGCGAGGTGATCAAGGCTGCTGACGAAGCTGGTTTCGCCAGGTGTTCACCGGAATTCCCACCATTAATATATCTGTCATTGCCGGGCTTGATCCGGCAATCCATGTCTCAGTCCGTAAGGTGGATGCCTGGGTCAAGCCCGGGCATGACAGGTTTTTTGTGAGACGGCGGGAGAAGCTGCCTTCACCGTAACAGCAGGGCTCGCAAGTGGCGGGTGGCGTAGCCGAGTTTGGCTGGGGTCAGGTTGGTGTTGTGGAGTTCGCTGACCATGACGTTCGCCCGGCGGAGGGCGGCGTCGTTGGCGGCGATCCAGGTTTGGGCCATGGTCACGCCGTCGGTTTTGGTGGTGCCGCCGCCGAGCGCGCGTTCCGTCAGGGACCGTTGCTGATCTAGGATATCCTCGATAATGGCGATGGCGGCCAGGCGTTCCCAATGGTCGCCGGAGGGGATTTCCTCGGTGCTGGTCCTGAGCCAGGTGTAGCCGCCGCTGTCTCCGAGATAGTAATAGGCTCGCGCCACATCCTCGACCGGGCGCCCGAGGTCATGAGCCAGTTCGACGATATCGCCGGTGGTGGCATGGGCTTCAAGGGCGCCGATGCGGAGGGCGAGGGCCTTGGCCACTCCGGCCTGTTCATAGACGGCGGCCTTGGCTTCGATCCGTTTTAACTGCACCGTGTCGAGGATTTCGAGCGGGGCGGAGATCATGTCCTCTATGCCGGGCATGAGGCGGGCGACCGAATGGGCGATGGCCTCGCCGCGCGGCATGCGGCGCAACAGCCAGATGGTGAACAGCCGGGTGAATTCGGCCACATCGAGATAAAGCCGGGTTTGCACTGAGGCTGGCACCTGGTCGTCCAGGGCGTCGATCTGCTGCCACAGCGACTTGAGACCATAGATCTCGCGCACCACGGCATAGCCGCGAGCCACGTCGGCCAGTTCGCAATCGGCCTGTTCAGACACCGTATGGACAAAGCCCGGGCCCATGCGGTTGATCATTTCATTGGCGAGCACGGTGGCGATGATCTCCGGCCGCAGGCGATGTTTGGCCAGTGCGTCGCCATAGGTCGCAGACAGCCGGGGCGGGAAGGCGGCGGCCAGATCGGCATTGAAGAAACTGTCCTCGGCCACCGGATGCTTGGCGATGGCCTGTTTGGCCGCCATTTTCGCGTAAGACACCAGAATGGCGATTTCCGGCCGGGTCAGGCCTTCGTCGCGGGCGCGCCGTTCGGCGATGGTTTCGTCGCTTGGCAGGCCTTCGATGCTACGATCGAGGCTGGCGGTTTTCTCAAGCGCGGTCATCAGCCGGGCCTGACTGTCGAGGGCCTTGGAGCCGCCGCTTTGGGTTAGGGTGATTGACAGCGTCTGCAGATAGTTATGGATGAGCACCAGCGCCGACACATCGTCGGTCATGGCGACCAGAAGCTTGTCGCGATCGGGGCGGCTGAGCACGCCGTCCTGTTCGAGGCCATTCAGCAGGATCTTGATATTGACTTCATGGTCCGAGCAATTGACCCCGGCTGAGTTATCCACGGAGTCGGTGTTGATGGCTCCGCCGGTGCGGGCAAATTCGATGCGCCCGGCCTGGGTGCACCCGAGATTGCCGCCTTCGCCGACCACCTTGCAGCGGAGGTCGCCGCCATTGACACGGAGCGCATCATTGGCGCGGTCGCCGACGTCGCGGTTGTTTTCGGAGGCCGCCTTGATATAGGTGCCGATGCCGCCAATCCACAGCAGATCGACGTTGGCCTTGAGCACGAGCTGGATCAGGTCATTGGGGATGAGCGGCTCCTCGCCAACTCCGAGCCAGGCGCGGACCTCGGCCGAGAGCGTCACAGATTTGGCCTTGCGGTCGATGATCGCGCCGCCCTTTGACAGGAGTTTCGGGTTGTAATCGGCCCAGGAGGAACGCGGCAGGTCATAGAGCCGCTGGCGTTCGGCGTAGCTTTTGGCCGGATCGGGCGTCGGGTCGAGGAAGATATGGCGATGGTCGAAGGCGGCGCGAAGCTGGATCTTGTCGGAACGCAGCATGCCGTTGCCGAACACGTCGCCCGACATGTCGCCGATGCCGACCACCGAAATGCCCGTGGTCTTGAGGTCGATGCCATGTTCACGGAAATGGCGTTCAACGGAAATCCACGCGCCGCGTGCGGTGATGGCCATTTTCTTATGGTCATAGCCATGGGAGCCGCCGCTGGCAAAAGCATCGCCGAGCCAGAAGCCGCAGTCCTCGGCGATAGCATTTGCATAGTCCGAGAAGCTCGCGGTGCCCTTATCGGCGGCGACCACCAGATAGGGATCGGGGCCGTCGTGCCGTACGACATTTTCCGGCGGGATCAGATGATCGCCCGACAGATTGTCAGTGACATCCAGGAGCGAGCTGATGAAGGTCTTGTAGCAGGCGACGCCATCGGCAAGCACGGCGTCGCGGTCACCGGTTTTCGGCGCATGTTTCGGATAAAAGCCGCCCTTGGCCCCGACCGGTACGATGACCGCATTCTTGACTTGCTGCGCCTTGACGAGCCCGAGCACCTCGGTGCGGAAATCTTCCGGCCGGTCGGACCAGCGAAGGCCGCCGCGCGCCACCGGCCCAAAGCGCAGATGGACGCCTTCGACCCGCGGGGCATAGACGAAGATTTCGGCGTAGGGGCGCGGCAGCGGGGCTTCCTTGACCTCGCGGCTGTTGATTTTGAGCGCGAGGGCCGGACGCAGGCTGCCATCCGTTCCGGTCTGATAGTAATTGCAGCGGAGGGTGGCGAGCAGGCAATTGCGGAAGGCGCGCAGAATGCGATCCTGATCCAGGCTTGTCACATGATCGAGGGCGCGGTTGATGGCGCTGTTGACGGTCTCGCTTTCGGCCTCGCGGCTGTCATCATCAAGGGCGGGGTTGAAGCGGGCTTCGAACAAGGCCACCAGCGCGCGGGCGATGACCGGATTGTCGGCCAGGGTCTGGCGCACATAATCTTCGCTATAGGCGAGCCCAAGCTGCCGCAGATAGCGGGCATAGGCGCGCAGCACCACGACCTCCCGCCATTGCAGCCCGGCGCGCAGCACCATGCTGTTGAAGCCGTCATTTTCGGCCCGGCCCGCCGCCACCTGATGGAGCGTGTCCTCAAGGCGCGGTTTGACATCGGCGAGCGCGATCTCGGCCCCATGCGGTTCTCTCAGATAAAAACTGTGCAGGCAGCCTTCGCCGTTGCCGTTCTGATCGGGGAAAGCGATGTCATAGGCGTCTTCCTCGATCACCCGCAGCCCGAGATTTTCCAGAAGCGGCATGACGTCGCTCAAGGGGATGACGGCGGAGGGGTGATAGATCTTGAGCCGGAGCGCGTCGTCCGGGTCTTCGGCCAGACGATAGAAATTATATTGCACCTCGCCGGCGCCGCTTGCCTCGAATTTCTCGATGTCGATGACGGTGAACTCGGGGGAGAAATTGTCGCGATAGGCAGCCGGGAACACATGGGCATAGCGCTCGAACAGCGCAATGCCGCGTTCTTCGCCAAAGCGCTTGACCAGGCTTTCCTTCAACTGGTCGCGCCAGCCGCGGGCCACCTGGGCGATGCGGACATTGATGTCGGCGGCACTGACGATGGGCGTCTGGCCCGGCCGGGTGCGGATGATGAAATGCCAGCGGGCGATCACATCGTCGCTCAATTGGGCATGGCGGGCCGAGATTTCGCCCTTATAGGCATCACAGAGAATGGCCTCGATGCGGTTCCGGAGGTTGCTTTCATAGAGTTCGCGCGGCACGTAAACCAGCGCCGAGACAAAGCGGCCATGGGGATCCTGACGCAGGAAGGCGCGGGCATGGGGGCGTTCGAGCAGATAGAGAATGCCCATGCTGGTTTCAAACAGGGCGTCTTCGTCGATCTGAAACAGCTCGTCACGCGGGAAGCTTTCCAGAATATGCAGGAGCGCCTTGCCGTCATGGCTGCGGCGTTCGAACCGCGCGCGCTCCAGCATATGGGTGACCTTATGGCGGAGATAGGGGACGGTCTCGGCCCGGCGGCTGTAGGCGACTGAGGTGAACAGGCCGACAAAACGATGCTCGCCTACGGCGCGGCCGCTGTCGTCATGGATCTTGATGCCGACGTAATCGAGATGCACCGGCCGATGCACGGTGGATTTGACATTGGCCTTGCTGATGATCATAGGCGCATCGCTGTGCAGAAAATCGCGGATTTCATCGGAGATGGCGATGAAGTCGGCGCCACGGCGAAACACCTGACGGGCCGGATCGCGGAGAATGCCAAGACCCTCTCCGGCCACGGCTTCAGTCGGGACATGGGAATAGGCGCGATAGCCGAGCAGGGTGAAATGATTGTCCTTGAGCCAATCGAGAAAGGCCATGGCTTCGTGGGCATTGGCGGCGGTGTCAGAGTCGGCTTTGGGGGCTTTCGGTCCCTGGCCGAGGTCGGCGCGGGCGATATCAACTTTTTCCAGCATGGCCGGCCAGTCCTGCACGGCGACGCGGACATCTGCGAGAATATGGTTCAGCCGCAGCTCAAGGGCGGCCAGCACGGCGGGCGCGGTCTTGCGATCGATCTCAAGATGAATGAGGGATTCCCGGATGACCGTCGCATCCTTGGCGCTGCTGCGGTTGCCGTCGGCGTCGCGCGGGCAGTCGACCATGGGGTGCAGGATGAAATGAATCTCGGTGCCTGATAACGCGAGGTCGCCGGTGACGGAGCTGACCAGGAACGGCATGTCGTCATTGACCATCTGGATGATGGTATGGGAGCTGTGCCAGCCATGTTCCTCAAGGGTCGGGTTGAATACCCGGAGCCGCGCCGTGCCGGGGCTGCGCCGGGTGGAGAACTTCCACATGCTGAGGAGGATGCCATAGAGCATCTCAACCGGACGCAAGATCACGTCCTCGGGCGCGGCCTTGTCGAGCACGGCGTGGATAAACCCGCGCATGGCGGCAAAATCGGCTTTGGGCAAACGGCTTTGGGCATAATCGACAACATGGGCGATATGAGCTTCGCGTTGCGTCCAGGACGGCATTGCGCTGTGATCCTTGAGGTCTGACAGAGGGCGGCTTGGGCCCTCGGGGTTGCAGAGACAGGTGTGGTCACCCCGATTGCAGGGGACCCCGACGATATTTCTCTGGCCCGGTCAGTCGTTCCCGCGCAGGTTGCGGGCGATGCCGTTTTGTTATAAGCCTTTAGAAAGGCTTTATGACCCGACTATACTGTCGGGGATCGCGGGCGTAAACAATGTTCGGATCAGGATATTTTCCGGACCGTGACGCCGATGATTTCGATCTGTCCGTCACCCGTTCTGCGGGCGCGGAGGGTCAGCTCTTCGCCCGTTGGGCCGGGGTTCGGCCGCCAGTCAGGCAGAGTGGCCAGAACTTCGGGGACAACCGCGTCCGTGCCCGGATTGCGCGCCTGACGTTCCGCCCGCACCATGGCCTTGAGCCCGCCGGAAAAAGACGTGAGCCGAGCGTGGAAGGCGGCGCTGTCAAGGTCCTCCCGGGTGGCGAGCGCGAGCGCTGCCGCATATTCGGTCAGCCGGGTTTTGTCATGATCCTTGCCGAACACCAGTTTGAGGATGGCGGTTTCGCGGGCGCGTTTCTGGGTGCGGATGCCGCTGTCTCTCAGGAGGACTGCGAGTTCCTCCGGGGCGGCGGCACACTGGCTGGCAAAGCCATGGATGCGGACCAGAAGATCATACAAGGCGGCGCGGGTGCGACCTGCTGATTGCGCCGTCTCCCGCAACTGGGTGAGTTCGGTTCCGAGGTCGAGAGGTGTGCTGGTTTGGCGCCAGCTCAGCACCCCGATCAGGAAATCGATATGGTCGCCATCCCGGCTCAGCGGTGCAAGGACGGCGCGATAGGGCAGGCTCCGGTTCTCCTCCCGGTCGCAAACCTCGGCATCGAAGGTGATGGGGGCGCGGTTCGCGATGACGTCCGGGCAGCGGGCGATCAGGTGGGTCAACAGGTTCTGTGCAGGCACCGCATCAAGCGGCGCACCCTGGAGCGGGACTGCAAGCGCTGTCGCAATGCGCTCGCCCACATAACGGAAACTGGCGCCTTCGGGTCCGTCCTGAAGATCAATGAGCAGACTGCGGTTCTTGAACGGGGCCAGGCTCGACGCTGTGAAATCCTGCAGTGCGGGCATGGCGCGGCCGGCGGCGAGATTCTCCCACAGCGTGAAAAAGCGCAGACAAAGACGGCGCTCGGCCATGCTGTCTTGCGGAAGGTGGCGCATCGTTTGGGTGGCTGCGTCCATCATGGTGATCGCTGTTCGGGACCGTTCCTTTGGCAGGGTCTCACGGTAATTCAGCCTGAAGTATGTCGATCTGGTCTTAAAGTCAGATTAATAGGGAGGGGAAAATTCCTGAGCGAACTTAAATTTCTGACGGGCGCAGGGTTTTGCTGTTGGGTTACGTAACACTAAACACATATTCGTCTGCTACAGGCAGAGGATGCTTTACGTCTTCACGTTCCTGTGATTTCCCAGGGTCAGTTTCTTTAACGCATTGACAGATTTATGACAATTTCGTACCTCCAACGTCAGATTTCCACCCCTGATTATCCGTCGGCCGTCGAGAAATTGCCGGGCAATTTTTCGGACAAGGAGCGTTTTTAATGTCCATTGTGCGACGTCATCCGGTCGTGGCCACCTGTATTGTCGTGGTCGCGCTACTTGTTCTGGCGGCCGGATATCGTGTGGTCAGCAACAGTGGGCGGAGCAGTCATGGACCGATGCAAGCACCCGTGATCACCGCGCCGGTGAGCGAAGTGACCTTCATCGATCGCATTCGCGGCATCGGCACGGCCAAGGCCAATGAATCCGTCACCATTACCGCCAAGGTCACGGAAACCGTGCGCAGCGTCAATTTCGAAGACGGCAAGGTGGTGAAAAAGGGCGATGTGCTGGTCGAGCTGACCAATGGCGAGGAAGCCGCGAGCCTGGCCGAGGCGGTGGCCAATCTTCAGGAAGCCGAAAAGCAGCATGACCGCATCGCCGATCTGGCCAAACGCGGCAATGCGTCGAATGCAGCGCTCGACACCCAGTTGCGGCAACGCAATGCCGCCCGCGCCCGGGTGAGCGGGATCGAGGCGCGCATGAAAGACCGGCTGATCCGGGCGCCCTTCGATGGCGTGCTCGGGTTCCGGCAGGTCAGCCCCGGCACGCTGGTGCAGCCGTCGACGGCGGTGGCGACGCTTGACGACATTCACATCATCAAACTCGATTTCTCGGTACCGGAAATTTATATCTCGGCCCTCAGATCCGGTCTCGATATCTCCGCCAAAAGCGACGCTTATCCCGGACGTGAGTTTCACGGCAAGGTGACCACCGTCGACAGCCGGGTCGATCCGGCGACGCGGGCGGTTGCAGTGCGCGCCGAAGTCAACAACCCCGACCAGTTGCTGCGTCCCGGCATGTTGATCGCGGTCGATGTCATCCGCAGTTCCGACAAGGTGCTGGCGGTGCCCGACCGGGCGCTGGTGCCGGTGCAGGACCGCCAATATGTGTTCGTGGTCGAAGGTGGCAAGGCCCGGGCCGTGCAAGTCGAGATCGGCCGCCGCAAACCGGGGGCCGTCGAACTTGTGACCGGCCCCGCTGTCGGCACGCCGGTCATCGTCGAGGGATTGGTACGGGTGCGTGATGGCGTTGCGGTCGAAGTGCGCGAACAGATCGAAGCCTTCAAATCTTTGGTTCATTAAGCCGGTGAAAACCGATGAGTGAGGATCGCGGGCTATGATGCTTTCCGATGTTTCCGTCAAACGCCCCGTATTCGCGACGGTGATCAGCCTGCTTCTGGTGGCCTTCGGCATACTGTCGTTTCGCATGCTGCCGCTTCGGGAATATCCCGATATCGACACTCCGATCGTGTCGGTGTCGACAATTTATCCGGGCGCGTCGTCGGACATCGTCGAAACCAAGATCACCCAGTTGATCGAGGATGAGATCAGCGGCATCGAGGGCGTGCGCTCCATCTCCTCCGCCAGCCGCGACGGTCAATCAAACATCAATATCGAATTCATCGCCGGCCGCGATATCGATTTTGCCGCCAATGACGTGCGGGACCGCGTCTCCCGCGTGGCCGCGCGTTTGCCCGATCAGGCCGAAGCCCCGCAGATCTCGAAGTCCGAAGCTGACAGTCAGCCGATCATCTGGATGTCGCTCTCCAGCTCGCGCCGCGATGGGCTGCAGCTGACCGATTTCGCTGACCGTTATCTGATCGATCAGCTGAGCACGGTGGATGGCATTTCAAGCATCCGCATTGCAGGCCAGCGGCGCTATGCCATGCGCATCTGGCTCGACCGCACCAAGCTCGCGGCGCGCGGGCTGACGGTGAGCGATGTAGAAAATGTGCTGAAGGCGGAAAATGTCGAACTGCCGGCCGGCCGTCTTGAAACCGATGAGCGGGAATTGTCGTTGCGTGTCGCGCGCAGTTATCTGTCGCCGGAGGATTTCGCCGCGCTGGTGCTGAAGCGCGGGGACGGCGGCTATCTCGTGCGGCTCGGCGAAGTTGCCCGCGTCGAACTCGGGGCCGAGGAGCATCGCAATCTGTTCCGTGCCAACGGGCAAAGCACGCTCGGGCTTGGCGTCGTCAAACAATCGAAGGCCAATACGCTTGAAGTGGCGCGCAATGTCCGCGCGCGCGTGGACCAGATCACCAAAACCCTGCCCGAAGATTTGAAGCTCGCGGTGGCCTCGGATGATTCCGTGTTCATCGAACAGGCCATTCATGAGGTCTATCTGACCTTTGGCATCGCCATGGTGCTGGTGATCTCGGTCATTTATCTGTTTCTTGGCAGTCTGCGCGCGACGCTCATTCCGGCGGTGACGGTGCCGGTGTGCATCACCGCGTCCTTCATGGTGCTGGCGGCGTTCGGCTATTCGGTCAATCTCGTGACCCTGCTCGCGCTGGTGCTTGCCATTGGTCTTGTGGTCGATGATAGCATCATTGTGCTTGAGAATATTCATCGCCGCATGGAACGCGGCGAGCCGCCGCTTGTGGCCGCCTATAACGGGGCGCGACAGGTCGGCATGGCGGTGGTGGCGACCACCCTGGTGTTGATTGCCGTCTTTGTGCCGATCATGTTTCTCGAAGGCACCACCGGGCGCGTCTTCACCGAGCTTGCTGTGGCGCTTGGCGGCGCAGTTGGCTTGTCGGGCATTGTCGCTTTGTCGCTCACGCCGATGATGTGTTCGAAGATCATGAAGCCGTCGACGGATGGCTATGGCCGGCTGTCCCGGATGGTCGATGGGCTGTTTCTGCGAGTGTCGGCGGTTTATGCGGACAGTCTGCGCAAGGTGCTCGCGCGGCCGAAATGGCTGGTCATGGGCATGGTCGCTGTGCTTGTTTTGATTGCCGGTCTGCTGAAGATCGTGCCGCAGGAATTTGCCCCGACCGAAGACCGCGGCAAATTTACCGTCATGGTCACCGCCGCCGAAGGCACAAGCTATGACGCCATGATCCGCAATATGGCGGCGGTTGAAAACGTGCTTTCGGTGCTGTCCACCGAGGGTCTCGCCAATCGCACGCTGGTGCGTATCCCGGGTTACGGGTCGGCTGATCAGTTCAATACCGGCCTCGGCGTCGTTAATCTGGTGGATTGGGGCGCGCGCAATGAAACCGCCGATCAGGTCATGACGCGGCTTGGTCCGGCCTTGCGGCAGATTGCCGATGTGACGGCCTTTCCGGTCATGTTCGGTGGCCTTAAAACCATTGGCGGCGGCCGTGGCCAGCCGGTGCAATTCGTTATTGGCGGCGACAGTTACACGGAACTCGCGGCCTGGCGTGACAGCATGCTGGCGGCGCTTGCGACCTATCCTGGGCTCCGTGGCCTCGAAGCCGATCTGAAGGAAACCAAGCCGCAGATTCTGATCACCATCGATCAGAACCGCGCTGCTGATCTGGGCGTCTCCATTGGCAATATCGGGCGTACGCTCGAGACCATGTTCAACTCTCGCCGGGTCACCACCTTTGTCGATCGCGGCAAGGAATATTACGTCATGTTGCAGGCCGGGACGGAAGACCGTCGCAGCCCCAATGACATGACCGATATCTATGTGCGCTCGGACAAATCGGGCGTGCTCGTGCCGCTCTCAAGCCTGGTGCGGTTCGAGGAACGCGGCACGGCGGCAAGTCTCAGCCGCTTCAACCGGCTGCGTTCGGTGACCCTGTCGGCCAATATCACGCCGGGCTATTCCATGGGCGAGGTCATTCAGCATCTCGAAGCCACGGCGGCCAAGGAGCTGCCGCAGACGGCGCGCATCGATTACAAGGGCGAATCTCGCGAATTCAAGGAATCCTCGTCGTCGCTGTTGTTCATTTTCGGCATGGCGCTGGTGGTGGTGTTCCTGGTGCTGGCGGCGCAGTTTGAAAGTTTCGTCCATCCGACGGTGATTATGCTGACGGTGCCTCTCGCGTTGGCGGGGGCCTTGATCGGGCTGTTCATCACCGGCCAATCGCTCAATGTCTATAGTGAGATCGGCATTGTCATGCTGGTTGGCATCTCGGCCAAGAACGGCATTCTCATCGTCGAGTTCACCAACCAGCTGCGTGACGAGGGTCGGGCCTTCGGCGACGCCATTGTCGAAGCCTGCCAGATTCGTCTGCGGCCCATTCTGATGACCTCGATCGCCACCACCATGGGCGCGGTGCCGTTGATTTTTGCTGGCGGTGCCGGAGCGGAAAGTCGGGTCATTCTCGGCATCGTGATTTTCTTTGGCGTGACCTTTGCCACGGCCTTCACGTTGTTCGTGGTGCCGGTGTTTTATCAGCTGCTGGCACGCGGCACGACCTCCCCGAACCATGTGGCCCAGGAGCTTGAAAGCCTGCTTAAGCCCGGTGTTGCGGAATAACGGTGGGGAGGCGGACGGCGGGAAGGGGCTGGTCATCGCGCGCCCGCCATGGCACTCTCAGGTCATGTTCGGATCCAGGGACCAAGGGATGACGTCGGCACGAGGTCGGGGAAGAAAAGCGGTTTTTGGATCGGCTTGTCTCGGGGTGTTGTTGTCATTCGGCGTCTTGCCCATGCCGGTCTTTGCCCAGACCATAGAGGACAAGCAAAGTCTGCCGCCGACGGATGATGATCTTTTGGATGATGGCGGGTCTGACGCGGGCACCGACAGCGCTCCCACCCCTGCTCAGAAGCCGAAGGCGAAATCTCCGGAAGCCAAGCCGAAAACCGCACGTGGTGTGCCCTATAGCTTTGCCATTGACGGGCTGAAGGACAGTGAAGGCACCGAGCTGTTTCAGGAAATTTCGTTGCTGCGCAAAAATCGCGGCAAACCGGCGCGGGCTCAGGCCGAGCTGCGGTCCTGGATTCAGCGCGACATCACCTCGCTCACCGAAATCCTCCGCTCCCAGGGTTATTATGGCAGCAGAATCAGTTACTTGATGGATCGGCGCAAAAGCCCGCTTGCGGTGACGCTGCGGGTTACGGAAGGGCCGCGCTATAAGATCACTGCCTTCAAGGTCGATCTTCTTGGCATGCCGGAGACGGCCATGGCCAAAAGCGAGGCCGCGACCATCCATCAGTCCTTTGACCGCCGCTTGCCCAAGGTCGGTGATCCGGCGCAAAGCGCGCGCGTGGTCGAAGCCGAGCAGCGGATTCTGCTGCGACTGCCGCAGATCGGTTATCCGCGCGCGGCTGTGAAGGATCAAGATATCGTCGTCGATCATGCGCTGCAAAGCATGGATGTGACACTCAAGGTGACGCCGGGGCCACGGACCTGCTTTGGCGAACCGGAATTCAGCGGCGCGCCGAATGTGGAGCATCGCTATCTCGGTCGTCTGGCGCCGTGGAAGTTTGGCGATGTCTATGACAGCCGGGTGGTGGATGAGTTCCGTCTGGAGCTGTCGAAGACCCTGTTGTTTTCCGGAATTTCGACCGCGGTCGGCACCCCCGATCGGCTGGGCTGCGCGCCGATCCTGGTTAATCTGAGCGAGGACAAGCCGCGCAGTTATGGTTTCGGCGCGACCTATGGATCCAGTGACGGCTTCGGGGTCAACGCCTTCTGGGAACATCGCAATTTCGCCGGAGCCGGGGAAAAATTCCGGGTCGAGGGCAAGGCGGTGGAAATCGAGCAGTCGGTGACCGCGCTTTATGAGGTTCCGGGCTTCCAGCGGAGAAATCAATGGTTGCTGTTCGGCGGCGGGTTTGAACGCCAATCCACCGATGCCTATAAAAGCTACAACATCATAAGTTCGGTGGCGGTGAAGCGGAAATTGGCCAAGGTCTGGACCGTGCAGGTCGGGCCGTCGCTTGAGTTTTCCAGTATCAATGACGGCTTCACCCAGCGCAATTACTACCTGCTCGGGGCTCAGGGCGTGGTTGCCTATGACAGCACCAATGATATTTTCGACCCGCGTCGGGGACAAAAACTGTCGCTCAGCCTGCGGCCTTATGTGGGGGAAGAAAGCGGGCTGCTTAATTTCAATATCGTTGAGCTTGCTGGCAGCAGTTACTGGGCCTTCGACCGGCGCAACCGCTATCTGTTGGCCGGGCGCTTCAAGCTTGGCAGCATCACGGGTGAATCGCTTGAACGCATTCCGGCCAACAAACGCTTTTATGCGGGCGGCGGGGCCAGCGTGCGCGGCTATGCCTATCAGGCGGCGGGTCCTGTGGACGTGCTCAATATGCCCATGGGCGGACGCTCGCTGATGGAGGGCTCGGTCGAATTCCGCGCCCGCGTCACCGATAACATCGGCGTTGTGCCGTTTCTCGATGTGGGCACTGTGGGCAATAGCGTGCTGCCGGATTTCAGCGACAAGCTTTTTTGGGGAGCGGGGATCGGGCTCAGGTACTATACCTCGTTCGCGCCGGTGCGTGTGGATTTCGCGGTACCGCTCAACCGGCGGCCGAGCGACAGCCGCTACCAGATCTATATCAGCCTTGGTCAAAGTTTCTGAGGATCGGGAGCCATGACCGACAGCGAAAATACTCCTCCCCCAAGTGCGGCTCCGCCCAAGGCGAAGCGCGGCATCGTTCGCCGCGCAGTCGGGAGCGTTGCTCTGCTGGCGGGCGGGGCGCTGGTGCTGGTGATCGTGACAGCGGTGTTGATGACGCCGCAGTTCTTGCAATTCGTGATGGAGCGGGCCTTGTCTTCGGCGCCGGTGATCGTGCGGGCCGAGCGCTTGCGGATTCCGGATACGAACAGCTTTCTTCTGACCGGTGTGACGCTTGCGGATGACGGTGGCGTCTGGGCGCGGATTCCGGAAATTTCCATTCGCTGGCATGCTCGCGCGCTGCTTGATGGCGATCTTGAGATCACCTCGGTGACTCTGCCGCGTCTGACGGTGGAGCGCCTGCCGGTGTCACCGCCGAATGAGGATGAAACGCCGATCCGCATCGACTGGCCACGGTCGTTTCTGGCCATTCGTTTGCAGGAACTGACGGTTCAGCGGCTCGAACTCAAAACAGCCGATGCTGACGGCAGCCATGTCATGGTCGGCAAGCTGAGCGGGGCGGCGCAATATCGGAACGGGTTGTTGCTCGCGCGGCTTGATGCGGTGCGCACGGATGGGGTGGCCGAGGCGCTTTCGATCCGCACCGATGTCAATGAACCGGCGCGGCGCATTCTGCTTGATATGGCGGCCAATTCACCGGCCGACGGTTGGCTTTCTCATGAGCTTGCGCGGGTGACCGGCACCCGGCCGGCGCCGCTGCGGGTTGTCTTTGCCGGTGCGGGGCCGCCGGAACAATGGAGCGGCAAGCTTGATCTCGATGCGGGCAATGTGGCGACGGGCAAACTCTCGCTCACCGCCGTGGAGCCGCCTGCTGCCAAGGACAAGCCGCGCAAGAAACGCAAACATGATGCGGACGAGGATCGCGATCTTGCCATCAAGGGACAGCTGAAGCTGCAACCGTCGTTCGTCGCGGCGCTCGGGCTGTCCGGCGATCTGTCCGCGCATGTGGCCGGGCCCATTGTCCTTGCCGGACGGCTTGCCGTGCGGGATCGGTTGCTCGCGACGGCGCAGGCCACGGTCAGCAACGATCAGGGGCTGGTGCTTGCCGTTGACGGCGAGGACCCCTGGAAAAACTTTGCCCTTGAGGCGACGCTTGCGGGCAAGGCCTTCAAGGTCGGCGATTTTGGGGTCGAACGGGGCCATCTGCGCGGCAGGGTACTGCTTGAGGGGCAGCGGGCGCGGCTTCAGGAGGTGACCGCAAGCTTCGACCATATGGGCACCAAGGATATGGCGATCAAAGCCTTTACCGCGACCGCCGGGGCGACGCTTGCCTGGGGCCAGGACCCGGACGCCGGGAAAGTCAGTTTCACCGGCAAAGGCGGTTTCCGCGAATTTGGACGGCAGGGCGAGACGCCCTTGCGGCTGCGTGGGCCGGGCAACTGGGAGGTCGAGGGCCGTTGGGACGGGGCCAAGCAAAATCTTCAGCTGGCCAAAGCGCGCATCGTCGCGCCCGGCTTCAATCTCGCGGCCAATGGCAGCTACGGCGTGGCGGGTGGCAAGCTTGAGGGCAAGGCGAAACTTCGCGCCGATGATCTTGGGCGCATCACCGGCGGGCAATATGGCGGCCGGGTGACAATGGATGCCAGCGGCAAGACTGCGGGCGATCAGTTCACCCTCACGCTGAAGGGCCGGGCGGAGGGGCTTGAAAGCCCGGATGTGCAGGGACTGGCGGCGCTCGGGGTGCTTGATCTTGCGGCTCATGTGACCTCGACCAAGGCTGGGGGGGAGGGCAGTCTGACGGTGACCTCGGACGCCTTTACCGTGAGTGGCGAGGGCAGCATGGATGCCGCGGGCCTGCTCTCGGCCAATGTGGAAGCGCGGCCCCATGACGCGGCGGCGCTGGCCAAATTGATCGGCATGCCCATTGACGAGAAATCGACGATGACCGCTCATATCGGGGGCAGCAAAGCTTCGCCGTCGCTGCGGGCTCAGCTGTCGTTGCCGCGCCTCGGGTCGCGGCCATTTCTTTATCGCGATCTCACGGTCGATCTCGATCTCAAGGATATCAATGGCGCTCCGAACGGCAGTTTCCTGCTGCGCGGCGACGGCCCGGCCGGATATATGCGCGGCCTGCTCAGGGTTGAGTCCACGGACGCCGATCATCTCGCTGTCCGCGATATCCTGTTCGACAATCCGGTGGCGACCTTCACCGGTGATTTTGCGCTGGATCGCCGGAGCGGAGTTGTCACCGGCGAGCTTGATGGTACGTCAGGCGATATGCGGGTGCTTGAACGCGGTCTCGATCTCGAAGCTCAGGGCGCTTTTTCGCTGACGCTGAAACTCGCCGGGCGCGGCACGCCGGAGGCGCCGCGTCAGCTGATGCAACTGAGCGTCAAGGGGCGCAACATGGCCACTGTGCTCGCGGACCGCGAGGCGGTGACTGCCGATCAGCTTGATGCCCGGCTGCGCATCGTCACCGATGGCGGCTTGCTCAAGACCACGGCCCTGGCCTCGGCGCGCGGGCAGTTGCGCTTGCAGGGCTATCAGTCGTCGGGGCTGTCGCTGGATAATTTCAGTTTCGTTATCGGCGACCGCCGCGCCACCGCCGAGGCTGACAACAGCACCGGTGCGGGCAATCTCGATTGGACGCTCAAGGTCGCGGGTGATTATTACGGCTCGCTTCTGCTCGATGGCGCGGGCAGCGTGCGGCTTGGCGAAAAAGACACGGCGGTGGTTCTGAACAAGCTTGCCGGGCAGCTGGTGGGCAAGCCGCTCACGCTTGATGCGCCGGCGCAGTATCTGTCGACGGCGGCGGGCGACAGGCTTGGGCCACTGTCGCTGCATTATGGCGGCGGGCGGCTCGGGCTTGATTATGAAACCACGGCGGACAGTCTGCGCGGGCAGCTTGAGGCTGAGGCGGTCAATATCGCCATCATTCCGCTGGTGCTCGGCCTGCCGCCGTTTGACGGCACCCTGACCGGCACAGCATCCCTGAAGCTCGACGCCGCTGCGCCGCTGGGGCAGCTTGATATGACGCTCAAGGTCGATGATGTCGAAGCCCAGAATGTGCCGAGCTTTACGCTTGCCCTGAAGGGGGCCCTGAGCGGGGCGGCGGCGGAGTCGGCAGCGCGACTGCAATTGAATGGCGATATTGTCGGCAAGGGGCTCACGGGGTCTTTGAGCGGAGATATTCCCCTTAAGGTCACCCGCAGTCTGGATAAGGATACCGTGCTGCGCCCGAGCCTCGCGCTCGACCATACGAGCGAGGTTGCCGCCCGCTTCCGCTGGGATGGTCCGGTGCAGTCGCTGATGGCCTTTCTGCCGCCTATTGACGATCAGCTTGAAGGCCGTCTGAAGGCTGATCTGGCGCTGGCCCAGAGCTTTGACAATCCGCACCTGAGCGGTCGCGCCACCCTGACGGACGGACGTTATGAGCAGCTCGGCTTCGGCACCGTGCTTGAACATCTTGCCGTCGCGGTCGGGCTTGACGGCAATGTCATCACACTGACGTCGCTTGCGGGCGATGATGGCGAAGGCGGCACGGTCAAGGCCGAGGGGCGCTTTGCCCTCGATCAGGATTGGCTGCCGGTGGGCCAGATCAATAGCACGCTAAAATCGGCGCGCATCGTCAATATGGACGGGGTGCGGGCCGAGGTTTCGGGCACTGCCATCTATAAGCGCGACGCGAGCGAAGCCGTGCTCAAGGGCAATCTCACAATCGATCGCATTGAAGCCGGATTGAATGATCGCCTGCCCCGGGAAATCACCACGCTCAAGGTGCGGGAGATCAACAAGCCGGGCGGCGACGAGACCGCCATTGTCGCGCCGCAAGCGCCCAAGATCGCGGCCCTGAGTGCCTTCGATCTGAAGGTCACGGCGCCGCGCCGGATGTTTGTGCGCGGACGCGGGCTCGATTCCGAATGGGGCGGTGATCTCACGGTGGGCGGCTCGGCCGAAGTGCCGGATATTCGCGGCACCGTGCAGCTCGTGCATGGAACATTCAGTTTTGCCGGCAAGGATTTCACGCTGACCTCGGGCACCTTGCGCTTTGACGGTGGCGGCAAGATCGATCCGACGATGAATGTGAAGGCGGAATATGCCTCGACCGATATCACCGCCAAGCTGACTCTGACGGGACCGTTGTCGCGGCCGGAACTTAACCTGAGCTCGACCCCTACCTTGCCGCAGGATGAAGTTCTGTCGCGGGTGTTGTTCGGCACCTCGGTGCAGAAACTGTCGGCGCTTGAGGCGGTGCAGCTTGCAAGCGCGGTCACAAGCCTTGCGTCGGGCGGTGGCTTTGATGTCTTCGGCAAGGCGCGCGGCATTCTCGGCCTCGATCGCCTGAGCGTCGGATCGAACGAAGCCGAAGGGATGGGCACTGCGGTGACAGGGGGCAAATATCTGACCCGCGACATCTATCTTGAAGTCACCACCGACACCAGCACCGGTGAAAGTAAAGCCACGGTACGTTATGATGTCACCCGCAAGCTTCAGGTCGAAGCCGGAGTGGGCGCTGCTGACAACAGCAGCGTCGGCGTGCGCTGGAAAGAAGACTACTGAGCCTGCGACAGAGCCCAAGATCAAAGAAGGAATTCGGGGATGGCGGTCACGAGACTGCGTGAGTTTTTGAAATTCGAAGCCGCAGGCGGCATTATTCTGATGCTGACGGCGGTGCTGGCCATCGTCATCAAGAATTCGTCCCTGGCCTCATTTTACGATTATTTTCTTGAGGTGCCGTTCACCATTGCGCTTGGAACGGCGGGGCTGTCGAAGCCGGTTCTGTTCTGGATCAATGACGGCCTGATGGCGATTTTCTTTTTGCTCGTCGGGCTTGAACTCAAACGCGAAGTGCTTGAAGGGCATCTGGCCAGCCGCGATCAGATCGTCCTGCCGGTGGTGGCGGCGATCGGCGGCATGGTGGTGCCGGCGCTGGTGTTTCTGGCGTTCAATCATCAGGATCCGGCGCTTGCGCGGGGTTGGGCCATTCCCTCGGCCACCGATATCGCCTTTGCCCTCGGCGTCATGCTGTTGCTCGGCGACCGCGTGCCGGTGTCGCTTAAGGTGCTGCTGACCTCGGTCGCGGTCATTGATGATCTGGGCGCGATCGTCATTATTGCGATTTTTTACACCTCGAGCCTGTCGGTTCTGTCGCTGGTGCTATCGGCGGCGGCGCTTATCGGGCTTTATGTGATGAACCGGCGCGGTGTGGTGGCGCTCGCCCCCTATCTTCTGCTTGGGGCGTTCCTGTGGGTCTGTGTTCTGAATTCGGGCGTCCATGCGACGCTGGCCGGGGTGGCCATCGCCTTTGCCATTCCGCTTCGGGCCACCAATCTGCGCGGCAACAGTCCGGCCCGGGTGCTTGAAAAAATGCTTCACCCCTGGGTTGCTTATGGGATTCTGCCGCTTTTTGCCTTCGTGAACGCCGGTCTGCCGCTGCTTGGGCTGACGCTTCAGGATCTGTTCGCGAGCATTCCGCTTGGAATCGCGCTCGGTCTGATCCTCGGCAAGCCGGTCGGCATCATGCTGGGGCTTTTTATCTGTATCGGGCTGTTCTCGGTGCGCAAGCCCGAAGCCGTGGAGTGGTCGCAATTGTTCGGCATGTCGATCCTGACCGGGATCGGCTTCACCATGAGCCTGTTTATCGGCGGTCTCGCTTATACAAGCCTCGAGGCGGCCAATGAGGTCCGTCTCGGGGTGTTGGTGGGCTCGATTGTGTCGGGCGTCAGCGGTTATCTGGTGCTGCGTATGTTGTCCGGTAAAAAGGCTTAGAAAGCGACAGGCAGGGGGGGCCGACTTGACCCCGGCCCGGCATTGCCGCTAAGGTCCGGCCATGATGAGAACGCTTGGCAAATGTCTGTTGTTGCTGTCGCTGGCCGTGACCCTGCTATGGGGCGGCATGATGACGGACGCCCACGCCGATGCGAATTTTGATGGCGCGGTCACGATGCTCGGCGTCGGCCATGACCATGACGCCAAGCATCATGATACTGCCGAGCCGTCCCATCTTGCCCATCACGGCTGCCATAGCCATCTGTCCTGCCGGAGCGATGGCGAGCCGGGGGTTTCAACGTCTTCCCATATGATTCCGGCCTATCTTGCCACCGTCACGGCAGGCCTGCCCGGTCGTGCTATCGACCCGGCCATCAAACCGCCCGCGACGATCTGAACGTAAGCCTTGATTATTGCTGACGCTCTGACCTGACGTCAGCCGTTCCGATCTGTTCGACGGATTTTTTTGACATGAAATTGAAACTGTTGCTGGTGGCGTTCGCGCTGCCGCTCGGTGGCTTTGCGCCGGTTATGGCGGAGCCGCATTCTGTTCTGACTCTGGAGGCGGCGCTCAAGGCCGCGCTTGATATCTCGCCGCGTCTTCAGGCGCAGGACGCTGCCGTACGGGCGAGCGCCGGGGCCGAACGTCAGGCGGCGGCGCGGCCCAATCCGGAAGTCTCCCTTAATCTTGAGAATTTCGCCGGGCGGGCGGGCTATGGCGGGCTTCGCGCCGTCGAGACCACGGCGAGTCTCACCCAGACCATCGAGCTTGGCGGCAAGCGGGCGGCGCGGCGGGCGGTGGCTGCGGGCGACCGCAGGCTGGCGGAAGTCGACCGGGCGCGGGAAGCGCTTGATCTCCGCCGCGATGTCACGCTCGCTTACGGCGAGGTGCTGGCGGCCGAGGAGCGGCTCACGCTCGCCCGGGCACAGATGGCCCTGGCCAATGATGTGGCGGCGACGGTGCAGCGTTATGTACGGGCGGCGCGCGATCCGCTGCTTGAAGACAGCAAGGCCGAACTTGCCCGCACCACGGCGGCTATAACCGAGGGGCAGGCCGAACGGGAGCTCAGGTCGGCGCGGCGCTACCTCGCCCTCATGACCGGGATCGAGGACGCGGACGTCAGGCTCGATCGCCGGGTGCTGACCGATGCTTCGCCACCGCCTAGGATCGAAACCCTGCGTGCGGGTTTGCGCGATCTCCCCGATCTCCAACAGCATGAAGCGAGCATAGCCAAAGGCCGCTCGGCCATGACGCTCGAACAGGCTCAGGCCGTGCCGGACCCGCGGGTCAATGTCGGGTTTCGCGATTTTGCCGATAGCGGGGCGACGGCTTTTGTCCTCGGGGTGGCGCTGCCGCTGCCGCTGTTTGACCGTAATCAGGGCGGCATCGAGCGGGCGCGGCAGGAGATCACGCGGGCCGAACAGACCCGCATCCAGGCCGAACGCGATCTTCTGCGGCTCGCGCTTGAGGCGCGGGCGCTGTGGGAGACGGCGGCGGCTGACCGGAAAATTCTTGAGGACAAGGCGCGGCCGCAGGCGCGGCGGGCGTTGCAACTGGCCCGGGAAGGGTATGACCGCGGGCTTTTCAATTATCTCCAGGTGCTCGATGCCCAGCGCGCGTTGCAGGAGGTGGAGGGGCAGATCCTCGACAGCCTGAAACAGGCCCTCGCGGCGCGGGCAACCCTTGACCGCCTGACGGCGCGCGACAGCCAGGACTGAAGGATAGAACCATGACCCATACAGTGAAGATGCTTCTCTCGGTCACCTTGCTGAGCCTCGGGCTTGCCGGATGCAATTCCGAAGCGGATCACAAAAACGACCATAAAGATGATGCCGAGCATGTGGAGGCGAAAACAGAGACAACTATCCTCGCCGCCATGGCTGCCGAGTCCGGGGTGGTGGTCGAGGCTGTGGGACCGGCGGATCTGGTGACCAGCGTCGATCTGCTCGGCCGGGTTGATTTCGTGCCTTCGGCGCGGGCCGACGTGCGAGCGCATTATGCAGGGCCGGTCAAAAAACTGACCAAGACCGTGGGCGACAAGGTGCGGGCCGGGGAAATCCTCGCGTTTGTGGAAAGCAGCCAGAGCCTGCAGACCTATGTGGTGACCGCGCCCATGACCGGGGTGGTGCTGGAGCGGCGCACCAATGTGGGCGATGTGGCCGGGGAGGGCGCGCTTTACGTGATCGGCGATCTCCGTCGTGTGCAGGCCCAGTTGCATGTGTTTCCCGGCGATCTCGGGCATATTCGCGACGGTCAGCCGGTGACGGTGCGCAGTCTCGATGGTCACATGAGCAGCGAAAGCCATATCGCAAGCTTCCTGCCCATGGCCGAGGCGGCGACCCAGACCCTGGTCGCCCGGGTGGGGTTGCCCAACGAGGACGGACGCTGGCTGCCGGGCATGGCGGTGCAGGCCGCCGTGGTGGTGGCGAAAACCGAAGTGCCGCTCGCGGTGCGGCGCACGGCCTTGCAATATTTTCGCGGCGGTGACGTGGTGTTCGTGCGTGAGGGCGATGTTTATAAGGCGCAAAAACTCACGCTCGGGCGGCAGTCGCGGGACTGGGTCGAGGTGCTCTCGGGCCTTACGGCGGGGCAGGACTATGTGATCCGGAACAGTTTCCTCATCAAGGCCGACATCGAAAAAGCCGGTGCCGGCCATGACCATTGAGGAGAGCTGCCATGCTTGATCGCATCATAGAGTTTTCTATCCGCCAGCGCGTCATGGTGCTGGCCGTCGTGCTCGGGCTCGCGGCCCTGGGCATTTATAATTTCTCCCGTCTGGCCATCGATGCCGTGCCTGACATCACCAATGTGCAGGTGCAGATCAATACCGAAGCTCCGGGCTATTCGCCGCTTGAAGCCGAACAGCGCGTGACCTATGCGGTGGAGACGGCGATTTCCGGATTGCCGGGGCTTGATTATACGCGTTCGATCTCACGCTATGGGTTGTCGCAGGTGACGGTGGTGTTCAAGGACGGCACCGACATCTATTTCGCCCGGCAACTGGTCAGTGAACGCCTGCAAACGGCGAAAAATCAGCTGCCGCCCGGGCTCAATCCCGACATGGGGCCGATCGCCACCGGCCTTGGCGAAATCTTCATGTATGCGGTGGAGGCCGCGCCGGACGCGCGCAAGGCTGACGGCCAGGACTGGTCGCCCACCGACCTCCGCACGCTCCATGACTGGGTGGTCAAGCCACAGCTCAGGACGGTGCCCGGGGTGACCGAGGTCAACACCATCGGCGGTTATGAGCAGCAATATCACGTGCTGCCCTGGCCCGAGAAACTCGCGGCCTATCGGCTGACACTTGCGGATCTGGTGACCGCCCTTGAACGCAACAACGCTAATGTGGGCGCGGGCTATATCGAGCGCAACGGCGAACAATATCTTATCCGTGTGCCGGGGCAGGCGAAAACGGTCGAGGATCTGCGCAAGATCATCGTGGCCGAAAATCATGGGGTGTTCATCCGCGTCGCCGACGTGGCCGATGTGGCCCTGGGGCAGGAATTACGCGACGGCGCGGCCACCGAAAACGGCCGCGAAGTGGTGCTTGGCACCGTCATCATGCTGATCGGCGAAAACAGCCGCACGGTGGCGAAGACGGTGGCGGCGCGGTTCGAGGCGATCAATAAAAGCCTGCCCGAAGGTGTTATCGCCCGCGTGGTTTATGATCGCACCATGCTTGTGGACCGGACCATCGAGACGGTGCGGAAGAATCTTCTTGAAGGCGCGCTTCTGGTTGTTGCAGTGCTGTTTCTGCTGCTGGGGAATTTTCGCGCGGCGCTGATTACGGCGGCGGTCATTCCACTTGCGATGCTGATGACGGTGAGCGGCATGGTGGCGAACCGGGTGTCGGGCAATCTCATGAGTCTCGGGGCGCTTGATTTCGGGCTGATCGTCGACGGCGCGGTCATCATTATTGAAAACTGTTTGCGTCGGTTTGGTGAGGCGCAGCATCGCAAGGGTGGGCTGCTCAGTCGGGAGGAACGCTTCGCGCTCGCCGCCTCCGCCACCCGCGAGGTGATCCAGCCGAGCATTTTCGGCGTGCTCATCATTGCTATTGTCTATGTGCCGATCTTTGCCCTCACCGGGGTCGAGGGCAAGATGTTCCATCCCATGGCCTTTACCGTGGTGATGGCGCTGATGGCAGCGCTTCTGCTGTCGCTGACTTTTGTGCCGGCGGCGGTGGCCCTGTTCGTCACCGGTAAAGTGGAGGAAAAGGACAACTGCATCATGCGCGGGGCGGCGTCGCTTTATCAGCCGGTGCTCGGCTGGGCCTTGCGGCGGCGCGGGCTGGTCATCGCTTGCGCTTGCGCGGTGATGGTGTTGTGCGGCGGTCTTGCCACCCGGCTTGGGTCCGAATTCATTCCCAATCTGGATGAAGGCGATGTGGCCTTGCATGCCATGCGCATTCCGGGCACCAGCCTGACCCAGGCGATCGAGATGCAGACCGCCCTGGAACGGCGGATCGGGGCGTTCCCGGAAGTCGATCGCGTGTTCGCTCGTCTGGGCACGGCGGAGGTGGCCACCGACCCCATGCCGCCGTCTGTGGCCGACACCTATGTGATCATGAAGCCGCGCAACGAGTGGCCCAATCGGCGAAAACCCAAAGCGCAACTGGTCAGTGAAATCGAAGCCGCCATCGAACAATTGCCGGGCACCAATTATGAATTCACTCAGCCCATCCAGATGCGCTTCAACGAACTGATTTCCGGGGTGCGGAGCGATGTGGCGGTCAAGCTTTTCGGCGATGATCTTGATGAGCTTCTGGCCATCGGACAACGGGTGGAACAGCTGGTGGCGGGCATTCCCGGGGCGGCAGACGTCAAGGTTGAACAGGTCACGGGGCTTCCGGTTCTGTCGATCAATCCGGACCGTGATGCTTTATCGCGTTATGGGCTGAGTGTCGCCGACGTGCAGGATGTGATCGCGACCACACTTGGCGGGCGCGTGGCCGGTCAGATTTTCGAAGGCGATCGCCGGTTCGATCTCGTGGTGCGCCTGCCGGAGATTTTGCGCAGCGATCTTGATGCTATCCGTAGGCTGCCAATTCCGCTTCCGGATCGGGTGAGCGCGGGGGATGCCGAAGGTCTGTCGTCGGTGCCGCTTATGGAGGTGGCCAAGGTGGAGATCGGGCTCGGGCCCAATCAGATCAGCCGCGAGAACGGAAAGCGCCGGGTCGTTATCACCGCCAATGTGCGGGGCCGCGATCTTGGGTCTTTTGTCACTGAAGTGCAGACGGTGGTGCGCGATCGGGTCGAACTGCCGCCGGGGTATTGGCTCGGTTATGGCGGCACGTTTGAACAGATGATGTCGGCCAGCGAACGGCTGCAGATTGTGGTGCCGCTGTCCCTCCTGTTGATTTTCGGGTTGCTGTTTTCGCTTTATGGCTCGGTGCGGGATGCGGTCATCGTGTTTTCAGGTGTGCCGCTTGCGCTCACCGGTGGCGTGGTGGCGTTGTGGCTCAGGGATATTCCCTTCTCTATCTCGGCGGGGGTCGGGTTCATTGCGCTTTCGGGCGTTGCTGTTTTGAATGGGGTGGTCATGCTGTCTTTCATTCGCAGATTGCGTGATGAAGGCCTTGATCTCGATCAGGCGATTTTCCGCGGGGCCATGGGGCGCTTGCGTCCGGTGCTGATGACGGCGCTGGTGGCGAGCCTTGGGTTTGTGCCCATGGCCTTCAATCTTGGGGTCGGCAGCGAGGTGCAGCGGCCGCTTGCCACGGTGGTGATTGGTGGCATTCTGTCCTCGACCATCCTGACTCTTGTGGTGCTGCCGGTTTTATACCGGCTGCTCCATGGGAAGTGGGCCGGAGACAAATCTGCGGCGGTCTGAAAATTGGCTTGACCAAAGGGCGTAATGGCGGCATCGATCTTTTATGATCGGTCCGTCATCAGCGCCGCAAAAAGACGACTCTCCCCCGACAGCTCTTGGGCCGCTTGGGCATCCGGTGTTCCGGGCGGTGTGGCTCGCCAGCATGGCGTCCAATCTCGGCGGGCTTATTCAGTCGGTGGGCGCGTCCTGGATGATGACCTCCATCACCAGCTCGGCCCATATGGTGGCTTTGGTGCAGGCGTCGGTCACCTTGCCCATCATGTTGTTGTCTTTGGTGGCCGGAGCGGCGGCCGATGGTGGCGACCGCCGTATGGTGATGATCTGGGCGCAGATTTTCATGCTGCTGACTTCGGTGGTGCTGACGATTTCGGCCTGGTTCGGGCTGATCACGCCGTGGCTTTTGCTGTCATTTACGTTTCTGATCGGCTGCGGCATGGCCTTTAACGGCCCGGCCTGGCAGGCCTCGGTCGGCGATATGGTGCCGCGTTCCGCGTTGCCGGGTGCTGTGGCGCTCAACAGCATGGGCTTCAATCTGGCCCGCAGCCTTGGCCCGGCGCTTGGCGGCGCGATCGTGGCGGCCTTCGGGGTGGCTGCCGCCTTTGCCATCAATGCCGTGAGCTACCTTGGATTGATCATCGTGCTCATGCGCTGGCGGCCCGAGAAACAGCCGCCCGGCTTGCCGCGGGAACCGCTTGGCATGGCTATGGCGTCGGGGATCCGCTATGTGGCCATGTCGCCGAGCATCCGGGTGGTTTTGTTACGCAGTGCGGTGTTTGGTTTTTCGGCGATTTCGGCCATGGCGCTGATGCCGCTTGTGGCCCGCGATCTGGTGGCGGGCGGGCCTTTGACCTATGGCCTGCTGCTTGGGGCGTTCGGGGTTGGCGCTGTGGCCGGGGCGCTCGGCAGCGCGCGCCTGCGGCAGTTTATGAACAATGAAATCATCGTGCGCTCGGCTTCCATCGGGTTTTTGGCCGCCTGCGTGGTTACGGGAGTTAGCTCGCATCTGGTGCTGACCATGGTGGCTTTGCTTCTGGCCGGGGCGGGCTGGGTGCTGGCGCTTGCGACCTTCAATGTGACGGTGCAGATGTCGGCGCCGCGCTGGGTCGTGGCGCGGTCGCTGTCGCTCTATCAGATGGCGGCTTTTGGCGGCATGGCGCTGGGCAGCTGGATCTGGGGTCTGATTGCCGGTGATTATGGCGTGGCCATTGCGCTATATGTGGCGGCCTTTGTGCAGTTGATTTGCGTGTTGCTCGGGTTCTGGTTGCGGCTGCCGGATACGCTCGACATCAATCTTGATCCGTTGCGGCGCTGGAAGGAACCGGAAACCGCCGTCCGGATCGAGCCACGGAGCGGCCCGGTGGTGGTCAGCATCGAATTTCTGATCCGCGAAACGGATATCCCCGAGTTCTTGCGCATCATGACGGAACGCCGCCGGGTGCGCTTGCGCGATGGCGCGCGCGACTGGACGCTGTTGCGCGATCTGGCCAATCCTGAATTGTGGATCGAGCGTTATCGCTCGCCCACCTGGCTTGACTATGTGCGCCACAACAGCCGCATGACCCAGGCCGACGCCAGTATCACCGACCGCCTCTATGCGCTCCATCTGGGGCCCGAGCGGCCGCTGGTGCATCGCATGATCGAACGGCAGACCACAAGCTTCCCGGACAGCCGCGTGCCCGGCGCACGCGAACTGGCGGAGCCGCTGACCGATCCCAATCGCTGGTCGTGAGGGTTAAGGTCAGAGGCCGGACTTGAGAACGGTTTCAAGAAGCCTGCGGATGACGCTTTGCGTTGTCTTTGCCCGGTCGTCAAGCCAGTCGTGGGGGGCGGTCTCGGTCATATAGGTCGACTGCGCCAGCTCCAGCTGAACGGCGATGATGCCGCTTTCCGGCTGGCCGTAATGGCGGGTGATATGCCCGCCTTTGAAGCGGCCGTTCAGGACCGCGCTATAGCCTTTCGCGGATTGTGCCACGGCCAAAAGCCGTGCGGCGAGGGCTTGTGGACAGGAACTGCCGTTCCCGGTGCCAAGATTGAAATCGGGCAGGCGTCCCTCGAACAGTCCGGGTACTTCGCTGCGGATGGAATGAGCATCCCACAGGATCGCGCGGCCATGGGAGGCCTTGAGTCCGGCAAGTGTCTCCGCGATCTTGTCGTGATAGGGCTGCCAATAGGTGGTTAGGCGGTTGGCGCATTCGGCGGCGTCCGGCTCAGCACCCGGGAGATAGAGCGGCGTGCCATCGAAATTGATCACGGGACAAAGGCCGGTTTCGCGCTGGCCGGGATAGAGGCTCGCGCCGTCGGCCGGGCGGTTGAGATCGACCACGACCCGGGCGTAATTGGCTTTGAGGATAGAGGCGCCAAGCTCGCGCGCGACTGTATAAAGCCGGTCCACAAACCAGTCGGTATCGGGCAGTGCGCGGGCCGTGGGCGTGAGCCGGGCGGCGAGGCCCGGCGTGAGGTCCGTCCCGGCGTGGGGAATGCTAATGAGGAGCGGCTCGGTCCCCGCTTCAAATTCGAACAGCGGGGTCATGGTTTGCTCTCGATGGACGGCAGCAGTCCGTCCATATATTTGAGGTACAGGCCGCTTTCCACAAGCAGCCGGGCGGCATCGATATCTGGTTTGAAATAGCGGTCGCGATCGTAATGGGTGACCTCGGCGCGGATTTCCCCATGGATGGTTTCGAGGATGGGGGAGGAGGTCAGGGGGCGATGGAAGTCGATGCCTTGCGCGGCGGCGATCAGTTCAATGCCGATGACGGTGGCGCTGTTTTCGCACATGTCGCCCAGTCGCCTGGCGGCGAAGGTCGCCATGCTGACGTGATCTTCCTGATTGGCCGAGGTCGGGATGGTGTCGACGCTTGCCGGATGGGCCAGAGTCTTATTTTCGGACGCGAGCGCCGCCGCCGTCACCTGGGCGATCATGAAGCCGGAATTGACGCCGCTTTTTTCGACCAGGAAGGCGGGCAGGCCGCTCATTTTCGGGTCGACCAGAATGGACAGGCGGCGTTCCGAGATATTGGCGATCTCGGCAATGCTGAGGGCGAGGAAATCGGCGACGAAGGCCACCGGCTCGGCGTGGAAATTGCCGCCCGAGATGGCTTCATTGGTATCAGTGAACAGCAACGGGTTGTCGGTGACCGCGTTCGCTTCGATTTCAAGCACGCGGGCGGCATGGCGGATGCTGTCGAGACAGGCCCCCATGACCTGCGGCTGGCAGCGCAGCGAATAGGGGTCCTGCACGCGGGGACAATCCACGTGCGACGCGCGGATGCGGCTGCCTGTCAGCAGGCGGCGATAGCTTGCCGCCACATCGATCTGCCCACGGTGGCCGCGCACCGCCTGAATACGCGGGTCGAACGGCAAGTCGCTGCCTTTGAGGGCATCGACGCTCATGGCTCCGGCGACGACGGCGGCGGCGAACAGGTTTTCGGTGGCAAACAGACCGGCAAGCGCGAGTGCCGTGGACACCTGCGTGCCATTGATGAGGGCGAGCCCTTCCTTGGGGGCAAGGGTCATGGGTGTGAGACCGGCAAGCTTCAGCCCTTCGGATGCGGGTAGCTCAAAGCCTTTATGGCGCACGCTGCCGATGCCGAGAAGGGTAGCGCTCATATGCGCGAGCGGGGCGAGGTCGCCGGACGCGCCGACCGATCCCTTGGATGGGATGAGCGGGTAAACCTCATGATTGTAGAGCGTGATAAGGGCGGTGACCGTGGCCGGACTGACCCCCGAATAGCCGCGCGCGAGGCTCACGACCTTGAGCGCGAGGATCAGGCGCACGACGGCATCAGACAGGGGCGCGCCGACACCCGTGCAATGGGACATGACGAGATTGCGTTGCAGATCCTCAAGCTCGTCATCGGCGATCTGGGTCTGGGCCAGCAGGCCGAAGCCGGTGTTGATGCCGTAAACCGGATGGCCATCGGCCAGAATGCTGGCGATGGCGGCATGGCTGGTTTCGACCTGGGCCATATGGGCGGCAGGCAGGACGATCTCGCCCGGCGTTTCGTAAATGCGGCGGAGGGTGGCGAGGGTGACTTCACCCGGGTTGAGCGTGATCATTTAACCCCTCCGATCATCGGTAGATTGAGCTGATGGTCACGGGCGCAGGCGATGGCGTCCTCATAGCCCGCATCAGCATGGCGCATGACACCGGTGGCGGGATCATTCCACAACACGCGGGAGATCCGCTCGGCGGCTTCGGGGGTGCCGTCACAGACGATGACCACGCCGGAATGCTGGGAATAGCCCATGCCGACGCCGCCGCCGTGATGGAGCGAGACCCAGGTAGCGCCGCTTGCGGTGTTCAAAAGCGCGTTCAAGAGCGGCCAGTCGGACACGGCGTCCGAGCCGTCCTTCATGGCTTCGGTTTCGCGGTTGGGGCTTGCCACCGATCCGGAATCAAGATGATCGCGGCCGATGACGATGGGGGCTTTCAGTTCGCCCCGCGCCACCATCTCGTTGAAGGCGAGGCCGAGGCGATGACGTTGCCCGAGACCGACCCAGCAGATGCGGGCGGGCAGACCCTGAAACTGGATGCGCTCGGCCGCCATGTCGAGCCAGCGGTGGAGATGGGGATCGTCGGGAATCAGTTCCTTGACCTTGGCGTCGGTTTTCGCGATGTCTTCCGGATCGCCGGAGAGCGCCACCCAGCGGAACGGCCCGATGCCGCGGCAGAACAGCGGCCGGATATAGGCGGGAACGAAGCCGGGGAAATCAAAGGCGTTTGTGACCCCGGTTTCGGCGGCCATCTGGCGGATGTTGTTGCCATAGTCAAAGGTCGGGATGCCGAGCTTGGCGAAGCCAAGCATGGCTTCGACCTGCACGGCCATGGACTGCATGGCGGCGGCCCGCACGGTGTCCGGGTCGCGTGTACGTTTTTCGAACCAGTCCTCGATGGTCCAGCCGCGCGGCAGATAGCCGTTCACCGGGTCATGGGCCGAGGTCTGGTCGGTCACCGCGTCGGGACGGATGCCGCGCTTCAGGATCTCGGGGAAAATCTCCGCCGCATTGCCCAAAAGCCCGATCGAAATGGGCTGACCCTTTTGATGGGCGTCGTCCAGCATGGCCAGCGCTTCATCGAGGCTGTCGGCGCGACGGTCGAGGTAGCGGGTTTCAAGCCGCTTGTCGATGCGGCTCGGTTGGCATTCGACGGCGATCATGCTGGCTCCGGCCATGGTGGCGGCCAGGGGTTGCGCCCCGCCCATGCCGCCGAGGCCGCCGGTGAGGATCCATTTGCCGGCGAGATTGCCGCCAAAATGCTGGCGGCCCATTTCGACGAAGGTCTCATAAGTGCCCTGCACGATGCCCTGACTGCCGATATAGATCCAGGACCCGGCGGTCATCTGGCCGTACATCATCAGGCCCTTGCGGTCGAGTTCGGAGAAATGCTCCCAGGTCGCCCAATGGGGCACCAGATTGGAATTGGCGAGCAATACGCGCGGGGCGTCCCGATGAGTACGGAACACGCCCACCGGCTTGCCGGATTGAATAAGCAGGGTCTCGTCATCGCCAAGGGCACGCAGGCTGTCGACGATGCGGTCGAAGCACTCCCAGTTGCGGGCGGCGCGGCCGATGCCGCCATAGACCACAAGCTCGTCCGGGTTTTCGGCAACCTCGGGATCGAGATTGTTCATCAGCATGCGCAAGGGCGCTTCGGTCAGCCAGGATTTGGCCGTGAGCACGGGCCCACGCGGCGAGCGGATGGGGCGGGCATTGGCGCGAAGAAGGGGATCGGTCATGTTATACATACCTGTCTATACAAGATGAGCCGAAAATAGCTTGCAAGGGACAGTTTGGCAACTGGATTATAACCGGAAATGACGCCCGCGGTTAGGGATTGAACCGGCCTGCAAGTTCATAGCGGGAACCGGGGTAATAAAGCCGCACGGTGGAGGTCACAACGCCGTTCGACCAGGTGCGTCGCAGCAGCAAAAGCGCCGGTTCGCCCTCAGCCATGCCAAGAAGCTTGCGCACGGAGTCCCCCGGCATGACCGCGCGCAACACATGTTCGGCTTCCTGCAACGGAGCCACCCGCACCAGATATTCATAGGGCGTGGTCTTGGCGAAATCGATCGACATGTAATCGGGCGCGACGGCCGGATTGACGTAACGGTCTTCGATCTGCAGCGGCACGCCGTTTTCGGAATGGAGGATCAGGGAATGAAACAGATTGGTTTTCGGCGGTACGCCGAAATTCCCCGCAAGCTCGCCCCCGGCGCGCATGGTTTCAAGGGTCACCACCTGGGCGCTGTGCTGATGGCCGCGGGCGCGGATTTCCTCGGCGATGTTGCGCACTTCCAGGGGATGGGCATAAGCCGTGCGGTCGGCGACAAAGGTGCCGACACCGGCGACGCGATGGAGGATGCCTTCGTCGGTCATCTCGCGCAGCGCGCGGTTGACGGTCATGCGCGACGCCCCGAGCGTGCGCACGAGTTCGTTTTCCGACGGCACACGTTGCCCCGGCCCCCAGGTTCCGGCGCCGATATGCTCGCGAATGTGATTCTTGATCTGCTGATAAAGTGGCGTCATGGCCCTACACTGATAACAGCTTTTTCATGGTCTGCCGATAGCGCGCGGCAATGTCCGTTTCGTCGCGATGGAGGCCGTCCCGGACCACCCAGCGCCCGCCTGCCATAACATGACGCAGCGCCGTTGGCTGTCCCGAAAAAACAAACCCATCGAGGATCTGATCCTGCTGCAGACCGCACAGCGCCGGACTGTCCGGATCAAGCACCAGAATATCCGCGCGCTGCCCGGGCGCAAGCTTTCCGACAGGGCGCCCCGAAGCGCGGGCACCGCCTTCAAGCGCCGCAGTCCAGAGCCGGACGCCGGTATGCGGCATGTGATCAGTGGCCATGACATTGCGCGATTGGGTCTGCAGGCGCTGGGCATATTCAAGCCAGCGCAATTCCTCGGGCGGGGAGATGGAAATATGGCTGTCGGTGCCGATGGCCAGCTGTCCGTCCGCCGCCATATAGTCGATGAGCGGGAAGAACCCATCGCCCAGATTGCCTTCAGTGCTGGGGCAGACTGCGGCGACGGCACCGCTTGCGGCTAGCCTGCGGGTTTCGTCCGCGGTCATATGGGTGGCATGGATGAGGCACCAGTTCGGCCCGAGATTTGTGTTGTCGAGCAGCCATTCCACCGGTCGCGCCTTGAGCGTTGCGAGGCAGGCTTCGACCTCCTGCATCTGCTCGGCGGCGTGGATGTGGACCGGCAGACTCGGGTCGCCAGAGACGGCGGTAACAATGGTGTGAACGGCTTCGGGCGGGACCGCGCGGAGGCTGTGGAGCGCCACGCCGACCCGGGTTTGCGGACCGTTCGCGGATGTCAGGTCTGTGTAAAGATCGAGAAAGGCGTCGGTTGAATTTATGAAGCGGCGCTGGCCTTCCGTGGGAGGTAGGCCGCCGAAATCCGACGTCATGTATAGGGTCGGCAACAGCGTCAGGCCGATTCCGCTGCTGTGGGCCGCGTCCAGAATGGCCTTGGCCATCACGCTCCGATCGGCATAGGGTTTGCCCGCCGGATCATGATGCAGATAATGGAATTCGGCCACCGTCGTATAACCCGCCTTGAGCATTTCCACATAAAGTTGAGCGGCAATGGCGGTAGCGTCCGCAGGGGTGAGGCGGAGCGCGAAATCATACATGCGCTCGCGCCAGCTCCAGAAATTGTCGCGTCCGGCGGCGCGATATTCGGTCAGCCCGGCCATGGCGCGCTGAAAGGCGTGGCTATGGCTGTTGGGCATGCCGGGGATGGCGACGCCGGGCACATGCTCGGCATATTTGACATCGTCCGCAGTGGCGAGAATAGTGCCCGAAGCATCCACAGTGATGCGCGCATCCTGCTGCCAGCCATGCGGGAAAAGTGCCAGATCGAACTGGTATGTTGTATTCTGTGTCATGATCCCTGTACTTGTATATACAGAGCGCCTTATTGACAAGAGTGGATGCGGATGATGACGGATCAAACAGATCAAAACTGGGACCGGCTGTGGACCAACGTCAATCTGGCCACCGTCACCGACAATGGTGCAGCCTATGGCGCGATCTTGCAAGGGGCGCTTGCGGTCGTGGATGGCCGCATTGCCTGGGTCGGAACGGCGGCCGAGCTTGAGTGTTTTGAATGGACGGCGCGGGAGATCACGGACTGTGGTGGGCGCTGGATGACGCCGGGGTTGATAGATTGTCATACCCATCTGGTTTACGGCGGCGACCGCGCGCGGGAATTTGAAATGCGTCTGCAGGGTGCGAGCTATGAGGAAATCGCCCGGGCGGGCGGCGGCATTCTATCGACGGTGCGGGCGACCCGGGCGGCCAGCGCGGAGGACCTGTTGCAATCCGCAACTGAGCGGGCGCGGCGGCTGGTGGCCGAAGGGGTGACGACGATCGAGATCAAGTCGGGCTACGGACTCGATTTTGCCAGCGAACGCAAGATGTTGCAGGTGGCGCGGGCGCTTGGCCGCGCGTTGCCGGTCGAGGTCAGGACGACTTTTCTCGGGGCGCATGCAGTGCCGCCTGACTATGTGGGCGACCGAGCGGGTTATGTGCGCCATGTGGCCGATGACATGCTGCCAGGGCTTGCGGCAGAGGGACTGGTGGATGCGGTCGATGCCTTTTGCGAGGGCATTGGCTTCAGCCTTGACGAGACCCGGCTGATTTTTGAGCGGGCGCGGGCGCTCGGGCTGCCGGTCAAACTGCATGCCGAGCAGTTGAGCGACCTTGGCGGCGCGGGGCTTGCCGCCGATTTCACCGCGCTCTCGGCCGATCATCTGGAATTTGTATCGGAGCCCTCCTTGCAATGTATGAGTGCGTCGGGGACGGTGGCGGTGTTGCTGCCGGGGGCGTTTTATTTTCTGCACGAAACCCGCAAACCGCCGGTTGAGCTGATGCGCCGTCATGGCGTGGCCATGGCGGTTGCGACCGACTGCAATCCCGGCACCTCGCCCACTACCTCGCTGTTGTTGATGATGAATATGGCGGCTGTGCTGTTCGGCCTGACGCCGGAGGAGACGCTTCAGGGCGTCACCCGCAATGCCGCGCGCGCGCTTGGGCTTGGTGATCGCGGTATGCTGGCGATCGGCCTTCGCGCCGATCTTGCGCTCTGGGACATCACGTCCCCGGCCATGCTCAGCTATATGATCGGCGCACAGCCACCGGTTGAAATCTGGCGCGCATAACTCCGCAGACAGTCCCCCAAAACATGGCCGTTGCGGTTCTGCGACAGGTTTTTTGAAAACGTGACCGGACGAGAAAAAAGAACTTGTCTATACAACCATGTTCCTATACCAATTCATATTATAAAAATAACTTTATTCCTATGAATTTATGTCGTGAAGATGCGCTAGAGGGGAACACAAGGTGCAAAATAAACAAAAGAATGCCTACGGGATCGGTTATTTGCGGACAGTCTCCGCGCTGGCCTTGATCAGCATTGCGGGGGGTGTTTCGACTGCGGCTCAGGCTCAGGACGTCGGCGGCACGCTTGAGGAAATCACCGTGACCGCACAGCGCCGCGAACAGTCGCTGCAGGATGTGCCGATCAGCCTGACCGCCTATTCGGCAGAGTCGCTGCAAAGAAACATGGTCGAAGGCATTTCCGATTATTTCGTCAAGACCCCGAACGTCTATATCACCGAAGGTGCGACCCGCTCGGGCAACGTGTCTGAATCCGAACTCGGTCTCGCCATTCGCGGGATCAGCAACATCGGCGGCAACAGCTCTTCCTTCGGCGTTTATATCGATGACTTCAACGTCACGCGGGCGACCTTGAACCCGCATCTTGTGGATATCGAGCGCATTGAAATCCTGCGTGGGCCGCAGGGCACTTATTTCGGCCGCAACGCCTCGGCCGGTGCGATCTCGATCTATACCAAGAAGCCGACGGATCACCTGGAAGCCGAAGTGACCGGCCAGTACGGGCGCTTCAACACCTGGGAAGTCCAGGGCATGGTCAACGTTCCGGTGACCGAGAAATTCTATCTGCGCGCGGCGGGCAAGCTTGCTGAAAGCGATGGCAACCTCCGGAACGTCAATGCGGTCGGCGGCGGCAACAGCTATCAGCACAAGAATATCCGCCTGGCGGGACGGTTCCTGCCGTCGGATAATTTCACGGTCGATCTGACCGCCACCTATACGGATGAAAAGCAGGACGATCTCGGTCTTGTCCATACCGGCGTCCTCAGCGACTTTATCAAAAGCATCTGTGCCCCGCCGGTATTTTGCCCGGCCGATACGCAGCAGGGTTTTTATCCCAACAACCGCAAATATTACAATCACGACAATCCGCTGCGGGTGACCGACAGCTACTGGATGTTCACCGGCAAGTTTGAATATGCGACCGACGATATTTCGATCACCAGCATCACGGGCTACATCACCACGGATTTCTCGCGCTCGGGCGAGCTCGACATGTCGAGCTTTGATTTCCTGAACGAAGATTTCCAATATGTGAAAAAGACCTCCTTCAGCCAGGAGCTGCGCATTCAGTCGGCCAACAGCGGGCCGTTCCATTGGACCGTCGGCGGCATCTATGCGGTGGACACCAAGCACGGCACCGAATCCATCAATGCCGGTCGTGACGCAAGTGGTCTTGGTCTGTGGCCGGGCTTCATCATCGAGCTTTCGAACGAAGATCAAAGCATCACCTCGATGGCCGGGTTCGGCGAAGTCTCCTGGGACGCGACCGACGCCCTGACAGTGACGGTGGGTGGCCGCTATTCCCATGACAAGCTCGAACAGGGCGAAGACAAGATCGAATTTGAGGAATTCGTGCCCTATACCCATGGCCGCAAAAGCTTCAGCGATTTCTCGCCGCGTCTGGCCGTGACCTATAAGGCGACGGATGCCGTCAATCTTTATGGCACCATCTCCAAGGGCTGGAAATCTGGCGGTTTCCAGCTTGATCCGGTGCGCGGGCGCAGGGATTTCGGCTCCGAAACCCTGTGGAACTATGAGGCGGGCATCAAGTCGACCTGGCTTAACAACCGTCTGCATTTCAACCTGTCGGCGTTTTACATCGACTGGAAGAACGTTCAGGTGCGGTCGTCGGTCTTCACCGTCGAAAATGGTGTGATTTACAGCTCCCCGGGCATTTCGAACGCAGCCTCGGCCAGCAGCAAGGGGCTTGAACTCGAAATGGTGGCGCTGCCTGTGCGCGATCTCGAACTGACGTTCAACGCTGGTTACAACAAGGCGAAGTTCAAGACATTCGCCGCGGCGGTGACCAACAACGGCACGCTCGATCTGTCAGGCTGGACATTGCCAAAGGCGCCGAAATGGACGCTCAGCGCCACGGCCCAGTATAATGTCGCGCTCACGGACAAGTGGGAGGGCTTTATCCGCGGCGAATGGAGCTATATCGGCCAGACCTATAGCAACGTGAACGCCCTTGGTGCGGCCAAGATGGGACATCTGTTCCCGTTCGAAGTGCCGGCCTATAACAAGGCCAATTTCCGTGTGGGCGCGGATAACGGCAAGTACCGTGTGGTCGCCTATATCGAGAATGCCTTTAACGAGAATTACTACACGTCATCCTACGACTTCGGCTTTGTTGATGGAGCGGCTGTTGTCCCCGGCTTCCGGACCTTCGGTATCCGTGCGACGGCGAAGTTTCAGTAACACGCCGACTGGGGGGATGGTTTCGGCCATCCCTCCATTTTTTTATAAAGAAGGGGACTGGTATGAAAAGCTTTTTGCGTCCGTTTATGGCCGTGGTTGCGATGTCCGCCTGTCTGTCGAGTGCTCAGGCCGCGCAGAAGGATGCGACGTTTTTTGTTGTCGGCAAAAGTCCGCGCTACACGCAGGATCTGGACGGCAAACTGACGCAGGCCGGATATTATCTGTTTGCGGAAATTTTCCTCAATCCGGGTGGTACGGTGACAACGGGACAGCTTAAGTCTCCCGCGGGTCTGGCCGATGATTTCGCTTCCACCGGCGGGGCTGCCTCGCATATCAAGCGGCGCGATTTCGACAGCCTTGAGGCGCTCGACAAAGCTTATCCCGATGGCGATTATGTGCTCGACGCCACGACCCCGAGCGGGGAGATCAAGGCCCTGTCCGTGCATCTCGGTGGGGCGCGGCAGTTCCCTGAGCCGATTAAGATCAGCTTTTTCCAGGACGACAAGCCGGTGCATCAGGCTGCCATTCAGCCGGGCAAGGATGTGATTGTCCGCTGGACTGCTTTTAAGAACGGCGCAGAAGATCCGCGCGGCATTCTGGCCGATATTTCCTTCGCCATGGTGTCGGATTGCAATGGCGCCTGGATTGCGCGCACGGCCTTGCCCTTTGATCCGATTCCGGCGCTCAGCTATCGCGACATGAGCTTCCGCATTCCGGCCGAGCGGGTGAAAGCCGGGGCACGCTATAAAGTCGTGCTGGAACATGCGAAAATGGTCGATACGAAAAGCCAGGACGGCATCTATGCCCTTGCGACCTTCCCGACGGTCACCCATACCTATATCGAAACCACGGGCGGCGGCGACAGGACATGCAAGGGCAACTGGTAATGCGGCATTTCCGGCGTGCGAGCCTGGCTGTCTCAGCGTTCTTGCTGTGCTCCCCGGTGGTTGCAGCGGAGCCCGTGAGTTTTCTGGTCGCGGGTAAGACCAGCAATTACCGGCAAGGGCCGCGCGGCGCGCATGCCTTGCTCAATTATCATTTTTTTGCGGAAATTTTCCTCAATCCCGACGGAGCCGTTACGGCTCCGTCGCTGACCACGCCGACGGGACGGACCTTGCCGTTCGCCGGTGACGGTGGCGTGCTTGAAGCCCATGGCGGGCGTTATGTCAGTAATGAAAAATTGATGGCGGCATTTCCGGATGGCGCCTATGTCATCCGTTACGGGGATGTGAGCCACAGTCTTTTGTTGCAGCAGGACCGCGCCCATCGCTTGCCGGCGCCGGTTAAAATCACGCTCCGCCAAGGGGGCCGGGTGGTTGCGGCCGATACGGTCCGGGCCGGTCAGGACCTGACCGTCTCCTGGTCACGTTTTGCAAATGGGGCGGCGGACCCGAACGGCATTGTCGATGATCTGATTTTTGTCGTGTTCGGCGATTGTGCCGGTCAGAAGCTGTTGCACAGCGGCGCGCCGTTCACGGGCAAGCCCTTTCTCACCTATCGCGCGCAGGATCTGGTTATTCCCGCCGCACTGATCGCGTCCGGTCAGACCTATCAGATCTCCGTCGAGCATGCGAAGGTCAGAACGGCAGAGAGCCATGGCGTTCCGACGCTTGCGACCTTTGCCGTCACCTCGTTCCTGGATATTGCGACGGATGGGGCGCGGGCGTCACACAGCTGTCAGCCCATCGATAAGGGCCAGACCGATCGTTATGAAAGTTGGAAGGACATTCCGTAATATGAAAGCCGTTCTCGCCTCCCTGATGCTGGTTGCAAGCACTGCGCAGGCCGCGCCGCAGGATCTGTCTTTCTTCGTGCTGGTTAAGTCCTCGAACTATGCCCAGAGCACGGACGGCAAGCTGACGCTGCTGAATTACCATTTCTTTTCGGAACTGTTTCTCGCCCCCGATGGCAAGGTCACCCGCGCAAGCCTGAGCCGTGACGGTGCTCCCGAGGCCGTCATTCCCTATGAGGACAAGGGCAAGACGTTCTATGTGGAAGGCGGACATTTCGATAGCGAGAAGGATGTGGACGCGGCCTATCCGAACGGGACCTACCGCTTCCGGATCGAGACCGCCAAGAACGGGGTAATTGAAAAAAGCCTGCCGCTGGCGGGCCCGGACGGCAAGACCGATATCCCGGCCCCGATCACCATTTCGCTTTATCAGAACGGCCAGAAAACTTCGCCCGCGGCGCTGAAGCCCGCGACCGCCGTCACCGTGCGTTGGAGCGCCTATTCAAACGGGCGGGCCGATCCGAACGGCATTGTCGATGACATGATTTTCGTCGTGGTGGCCGATTGCGCCGGCAAGCGCGTGTTTCACACCGGGCTGCCCTTCGCGGGCGGCGACTATATGACCTATCGCACGCGCGAAGTCACTGTGCCCGCCGATCGGTTTGAGCCCGGAAAACCCTATTCCATCTTTGTCGAGTTCCCCCATGTGGCGGGAAGCGGCAAGGCGGATGGCACACCCGGCTTCACGTCGTTTGCGACGGCCACCTATCTCGATATGAAAACCACGGGGGTGAGCGATAAAAACGCCTGCCCGGCCAAGCTTCCGCCCATGGATACCGGGCAGACCGACCGGATGAACAAGGCTGCAAAGCCTCACTGAGCTTCTTCATGACAAGGATTTCTCCCATGCGCTTTTTGTCATCGCTTGTGGTCGCGGCCGGATTGCTCGGCACTCCTGCGGTTGCTGCGGCCCCGACCACGGCCCACACCACCTTCGCCGAGCAGTATGTGATGCTCTATTACAAAGATATCACGGCTGCCTCGGCCTTTTACGGCAAGGCGCTCGGGCTTGAACGTACGCTGACTGACGATTGGGTGCATCTCTATAAGGCGACGCCGCAGTCCTATATCGGCGTTGTCCGCGAAGGCCCGGGGGCGCTCTTTAAAGCCAAACCCGACAATGCGGTGATGGTGAGCCTGGTTACGCCCGATGTTGATGCGCTTTATGAGCGGATCAAGGGCGATAAAACCATAGTCTTTCTGGATGCGCCGAACGATCACGCCAATGCCCCCATTCGCGGTTTCATGGTCCGCGATCCGGGCGGCTATGTGGTCGAATTCTTCAGCTGGCGCAAGACCAAACCCTGAGCGCCAGCTTTTGGTTGAGGGGTAAAACGACAAAAGCCGCCCATTGGGCGGCTTTTCGTCTGTCATAAAGTCATATCGACTTGATATGTCTTTGCAAATTGGAGCGGGCGATGAGATTCGAACTCACGACCCCAACCTTGGCAAGGTTGTGCTCTACCCCTGAGCTACGCCCGCATTCCGTTTGCGAGCGCGATAATACGCAAAAGCAAAACCAACGCAAGACGGAAAATCAGAGTTTTTGAAAAACCTGCAGTTTGTCTGATTTTCTTCAGCTTTTCGGGGGCTTCTCCACGGCTCTGATCAGGAGATGCTATGGGCGCGGGAGAGAATCCCGAGGCAGCAGTCAGATGGCTGTTGGTGAAACCGCCCTTTAAACTCGGACGCGGTCAGTCTATATGAACAGGGTATCTGTTTTTCTATCAAGGATGCTGGACCATGGAGTCGATGATCGGAGCCGCCCCAGGGGGGCAGGGCAGCAGTGGCGCTCATATCAAGGACGCCGATATGCAAAGCTTTGCGAAGGATGTGCTGGACGCATCGATGACGGTTCCGGTGCTGGTGGATTTCTGGGCGCCCTGGTGCGGCCCCTGCGCGCAACTGACCCCGGCGCTTGAGAAGCTGGTGACGGAAGCCAAGGGCGCGATCAAACTGGTCAAGATCAATGTCGATGAAAACCAGATGCTGGCCCAGCAGCTGCGCATCCAGTCGCTGCCGACGGTCATGGCCTTCAAGGCGGGGCGTCCGGTCGACGGCTTTCAGGGCGCTTTGCCGGACAGCCAGCTGAAGCAGTTCATCACCACGCTCGTGGGCGATCTCGGGCCGACTCCGGTCGAGGAAATTTTGGCGGCGGCCGATCAGGCGCTGGCGGCGGGCGCGCTTGAAGATGCGGGCGGGCTTTATGCCGCCGTGCTTGAGGCCGATCCCGAAAATGCCAAGGCTTATGGCAAGCTTGCGCTCATTCAGGTGCGGCTTGGTAATCTGGACGACGCCCGGGAAACGCTGGCCGCTGTCCCGCAGGCGCACAGCAATCACGCCGATGTGTCGGCGGCGCGGGCCGCTTTGACCCTGGCCGAAGAAACCGCCACTGCCGGGACGCCGGAGCCGTTTCTGGCTGTGCTCGCGGCGAACCCGGATGACCATCAGGCGCGCTATGATCTGGCGCTCGCCTTGACCAAGGCCGGGGCGTTCGATGATGCCGCCGATGCCCTGCTTGAGATCGTGCGGCGCGATCGGGCCTGGAACGACGATGCGGCGCGCAAGCAGCTTGTCAAAATGTTCGAAGCCTTTGGTCACACCAGTCCCTTTACTCTCGCGGCACGACGGAAGTTGTCGTCGCTGCTGTTTTCCTGAGGCCAGTCATGAACGCGAGCCACAGTCCTCGGCCGCCTGCGCCGCCTGAGCCGCCGCAGCATCTGCCGCGGGTCATTCCGATTTTTCCGCTGGCCGGAGCCTTGCTGTTGCCGCGCGCCACCATGCCGCTCAATATTTTCGAGCCGCGTTACCTTGCCATGTGCCGTGACGCCATTGCCGCTGATGGCATGATCGGCATGGTCCAGCCGCGCGATCCGGAAGATGGGCGGCTTGAGCCTGCGGTTTACGACACCGGCTGTCTCGGCCATATCACCGAGCATCGCGATATGCGCGACGGCCGCATGCTGATCACGGTTGAGGGCGTGAGCCGCTTCACGGTGCTGGAGGAACTGGCTCATACCACGCCCTACCGTCAGGTGGTGGCGTCTTATGAAGGGTTCGCGGGCGACCGCCTGCCGCCGACCGTTCCTGTTGAGCTTGCCCTGCGGCAGCGTCTGGTGGGCGATCTCAAGCGTTTTCTTGACGGGCGCGGCTTGACCGCTGACTGGGATATCATCGGTGAAGCGCCGGACGAGACCCTGGTCAACACGCTGGCCATGATCTGCCCCTTTGAATCGAATGAAAAACAGGCGCTGCTGGAGGCCGCAACCCTGGACGCGCGGGCGCTGACCATGGTGACGATTCTTGAGTTCGCGCTGGCTGCCCCCGATGATACGAGCGGCCGCCCTCATTGATGGAGAGACCCATGACCGAGACTCCGGCGTCAAGCCAGACCATTGATCCGCGCCTGCTTGAGGTGCTGGTCTGCCCCTTGACCAAGGGGCCGCTCCGCTATGACCGCGAGAAGGGCGAGCTTGTGAGTGAAAAAGCCCATCTGGCCTTTCCGATCCGGGACGGCATCCCGATCATGCTGGTGGAAGAAGCCCGCGTGCTCGATGACCAGGGCAGTCATTCGTGACGCCAACGCGCATTCGGGTGTCGGTGGACCGCATGAGTCTGGCGCTTGAGTTCGCGGACCGGCCGGGCGTGAGCTATGACGCGGAATTTCTCCGCGTCCACAGCCCCTCGGCCGAAGTGCGCGGCCATGGCAATGCCGAGCGCCAGATCGTCGGCGGCAAGCGGCAGGTGAAAATCATGCTGGTCGAGGCGGTGGGCAGCTATGCCATCCGCATCGGCTTTGATGACGGCCATGACACCGGGATTTACTCCTGGACGCTGCTCGAAAGCTTCGCCCGTGATCATGAGCGGTTGTGGGGTGACTATCTCACGGCGCTTGCGACACGGGGCCTTACGCGCGACTAGAGAGCCTCTCCGCGCAACAGCCGGGGCAGGTCGCCCATGGTGCCGCGGGCGTGATCCATGAACAGGGTCTTGGCGGCGGGCAGGCGGTTGACGAGCCCGAGCCCAAGCTTGCGAACGAGCGATAGCGGCGCGGCTTCGACCATGAACAGGCGGTTCAGCAGATCGGTCACAAAAGACAGGGTCACAGTATCGAACCGCCGCCAGCGTTCATATCTGGCGAGCACGTCGGGGCTGCCAAGGTCCTGACCGATACGGGCGGCGTCCACAATAGCTTCGGCCAGTGCGGCGACGTCTTTCAGCCCAAGATTGAGCCCCTGTCCGGCGATCGGGTGGATGCCATGGGCGGCGTCCCCGATGAGCGCGAGGCGAAGGTCGGTGGCGCGCGGCACCATATGGAGCGTGAGCGGATAAGACCAGCGCGGCCCGCTCACATGAACGGCCCCGAGAAAGTCCCCGAAGCGTTTCTGCAATTCAGCCTCAAATCCCCGGCTATCCAGCGATAGCAGGGCTTTGGCCGTGGCCGTGCGCTCGGTCCAGACGATGGACGACCGATTGCCGGAAATCGGCAGGATGGCGAAGGGACCACCAGCCAGAAAGCGTTCATGGGCGATATTGCCATGGGGCTTTTCATGCTCGGCGGTGACCACGATGCCGATCTGGTCATAGGGAAAATCATGGACGGGAATGCCCGCCGTCTCACGCAGCGAGGAGTTTCGGCCCTCGGCCCCGACGATCAGCGGGGCCTGAAGCCGCTGGCCGCTCGCAAGCGTCACCTCGACCCGGGCAGGGCCACGGGTCACATTAAGGGCGCTGTCCGGGGCGAACAGGGTCACTTGAGGGCAGGCATCAAGGGCGGCTTGCAGTCCGGTACGGATATGGCGGTTTTCCAGCATCATGCCGAGCGGTTCGGCGTTCTGTCCGGCGGGCAGGGCGCGATGGTCGAAATGCACATGCAGCAGCGAGTTGCGGTCGGTGATGCGAATATCGTCGATGGGCGTGGCATGGGCCGCCACATGAGGCCACAGTCCGATGCCCTGAAACAGCCGCACACCGGCGAGCGCAATGGCTGAGGCCCGGCCGTCGAACACCGGGTCCAGCTGATGGGCCGGGGCCTCGCGGTCGATGGCCGCCACCTTAAGGCCGCTTTGGCCAAGCGCCAGTGCCAGCGTCAATCCGGCCATGCCGCCGCCTGAAATGATGACGTCGAACTGTGTGGGTCTGTCCATGGGTCCGCCTTCTGGGTTCGTCTGCGCCACCATAGAGCTTGCGCCTTGTGGCCTCAAGAGCGGGGTGGAGCAGGGGACAAATTTGCGTGCTTCTGTTCACTTGTCATTCCCCCACCTGTCATTCGCGCGAAAGCGGGAATCCAGACCGGCGGCTCCACAAACTCAAACTCGGCAAGAAAGACTGGATCCCCGCTTTCGCGGGGATGACAGCTGGGGATGGAACCGGCGTGCTACGGGTCCCCTTCTGCGGACAAGCTCCGCATCATTCCGCGCCAAAAAGGGCAGCGACGCCCTTTTGCCTTTTGCTTTGCGGGCGGCATGGCTAGATTAGCCGGACAGTTTTCTGTTTGATCTTGCATTAGAGTGTCCTGCCTTGCGCAATCCCCGACTTGGTCATCTGCCTGAATATGCCTTTCCGCGTCTGCGTGCGCTGTTGGATGGCATCGCGGCGGGACAGGATCCGATCGACATGACCATTGGCGAGCCGCGTCACGGCATGCCGGACTTCGTCGCCGATATTCTGGTGAGCGACCCCAAAGCTTACGGCAAATATCCGCCCATCGGCGGCACGCCGGAATGGTGTGCTGCGGTGTCTGGCTGGCTCACCCGGCGCTATGGCCTGGGGACCGGGATGATTGATCCGGCGCGCCATGTCCTGCCATTGAACGGCACCCGGGAAGGGTTGTTTTCCATCACCTTTGTGACGGTACCGCCGGAAAAACAGGGGCAGAGGCCGTTGGTGCTGATGCCGAACCCGTTTTATCAATGTTACACGGCGGCGGCGCTCGCCGCCGGGGCGGACCCGGTCTATGTGGCGGCGACGCGGGAGACCGGCTTCATGCCCGATTTCGCGGGCCTCGGGGAGGCGACGCTTGGGCGCAGCAGTCTGGTTTACCTTTGTTCGCCGGCCAATCCTCAGGGCGCGGTGGCGAGCCCCGGGTATCTGCGGGAGTTGATCGCGCTCGCCCGCCAGCATGATTTCGTGCTCGCCGTCGATGAATGCTATGCCGAAATTTATGGCGATGTGCCGCCGACCGGGGCCCTTGAGGTCTGTCAGGCGATCGCGAGCGAAGATCCGCGCTATGCGGAGGATCCCTTTGCCAATGTGCTGGTGTTTCATTCGCTGTCCAAACGGTCGAGCCTGCCGGGCCTGCGCTCGGGCTTTGTGGCCGGGGACCCACAATTGATCGCCGACTTCCGGCTGTTCCGCAATTATATCGGCCCGGCCTCGCCGCTGCCGACCTATGCGGCGGCGGCAGCAGCCTGGAATGACGAGACCCATGTGGAGGCGAACCGCGATCTCTACCGGGCGAAGTTCGATCTCGCGGCGCGCATTCTTGGCAATCGTTTCGGTTTTTACCGTCCGGCGGGCGGGTTTTTCCTGTGGCTTGATGTAAGCGCGACCCGTCATGGGGATGGCGAGACGGCGGCCTTGGCGCTTTGGCGTGAGGCCGGGGTCAGGGTGCTGCCCGGAGCCTATCTGTCGCAGGATGGGGCCGACGGCGTCAATCCCGGCCGCGATTATGTGCGGGTGGCGCTGGTGGATGATCTTCAGACCACCGAACGCGGTTTGCTGCGGCTTGCGGAAACGCTCGGTTCTTGAGACATCTGGGCCAGTGTTGTATCTCTTTGACAGTCTTTTGAGTAAGGATCCTACGTTTGGCGCGTGCAGCCGCAAAGTCCCGGAAGAAAAAACCGTTACTGCCTGAAAATGTGACGGTGTTTTTGCGTCGTCGCCTGGTGGAGGGCGCGGGGGTTTTTCTGTGGCTGCTGTTTGTCGCGGGCTTCCTCGCGCTGATCAGCTATTCTTCGAACGATCCCGGCTGGAACAATGCGACCAATGTGATGCCCGTGAACTGGCTTGGCGTGCCGGGCGCTTATGTGGCCGATCTGTTGTTGCAGACCTTGGGGCTTGGGGCGCTTCTGCTGATTTTGCCGCTGTTGCCTTGGGGACTCCGGATCCTAACCCATCGTGGACTGCCCTTGATCGGGGCCCAGCTTGTGGCCTTGCCGGTGGCTGTCCTGTTTCTCGTGATGGCCCTGACCCTGCTGCCGACGCCGGGACTTTGGCCGGTCGATGCGGGTTTTGGCGGGTCACTTGGTTTTGTGTTGATGAATTTGCTTGAGGGGGTCGTGAGCCGCTTGGGGCTTGGGCTCTATCCTTGGATATACGGCAGTCTCATCGGCATCATCGGTTTGCTGGTCTATTTGTTCGCGCTTGATCTCACGCGTTCGGAATGGGCGGCGATCGGCCGGGTGATGGCGCGCATCATGAAGATTTTCGCGGCGACGCTGGCCACCATTACGCGTGGAGCCGCGCATTTCTGGCCCAAACCGAAATTCCCCAGCCGCAGCCAGTTGAAGGCCAAGGCCGACCGTATGGCGGCCTTGAAACCAGATTTGAAACTGACGCGCAAGGAACCGGCGCTTGGCAAAGCCGGTGACGCGGTGGCGGTGCTGCCGGATGAGCCCGAGGAGGACGAGGATCTCTCCCCCCGGGTCGAAGACGCGCCACGCATCGTTAAACCGGGCAAGCGGGCCGAACGCGAACGTCAGCCGACCCTCGACTTCGGGCCGACCGGGGAGTTTCGCCTGCCGCCGCTTGATCTTCTGACCAAGGCGCCGCCGCGCAAAACCACTGACAAGGTCACGGCCGAGGCGTTGGAGCAGAACGCCCGCATGCTTGAATCCGTGCTCGATGATTTCGGCGTCAAGGGCGAGATCACGGCGGTGCGGCCCGGACCCGTGGTGACGCTTTATGAACTTGAACCCGCGCCCGGCACCAAGTCGGCGCGGGTCATCGGGCTTGCTCATGACATTGCCCGCTCCATGTCGGCGGTGTCGGCGCGCGTGGCGGTGGTGCCGGGGCGGAACGCCATCGGCATCGAACTGCCCAACAGCACCCGCGAGACCGTTTATCTGCGCGAGCTGTTGGATACCCAGGCTTACGAGGATGCGAGCGCCCGGTTGCTGCTGGCCCTTGGCAAGGACATCGGCGGCGAGCCGGCCTTTGCCGATCTCGCCACCATGCCGCATTCGCTGGTGGCCGGAACCACCGGCTCGGGCAAATCGGTGGCGATCAACGCCATGATCCTGTCGCTGCTTTACCGGCTGACACCGGCGGAATGCCGTCTGATCATGGTCGATCCGAAGATGCTCGAACTGTCGGTCTATGACGGCATTCCGCATTTGCTGACGCCGGTCGTGACCGACCCGAGGAAAGCCGTCGTCGCGCTCAAATGGGCGGTGCGGGAGATGGAGGACCGGTATAGGTCCATGTCCAAGCTCGGCGTGCGCAATCTGAAGGCCTATAACAAGCGCGTGGCTGAAGCGGCGGAATCAGGCGAGGTTCTGAAGCGCCGGGTGCAGACCGGTTTCAACCGCGAAACCGGCGAGCCGGTTTATGAGGAAGAACTGCTGGACCCGAAGCCGTTGCCGATGATCGTGGTGATCGTCGACGAAATGGCCGATCTCATGCTGGTGGCGGGCAAGGATATCGAAGGTGCTGTGCAGCGGCTGGCCCAGATGGCCCGGGCCGCCGGGATTCATCTCATCATGGCGACACAGCGGCCATCGGTCGATGTCATCACCGGCACCATCAAGGCCAATTTCCCGACCCGCATGAGCTTTCAGGTGACATCGAAAATCGACAGCCGCACCATTCTCGGCGAGCAGGGGGCGGAACAGCTTCTTGGTCAGGGCGATATGCTTTATATGGCGGGCGGCGGACGCATCACCCGCGTGCACGGACCCTTCGTGTCCGATGGCGAGGTCGAGGAGGTGGTCAATTACCTCAAGGCCCAGGGCGCGCCGGAATATCTCGAAGACATCACCGAAGAACCGGAAGAGGGCGGCTTTGACGCCATGATGCTCGGCACCGGTGAGGACCCGGGGGAGGACCTCTATGACCGTGCGGTGGCCATCGTCGCCCGTGACCGCAAGGCCTCAACAAGCTATATCCAGCGCCAACTGCAGATCGGCTATAACCGCGCCGCCAACCTCATCGAACGCATGGAACGCGAAGGCGTCGTCAGCACCGCAAACCACGCCGGCAAGCGGGAAATCCTGATCGGGGACCACGGCTAACGACCGAGTGTGGCATCGCATTGGTCGGGCCTTTCGTGGGACGAGACTGGATTGCTTCGGCTTCGCCTCGCAATGACGGAGTGGGGGGCACGGTCATCGGCCCCAGTCGTCATCGCGAGCCGCGTTAGCGGCGCGGCGATTCTGGTTGGGGTTTTTAGTTGGTGGGGCTGGACTGCAGCGGTGCGCAACGCAATGACGGGGTGGGGGAGGCCTATTCGCATAAGCCTCATTTTTGTCTCAATCGGCGCTTAGGAGTCTTGTCCTGAGAGTCGGGGGGCTTAGAGGGATTGAACTTGTCTAATATCATTCGCGGTGTGTCGCGCGTTATGTCTCGGAAATTCATGCTTGGTGCGGGTGTCATTGCCGCACTGGCGGCTTTGCCTGTGGTTGGCCTGGCCATTGGTGGGCCGGGCCCGAGTCCGAAGCCCGTGGCGGTGGAGCAGGCGGCGCCGAAAGACGACATCGATCGTGTGGAGCGCTATCTCGAGGACATTCAGTCCCTGAGCGCCAATTTCATTCAGCAGGCGCCCGATGGCAGCGTCACCGAAGGCAAGCTGACCCTATTGCGGCCGGGCAAGCTCAGGTTTGAATATCAGCCAGAGGTGCCGCTTCTGGTGGTATCCGATGGCACGACGCTGACTTTTGTCGATTACAGCATCAAGCAGGTGACGCGCTGGCCCATTTCCGACACCCCGCTTGGGGTGCTGGTGGCGAAGACCATCGATCTGCGCGGCGGCAAGCTGCAAACCACGGCGACTCGGGACCCGGGTGGGCTTCTCAAGGTCAAAGTGATCGATCCGAAACGCAAGGATCAGGGCTTCATCACCCTGTTGTTTGAAAATCAGCCGCTCACGCTCAAGGCCTGGGAAGTGACCGACCCGCAGGGTCTGCAAACTCGGGTGACCCTGCTTGACGCCGTCTATAATACGGATGTCAGTGGTAAATCCTTCACATTCAAGGACCCGCGCAACATGCCCCTTAATCGGAAGGGCGGTCGCTAGGCGCACGTTTGTCCGGCCTTCACGATATTGTGATGGCCGGTCGGCGTCACGAAAGGGCCGTTGCCTTGATTGTGCCATGCCGGTCCCCAATATAGATCGGTAGCGACTGATACACCGGACGGACAGTTCCCCCCTGATGTCTCGTCCCGTCAGTCGCTGTGACGCAGGTTTTGTCCCCTTTTGCCTGCGTCGACCGCATATCGGACATATGCGACGTTGGCGCCCGGTCAGTCAGCCCCTGGCCGGGCGCTTTTTCTTTGGGGATTGGCTTTCCCCGCGCCGCAGCGTAAAACTCTCGAAAATCCGTTCAGAAATCAAGTGCCATAGTTGTGGTGTATCGAGAGTAATGGTCATGGCTTCCGTTCGTCTTGTCAGCTGGAATGTTAATTCCCTGCGGTCGCGCTTCGACCATATTGAGCGGCTGTTGACGGCCGAAAATCCCGATATTCTCTGCATGCAGGAAACCAAGGTCGAGGACGGTCTGTTCCCCGCCGACTGGTTCCGCGAGCGTGGTTATGAGCATCTGCATTTCGCCGGACAGAAAAGCTATCACGGCGTGGCCATCGTCTCGCGCCTGCCGCTGGACCCGCTCGACGGCAATCATTTCGGCGGCGCGGCCCATGCCCGTCACGTGGCGGCGCGGCTGCCGCAGGATGTGGTGCTGCATAATTTTTACGTGCCCGCGGGCGGAGACATCCCCGACCCGGAACAGAACGACAAATTCGCCCATAAGCTGACCTATCTTGATGACATGACGAGCTGGTCAGCGGGGCTTGGGCAGGACGCCCGGGCCATTCTGGTGGGCGATCTCAATATCGCGCCGCTTGAGTCCGACGTCTGGTCCCACAAGGCGCTGGTGAAGGTGGTGAGCCATACCCCGATCGAGGTCGAGCGCATGGCGCGGCTGCAGGCGGCCGGCGGCTGGCGCGATGTGATGCGGCAATTCATCCCGGAAAGTGAAAAGCTCTACACCTGGTGGAGCTATCGTGCACGTGACTGGGCCGAGGCCGATAAGGGGCGGCGGCTTGACCATGTCTGGGTCACACCGGCGCTCGACGGCACGGCACGGGCTATGCGCGTGATCAAGGACGCGCGCGGCTGGGAAAAACCCTCGGACCATGCGCCGGTGCTGGTGGATTTCGAACTTTAGGACTTAAAGTGCCGCGGTCCTGTCAATGAGGCTGCGCCACTCCGGCGCGATCGGCAGCAGGAAAGTGGTCGTCGTCTCCCGTGAATAGGCATCAAGGTTCATGGCGGGACACCTTGAGTGCGTAATGCTCAGGTTGCGAGCCGGTAGCCGCCCGCGTCGGTCAGCAGAATACGCGCCTCGGCCGGGTTTTTCTCGATCTTCTGGCGCAGCCGGTAGATATGGGTTTCAAGCGTATGGGTGGTGACCCCGGCGTTATAGCCCCAGACCTCATCAAGCAGGGTCTCGCGCGGCACCGGCTTGCCCTCGGCGCGCTTGAGGAATTTGAGGATGGCGGTTTCCTTTTCCGTCAGCCGGATGCGGGCGTTGGTCTCGGGGTCCATCAACAGCTTGGCACTGGGTTTGAAATTATAGGGGCCGACGGCAAAGATCGCATCCTCGCTCATCTCATGCTGGCGCAGATGGGCGCGGATACGGGCGAGCAACACGCCAAAGCGGAATGGCTTGGCCACATAGTCATTGGCCCCGGCTTCAAGGCCAAGGATGGTGTCGGCGTCGGAATCAGAGGCGGTCAGCATGATCACCGGAATCTTGAGCCCGTTCCGGCGCATCAGGCGGCAGGCCTCGCGGCCGTCGATATCCGGCAGGCCCACATCCAGCAGCACCAGATCGAAGGCCGTGGTCTTGACGATCTCGAACGCCTCGGCCCCGGTTCCGGCTTCGCTGGTGGTGAATTCGCTATAGAGGGCGAGTTGCTCCGCAAGAGTGCGGCGCAGTTCTACGTCGTCATCGACAAGGAGTATATGCTTGACGGCGGTCATTTCTTGTCCCCTGCTTGTTCATCTACTATATACCGGGTTCAGGCTCCCAAACGGACAAAAAAATCAGATGGTTCGCGTTAGAGATCCGGATTCTGGCCCCGCCCTGCCATCCGCCGCCGAGGAGACGGCCCGCATTGCCGTGGAACGCGCGGTGGCGGAGCTGCGTTATGGCCGCATGGTTCTGGTGGACGGAGGGACAGGGCCGGTTCTGATGGCCCCGGCGGAAATCGCCTCGCCGGAGAGTCTTTCGAGTTTTGTCGCGCGGGCCGGAGCGGTTCCGGCGCTGGCCCTGACCGCCAACCGGGCGGCGGTGCTGCATATCAATCCAACCGGCGACGATGTGGAGCTGGTGACGCTTGCGGCACATCTGACGCCATCTGCCATTCGCGCGCTGGCTGATGCCTCCGAAGATCTGTCCCATCCGCTGATGGGTCCGTTCCGCACCCGGGCCATGGCGCTCACGGACAATCATCGTGCGGCTTTGAAGCTGCTGAAGCTCGCCCGCCTGCTGCCCGCGGGACTGGTGTCGGCCCCGCTTGGCGCGCCTCAGGCGGCGGCGCTAGTGGCTGGCGGGGTGCTGGCTGTGGGGGCGGCCGCCATTTATGCCTATGAGACTACGGCGGCGCTGGGCCTTGTGCGGGTGGCGGCGGCTAAAGTGCCGCTTGCGGACGCGGAAAATGCCCGCATTATTGCTTTCCGGCCCGAAGACGGCGGTATCGAACATCTCGCCATCCTGATCGGCGATCCGGTGCCCCATGAGCCGGTGTTGATCCGTCTTCATTCCGAATGTTTCACCGGCGACTTGCTCGGCTCGCTCAAATGCGATTGCGGAGATCAGCTGCGCGGCTCCATCCGCCAGATCGCCGCGGCAGGAGCGGGCATTGTGCTTTATCTGGCCCAGGAAGGGCGCGGCATCGGGCTCATCAGTAAGCTGAAGGCCTATAGCCTGCAGGATCAGGGCTTTGATACGGTGGATGCCAATGAGCGGCTCGGTTTCGACGCCGACGAACGCATCTTCCTGCCCGCCGCCGTCATGCTGAAGCGGCTCGGCTACCGGACCGTGCGGCTCATGACCAACAATCCGGACAAGGTCGCGGGGCTTGAAGCGCTCGGCATCACAGTGACCGAACGCGTGCCGCACGCCTTTCCGTCGAACGGTCACAATGAGTTTTACCTGCTGACCAAAAAGAAACGCAGCGGGCATTATCTGTGATGGATCTGGTGGTTGTTCCCGATGGTGAGACGCCTCATCGCGGTGTGCTATTCACCGGCGACCAAAGCTACCCCTGCGCCATCGGCAAGGCTGGGGTGACGGCGGCGAAGCGCGAGGGCGATCATATGTCGCCGGTGGGAGTCTATGTCCTGAGGCGGCTCCATTACCGCCCGGATGTGTTTCCGACCGCGCCTGCAACGGGCCTGCCGGTCAAGGCTATCGATCCACAAGATGGCTGGTGCGATGCCGCAGATCACCCGGACTATAACCGCCCGGTGCGGCCGCCATTCGCGATGAGCCATGAAAAAATGTGGCGTGACGATGGGCTTTATGACCTCGTGGTCGAGATCGGCTACAACGACGCCCCGCCTGTATCAGGCTTGGGCAGTGCCATCTTCCTGCATATCGCCCGCCCGGATTTCGCCGGCACCGAAGGCTGCGTTGCGCTTGCCCGGGAGGACCTGTTGGCAGTGCTGGCTGGACTTGGGCCTGATAGCTGCATCGAGATCCATGGATTGCCGGGTCAAGCCCGGCAATGACAGAAAACTAATTCAGAAGTGACATCGACCAATACTGTCATACGCGGACTTGATCCGCGTATCCATGGATGCACCAGTCGCTACCTAGACGTCATGACGTCACATCCTCACCGCTTTCAATTATCCCCGATTGCCGAAAATCGCCGCGCCAATGCTCACATGCGGAAAACGATGCTCTCCGCATGTGAGCTCTGAGATTGTTAACGCTTCTTAGGTGATTGACCTTTTGTCTGATCTTGAGAGAGTGCGGATGCAGCTACACTCTTTATTTGAGTAGGTGTAGGGCTTTTAATTTTCCCCGATAAAATACCTGATGCAATTGTGGATACTTTAGGGGAAGTTTCTTTAATTGGGGTCTTTGACATAATTTTAAGGTCCTTTTTGACTTAAGCTCTTACTAAAGATAACTTGAGCCGTGGACGCGCCACTTAAGCGACGCGCCCGCGGTTCTAATTAACTATTATTATCTGGGCCATGGACCACATGGCGCGCCTCCTTTCTTGAGAAAAAGCTCTTTGCAAATCTGTCCAAGGATTGGTGCACTGAGCTTAGTAAAACATAGGGCGATCGGCTTATTGTCGGTCGCCTTATTTTTGGATTTTCGGAAGCACTAATTTGTCCACGCAATAAGTGAACTACCTGATTCAGTGCTAAGAGATTCTACTCACAAGGTTTTATGAGAGTCCAGCAAGTCAGATACTATATGTTCGTTGAATCTTACAAGAATATACTATTAGTGGCTCTCATCTATGAATAATGATCATTGGAGACGATACTTCATTAAAATTGACAGTTAATTCTTAATGTTTTTCAGGGTGAGCTTCATGGTTTAGTTCATTTGGTATTGTAAATTTATCTACTACCGAAAATCGCCGTACCGATTCGCACATGGGTGGCACCTAAGGCGATGGCGCTTTCGAAGTCGCCGCTCATGCCCATGCTGAGGGTGGTCAATCCGTTGCGCGCAGCGATTTTACGCAGCAGCGCGAAATGGGGGGCGGGTTCCTCATGGACCGGCGGGATGCACATGAGGCCGACAACCGGCAGCCCGAGATCGTCGCGGCAGAGTTTTATGAAGGCGTCGGTCGCGCGGGGGGTGACTCCGGCTTTCTGATCTTCGCCGCCGGTATTGACCTGGATATAGCAGGGGCGGCTCACGCCCTGTTTGGTGAATTCGGTGGCGAGCGCGCGGGCGAGTTTTTCGCGGTCGAGCGACTCGATGACGTCGAAGGTCGCCACCGCCTCGGGCACTTTGTTAGATTGCAGGGGGCCGATCAGATGGAGCTCGATCGCGGGATAGAGCGCCCTTAAGGCGGGCCATTTGGCTTGGGCTTCCTGCACGCGGTTTTCGCCAAATACCAGCTGCCCGGCCTTCAGGGCAGGCAGGATGGCATCGGCATCATGGGTTTTCGACACCGCCACCAAGGTCACGTCATCGGCGTTCCGTCCGGCGGCGTGGGCGGCCTTGGCGATGGCGGTTTTGACTTGGGCAAGATTTCCCGTCACCTTGGTGGTAGTCAGATCGAGATCATTCATGAGCGCGCAAGCCCTTTTCACCTTTGCCGAACATCTGCCCGCGACCATCCTGCGCGGGCGCAGGTTGCCGCGCCTCTGGTTCCTCACCGACCATAATCGGGTGCCGGATCCGGAGCGGGTGGTGGCGACCCTGCCCGCGGGCAGTGGCGTCATCCTGCGTGACTATGGATATGCGAAACGCGAGCGGCTCGCAACCGACCTTGCGTTATGCGCGGGCCATCACGGGCTGATCTTTCTGGTGGCTGGCGATATGCGGATTGCCGAGGACGTAGGCGCCGACGGGGTTCATATCCCGGAACGCGATTATGAACATCTCGCAAGCCTGCGGGCTGCCCATCCGCGCTGGCTGCTGACGGCGGCGGCCCATTCAGGGGACGCGGTGCGGCGGGCGGTCACGGCGGGAGCCGACGCGGTCTTCGTCTCGCCCGTCTTTCCGACCCGAAGCCATCCGGGCGAAGACGCCCTCGGCCTAGACGCCTTCGCGGCGATTGCGGATCAGGCGAGCCTGCCGGTGATCGCGCTTGGGGGTATTGACGGGGTCACGGTGCAACAGTTGTCCGGGACGCCGATCGCGGGCATTGCCGCCATCGGCGCTTTGGCGGACGGATAACTTAAATATCGAACTCGGGTGGCCAGATGCCGTGTTTGGCGCGGCGGCTTTCGAGCGAGAAGTTTTCCCGCACATAGTCGACCACCTGCTGCACGCAGTCATCGACCGAGCTGTTCGCCGTATCGACCACGAGTTCGGGGGCTTCGGGCGCTTCATAGGGGGCCGAGATGCCGGTGAACTCGGCGATTTCGCCCGTCCGGGCCTTTTTATAGAGTCCCTTCGGATCGCGGCTTTCACAGGTGGCGACGTCGGCTTTCACGTAAATCTCGTGGAAGCTGTCCGGAGCCACTTCGCGGGCGCGGTCGCGGTCTGACCGGTAGGGCGAGATGAAGCTGGTGATGGCGATCACGCCGGCGCTTGCGAACAGGGCTGCGACCTCGCCGATGCGGCGGATGTTTTCGGCCCGGTCCTCGGGCGAGAAGCCGAGGTTCGAATTGAGCCCATGGCGGATATTGTCGCCATCAAGCACATAGACCTGATAGCCAAGCGCATGGAGGCGGTTTTCCACCTCGACGGCAATGGTCGACTTGCCCGCGCCCGAGAGACCGGTGAACCAGACGATGCCGCCCGCATGGCCATGACGCTCTTCGCGCATGTCGGTGGTGATGCGATGTTCGACGCGCTGGATGTTGGACGAGGCCCGGGTCACCAGTTTGCGCTGGTCGGCATAGCCGTCCATGCTGATGATGCCGCCGCCGGCGATGTCGTAATTGTCCACCAGCACAAAGCGGCCGGTTTCGGCGAGGGTGCTGTAATCATCGAGCGCGATCATCTTGCGGGCGCGCAAGGTTACTTCGGCGACGCTGTTGCGTTCAACGCGGCTGCTGGCCGCAGATGACAGGTCGTCGGTGTCGATGACCTTTGTGATCGCCTGAACCGTGACCTGCACTTCGCTGGTATTGAGCTTCATCTTGTAGCGTTTGCCGACCGTAAGTGCGTCGCGGCCGAGCCAGAACAGGCGGGCGTTGAAGACATCGGTTTCAATCGGCGGATGGTCCGCATGGGACGCAAGATCGCCGCGTTCGACAAAGATCTGTTCGCTCAGCGTGATGCCGACGGATTGCCCGGCATGGGCTTCGCTCGGGGCATGGGGCACGCTCCAGGCTTCGATCGATTTGACCTGCACCTTTTTGTTCGACGGCGAGAACAGCAGGGTATCGCCGACCTTGAGGCGTCCGGTTTCGATGCGTCCGGCAATGATGCGGCGGTCGTCGAATTTATAGACGTCCTGCACCGGGAAGCGGAGCGGCTGTTCGGTCGGGGCCGAGACCTGTTCGAAACCGTCGAGCGCCTCGACCAGGGTCGGGCCCTTGTACCAGGGAGCACGCTCTGACCGGCTGACAATATTGTCGCCGTCGCGGGCCGAGACCGGGATCATGAAGGTCGGGGTGACGCCAAAGCTTGCGAGATAGGCGCGGAAGTCGGCCTCGATCTTGTTGAACACCGCTTCGTCGAAATTGACCAGATCCATCTTGTTGACGGCGATGGCGATCTGCCGCACGCCCAGAAGATGCAGAAGATAGCCGTGGCGTTTGGATTGTTCCTGAATGCCTTCATGGGCATCGATCACGAGTGTTGCGGCGTTGGCCGAAGCCGCGCCCGTCACCATGTTCTTGAGGAATTCCTTATGGCCCGGGGCATCGATGATCACATAGTCGCGCTTTTCTGATTTGAACCAGATCTGCGTGGTGTCGATGGTGATGCCCTGATCGCGTTCGGCCTGCAGCGCATCCATCAGGAAGGCCCATTCAAACGGCATGCCGCGGCGCTCGCTCATGGCCTTGATGGCTTCATATTTGCCTTCGGGCAGCGAGCCGGTGTCATGGATGAGGCGGCCGACGAGGGTCGACTTGCCATGGTCCACATGGCCGACGATGACGATTTTCATGTGGCCGCGCGCGCTTGTGGCGTCGTCGGCTTGGGGGCGGATCTTGGTGATGCTGGTCATGGTCTGGTCCTATCCCCGCACTTACATATAGCCGTCGGCACGGAGCCGTTCGAAACTGTCTTCGCTCTCATGGTCCATGGCCCGGCCCGACCGTTCGGCCACCTTGGTGGTGGAGAGTTCGGTCAGGATCTCGGGGATGGTGGCGGCGGTCGACTCGACCGGATTGGTGATGTCCTTGTCGCCGAGCGAACGGTAGCGTTTGCCGTTTTGCGAGAAATAAAGCGGGATCACCGGGATGTTCTCGCGATGCGTATACTTCCAGATGTCCATTTCCGTCCAATGCAGCAGGGGATGGATGCGCACATGGGTTTCGGGCGGGAAATCGGTTTTATACTGGTCCCAGAATTCCGGCGGCTGGTCGCGGAAATCCCACTGGCCGGTCTGGCCGCGCGGGCTGAACACGCGTTCCTTGGCGCGGGTGCCTTCCTCGTCGCGGCGGATGCCGGCGAAAACGCCTGAGAACTGATGCTTTTCGAGCATGGCCTTCAACCCGGCGGTCTTGCGCGCGGCCGAACGAGTGGCGGGCGGCAGGTCCGGGTCCATGTCTTCGATGGGCGGGCAGGTTTCGCGAATGAAATTCAGGTTCCACTCGGCCGCATAGCGGTCGCGGAAGTCATACATTTCCGGGAATTTCTTTTCGGTGTCCACATGCACGACCGGAAACGGCACATGACCGAAAAAGGCCTTGCGGGCCAGCCAGATCATGACGTTCGAGTCTTTGCCGAGGGACCACAGCATGGCGATATTATCGAGCCGGTTGAAGGCTTCGCGGAAAATGTAAATGCTTTGGCTTTCAAGATCGTCGAGCGCGCTCATGCTGGCAGTCCGTATCTCTAATGTACATGAAGCCGGATCAATGTCCGGTGAACGGCGGTATAAGGCGCTTGTCCTGTGGGAAAGTCAAGAAAACACTTAAAAAATATGTGTCATTATTATTTATACGTATTTTTTGTGTTTAATTCAGGTGGTGTTCTGTGTTTTTAGGCAGTCTGGATTGCCACGCTCCCTGCGGTCGCTCGCAATGACGGCAAGGGGATGTCGTTATCGCGAGCCGCGAGAGCGGCGTGGCGATCCAGTGCTTTGGTGGATGGGCTTGAAGGTCGGGCAGGTGTTGAGGGGGACGGTTGCCCCGGAAGTCTGGATTGCCGCGCTCCTTACGGTCGCTCGCAATGACAGCAACGGGATGTCGTCATCGCGAGCCGCGAGAGCGGCGTGGCGATCCAGCACTTTGGCGGGTGGGCTTGAAGGTAGGGCCGGTGTTGAGGGGAGGTGGTTGTCCCGGAAGTCTGGATTGCCGCGCTCCCTGCGGTCGCTCGCAATGACGGCAAGGGGATGTCGTCATTGCGAGCCGCGAGAGCGGCGTGGCGATCCAGTTCTTTGGCGGAGGGGCTAGAAGTTCAACCGGGTGTCGAGCGAGAAGATATGTTGTTCTTCGTTCGCGCGGTTGTTCAGGAAGGGCGGGTTGCCATAGTCGAAATATTTGAACCGGCCGGAGAAGGTAAATCCGGGCCAGATGATATATCCGGCACCGAGTTCCACGGCGCGGAAGCGGTCGCCCATGAAATTATAATAGAGCGGGTTGCTGTCATTGCGGAACCCGGCCACCTGCAGATTGGTGAACCAGCTGCGGCCGAAATAGCCGACCCCAAGGTCATAGCCCTGATAGGACAGATCAAGGCCATTCTGTTCCCGCAACAGGGAGGCGCCGAACGTGAAGCCATGATAGCCGACATTGACGCCGACCGTGTAGTTCGGACGCTTGGCGGCGGGCTCGAGCGCGAGATCGATGGACTGGTTGCCGGCACGGCTGCTTTCGGAGGTCACCCAGACGCCGAAGTTGTCGCGGCCGGATTTGGATTTTTTGGACCCGGTGCTGATCTGCAGAGTGCTGCGCTGATCGGCGGTGACGCCAAAGCCATCGACCCGGATGCCGGCGCCAAGGGCCGGAGCATTCTGGGGATCGAGCACCAGCGCGGGACGGCTGCTGAGCTTGAGGCCAAGGCTGTTGCTGTCGGTGACCGGACGTTCACCATCAAGACGGAACATGGAGCGCGCCGGCACATTACGCAGCGCGCTATGGTCGTCGTTGCCACCCGACCCGTCGTCAAGATAGATGAATTTCGATTTGGCCTCGGCCTTTGGGCCGTCGACGGCGGCTTTTGTGGCGGCGCGGCTTTTGCCCGTTGAGCCATCGGCAAGCGCAAACCCGGGCATCGCCAACGCGATCCCGAGCACTGTCAGAATGCCAATGGTCCGGACGGATGACACCGCCGTTATCCTCCCGCTCGTCGTATCCGCCCCGGACATAGGACGGTCGATGTTTATAGCCATACTGTGCAACGAACTGTGATCCTGTGAAAGGTTTTCTGAACCTCTCATACCTCTTAAGTGATTTTTAAATCACAGTTCCAGCGCAGAGTTTAGCCCACGTCATATTATCTAAGGCCAGACGCACCGAAACTCAAGGGCTGAACCGTGTTGAAACGGCAACAGTCGGGTCAAAATCCATCATAAAAGCCTCGGACGGACGCCTGAAAAGCTTAAAGGAAGCCCTCCCACGATATCCGGATCAGGATTGGAAACGGTCAGGATGCCTCGCTCGGCTGCTCGGGACGCACAGAACTGCTTCCATAAAAGGCCGAAAGGCACTAGAACATAGGCGGATGAAATTATGCGGCCATGGCGGGAAGCTCATGATGCTTCCGGCCGGTCATGGCAGCTCTTTGGCGGGCAACAGAAAACATGAGTCGCGTGAGCATGGGTATTTCGAAAGTTCTGCGCGCGGGCGCGGGTGCGGTTGTAACGGGCCTTGTGGTCCTGTCGCTTGGCGGTTGCAGCTGGTTTGGCGGCGGTCGCAGCGATGTGATCAAGGAACGGACGCTTGCGGCCGAAACCATCTCCAAAATCGGCGTCAATGCCTATCTCTGGCAGGCCAGCCTGCAAACGCTTGATTTCATGCCTATGGCCAGCGCCGATGCGCAGGGCGGGGTGATCATCACCGATTGGTACGTCAATCCGTCCGATCAGAGCGAACGCGGCAAGGTGACGGTCTATATCCTCGACAAGGGTCTGCGCGCCGACGCGCTCAAGGTCAATGTGTTCAAGCAGCATCTGCGTGGCGGTCAGTGGGTCGATGATACCGACATGGTCCAGGCGTCAAAAGACGTGGCCGACGCCATTCTGCTGCAAGCCCGGCGGATCCGCCTGTCGCAGGTTCCCGGCAGCAATTAAGATTCAATTTTTTGAGGTCGTGGGCGGCAGTATCCAGCCGCCTCTGATCATGTTGTAATTCTCTGAACGTCAAGAGGGCAGCCGATGTCTCGCTACAATGCGCGAGCAACCGAGAAGAAATGGCAGAAGACCTGGGAACAGGCCAAAAGCTTCGTCACCGATGAAGACCGCAGCCGCCCCAAATATTATGTCCTCGAAATGTTCCCCTACCCGTCGGGCCGCATTCATCTCGGCCATGTGCGCAATTATACCATGGGCGATGTGGTGGCGCGGTATCGCCGTGCTCAGGGCTTCAATGTGCTGCATCCCATGGGCTGGGACGCTTTCGGCATGCCGGCGGAAAACGCCGCCTTTGAAAACAACACCCATCCGGCCACCTGGACCTATCAGAATATCGACCATATGCGGTCGCAGCTGAAAGATCTCGGTTTCGCCTTTGACTGGGAGCGCGAGTTCGCTACCTGCGACCCGAACTATTACCAGCATGAACAGGCCATGTTCCTGGATTTCCTGGAAACCGGGCTGGTGTACCGCAAGGAATCCTGGGTCAACTGGGATCCGGTGGACATGACCGTGCTCGCGAACGAGCAAGTGATCGACGGCCGCGGCTGGCGCTCGGGCGCGCTTGTGGAACGGCGCAAGCTGTCGCAATGGTTCCTCAAGATCACCGATTATGCCGACGAACTTCTGGCGTCGCTGGACGATCTGCCGCGCTGGCCGCAAAAAGTGCGGTTGATGCAGGAAAACTGGATCGGCCGTTCGGAAGGTCTGCGGCTGTTCTTCGATCTGAAGGATGCGCCGGCGGGGCAGGACCGGCTTGAAGTCTATACTACCCGGCCGGATACCCTTTTCGGCGCGAGCTTCTGCGCTATCGCTGCTGATCATCCACTGTCGCTGAAGCTCGCTGAAAACGACCCGGCATTGGCTGCGTTCATTGCTGAATGCCGCAAAACCGGAACCAGCGAAGAAGCGCTCGAACGGGCGGAGAAAAAGGGCTATCGCCTGCCCGTGAAGGCCGTGCATCCGTTTGACGATACATGGGATCTGCCGGTGCTGGTGGCCAATTTCGTGCTGATGGATTATGGCACCGGGGCGATTTTCGGTTGCCCGGCCCATGACCAGCGCGATCTGGATTTCGCCCGCAAATATGACCTGCCGGTGCTGCCCGTGGTGGTGCCTGAAGGGATGGACGCCGCAAGCTTCACGGTTGGCACGGAGGCCTTTGTGGACGACGGCCGCATCGCCAATTCGCGCTTTCTTGACGGCCTGACGATCGATGCCGCCAAAGCCGAAGTGGCGGCCCGCGCCGAAGCCGGTGACTTTGGTGCCCGCACGGTCAATTTCCGTCTGCGTGACTGGGGCGTATCGCGTCAGCGCTATTGGGGTTGTCCCATTCCGGTCATTCATTGCCCGAGCTGTGGCATCGTGCCGGTGCCGAAGGATCAACTGCCGGTCAAGCTTCCGGACGATGTGACCTTCGACAAGCCGGGCAATCCGCTCGATCATCATCCGACCTGGAAGCATGTGGCTTGCCCGACCTGCGGCGAACCGGCGCGGCGGGAAACCGATACCTTCGATACCTTCATCGATTCGAGCTGGTATTTCGCCCGCTTCTGCTCGCCGAAATCGGCGGCGCCGTTTGATCGTGAGGCGGCCGATTACTGGTTGCCGGTGGATCAGTATATCGGCGGTGTCGAACATGCGATTTTGCATCTTCTTTATTCGCGGTTCTTCACCCGGGCCATGAAAGAAGTCGATCTTGTGGGCTTGTCCGAGCCGTTCGACGGGCTTTTCACCCAGGGCATGGTCTGCCATGAGACCTATCGCGGTCCGGCCGGGGAATATCTGTTCCCCGATCAGGTGGAGCATGACGACACGGGCGCGGCCCGTCTGAAGGGCACCGACACGCCGGTGACCATCGGCCGGTCCGAGAAAATGTCCAAGTCGAAAAAGAACGTGGTCGATCCGACCGATATCATTGAAACCTATGGCGCCGACACCGCGCGCTGGTTCGTGTTGTCGGACAGCCCGCCTGAACGCGATCTTGAATGGACGTCTCAGGGCATCGAAGGCGCCTGGCGCTTCACCCAGCGTCTGTGGCGTCTGGTGACCACGCTCGCCCCGCAGGCGGGCGCGGCCGGGTCCACTATTCCGGCGGAGTTCGGCACGGAAGCTTTGGCTCTGCGCCGGGCCACTCACAAGACGGTGGCGGCGGTGACCCGGGCGGTTGAGGAGTTCCATTTCAACCGTGCTGTGGCCCTTGTTCATGAATTCGCCAATACCCTTGGCGGCATCAAGGCCGAAGGCACGGTGGCGGCTGATTTCGCCTTTGCCATTCGCGAAGCGCTCGAAGCCGTGGTGCTGGTGATCAACCCGATGATGCCGCATCTCGCCGAAGAGCTGTGGTCCGAGTTGGGCCATCAGAAGCTTGTGGCTGAAACCTTATGGCCCAAAGCCGATCCGTCCCTGCTCAGCGACGATACGGCGACCATCGCCGTGCAGGTGCAGGGCAAGCTTCGCGATACCATCACTGTGCCTAAGGATATGGACAAGGCCGAACTTGAGGCGTTGGCCCTTGGACTTGAGAAAGTGCAACGGGCGCTCGATGGCAAGCCGGTGAAAAAAGTCATTGTGGTGCCAAATCGCATCGTCAATGTGGTAGCCTGACGCATGACCTGGATGGCGCGTTTGATCGGAGTGTTCAGTCTCGCGGCCGCGCTTGCGGCCTGCGGGTTCGAACCGATGTACGCGCCGGGCGGTCTGCATGGGGCAAGTGGCGCTGCGGCCGATCTCGCGGCGGTTGAGCTTGCCCCGCTCCGGAATGATGCCGGGCGCAATTTCCGCGTCGGCCAGCAGATGTCGAACGCGCTCAGCGAGCGGCTTTATGCGAGCGGCGTGGCCCCGGCGCGCTACCGGCTTGAGCTCAAACTGACCGAGCATCGCGAAGGCTTTGGCTTCCGCCAGGATGAATCGGTGACGCGCTATGGCCTGCGCTTGTCGGCCGAATACCGGTTGATCGACATCGCCAGCAAGAAAACGGTGCTGAGCGAAACCACCCAGACCTACAATTCCTATGACGTGTCGCAGTCGGATTTCGCCACGGTCATGGCGCAACGCGACATGGAGCAGCGGCTGACCCGCGATCTGAGCGACCGTATTGTGAGCCGGCTCGGGCTGTTCTTCCGCGAACCGCGCAAGGATGCTGCCGAGGTCGCGCCGCAACCTTCCCCAAAGTCTGATTAGGAGCGCGCGGCAGCCATGAAGCTCGGCCCGCGTGACGTCGACAGCCAACTCCGCGCCCTCGATCGCCGCTATGCAGCCGTGCTGGTCTATGGCCCGAACGAAGGGCTGGTGCGGGAACGCGCCGAGACCATCGCCCGTCAGGTGGTGCCGGATCTGAAAGACCCGTTCAATGTCTCGAACCTGACCTCGTCCGAGATTGCCGCCGACCCGGCTCGGCTTGGGGATGAGGCGGCGGCCATGTCCATGCTGGGCGGCCGCCGGGTGGTGCGCATCGATGCTGCTGGGGAGGCGGTGGCTGGACCGCTCGGCTTTGTGCTCGGCGACTATAAGGGCGACAGTCTCATTGTGCTCGCGGCCGGCGACCTCACCCCGCGCTCGGCCCTGCGCAAGCTGATTGAGGATGCTCAGAACGCGGTGGCCATCGCCTGCTATGACGATGATGCGCGCTCGATCGGTGATCTCATTCGCGCGTCGCTTGAGGCCCAGGGGCTCAGGATCGAGCAGGACGCCGGACGCTATCTTGTGGATCATCTCGGCAGCGACCGCATGGTGGCGCGCGGCGAACTCGAGAAACTCGGGCTCTATAAAGCGGCGGACAGCGACCGCATGATCCGGCTTGCCGATGTGGAGGCGATCATCGGCGACAGTTCCTCGACCGCCATCGACGAAGTGGCGTCGGCGACCACGGGGGGTGATCTTCCGGCCCTCGACCGGGCGCTCGAAAAGGCTTTTATTCAGGGTGAAACGGCGGTCGGTCTGTTGCGGGCGGTGGCGCGCCGCTTGCTTCGGTTATATGAAGCCTCAGGGTATCTCGCCGAAGGTGCGCGGCCCGATGAGGCGGTCAAACGCCTGCGTCCGCCGCTTTTTTTCAAGGACGTGTCACCCTTCACCACCCAGCTCAACCGCTGGTCGGCCGAGCGTCTGGTGTCCGCCATCCGCATCGTGCAGGACGCCGAAACCGATGCCAAATCCTCGCTTCTGCCCGCCGAAACCATCTGTGCCCGCGCCTGCCTCAGAATAGCCAACGCGGCCCGTGCGGCCCGGGGATAGACCTTGTCCCGCGATCCCGTGCTTCGAGACGCTTCGCTCCTCAGCACGATCGGGCTAGAAGCCCAATTTCCACCATTCTCGCGTACTGCCGTTCGTGCTGAGGAGGGCGCAGCCCGTCTCGAAGCACGGATCAGGCGGTTTCGTCGCGGTCGATCCAGCTGCTGTAGGTGAAGCGGGCGGCGGCGTAGAGATTGCTTGAGACCTCAAGCAAGGCGCCGTCGCTGTCGTAATAGCGACGCACCACCTTGAGCGCCGCCGTGCCCGGTTTGACCTCGAGCCGGGCGGCGTCCTCGTCATTGAGGGTGAGGGCCTGAATATCCTGGCCGATGCGTTTGATGCGCACGGGGAACAGCTCTTCCAGAAGAGCGCAGATGGCGCCGCGATGGCTTTCGATGGTCGGTAGCGCGCTTTCAAATTTGCGGTCGAGATAGATTTCAGTCAGTGAAAACGGCCGGTCGCTCAGGATCGGATAGCGGCGGCCGGTGAGCCGCAGCATGGGATTGCCCGGCGGGGTATCGAGAAAGGCGGCAAGGGTCGCGTTCGGTTTCAGGCGCTTGACGTCATCAATGACAAAGCGTGTGTCATGGGCATAGCGAAAGAGATCGTCGATGCTTTCAAGCGACTGCACATAGCGGCTGCGCGGCCGCACCGCTTCGACATAGGTGCCGGCGCCGCGCCGCCGCGACACATAGCCCGCCTGTTCGAGAAGCCGGAGCGCATCGCGCGCCGTATGGCGGCTCACGGCATAGCTTTCGCACAATTGAGCCTCGGTCGGCAGGCTTGAGCCGAGCGGATAGACCCCGCTTTCAATTTCATGCCGCAAGGTTTCCGCCATCTGTTGATACAGCGGCAGGCTTGGATCAAAGTTGCGGGTCAAGGGAGTGTTCATGTTGTTTGGTATGTAAGGCTGCTTGATATATCACTGCGGGCGGGGCATCGTCTGATGCCGCCATCCTATAGGGCATTCCTTGGCTGGGCGAGGAAAAAGGGAAACGCATGACGGTTGCATTTGATCTTACTGTGCTGGTAAGCGGGTTGGCGCTTCTGGTCTATATCTGGACCATGGTTCTCGTGGGGCGGGCGCGTGGACGTCATGGCGTCAAGGCTCCCGCGACTGAGGGGCCGGAGGACTTCCAGCGCGTGTTCCGTGTGCAGCAGAATACGCTTGAACAGATTGTCCTGTTTCTGCCGGTGCTGTGGCTCGCCTATCTGTCCTATATGACGATCTGGCCGGCGGTTATTGGACTGCTGTGGCCACTTGGGCGGGTGCTTTATGCCCTGTCCTATAAGGCTGATCCGACGAAACGCGGGCTCGGTTTCATGCTGACCTTTCTGCCGAGCGTGGCGCTTTTGATCCTGGCGTTGGTGAAATCAGTGCTCGGGCTTATCTGAACGGAAAGTCCGGTTTGCGGCGGGCGAGGAAGGCGGCGACGCCTTCGGCATGGTCGATGCCGTCGAAGCTCTGGCGGAACAGATCCTGGGTTTCCGCCGTGTCGTCGGTGGCGCCTTCGAGAATGGCACGGATCACCTGTTTGATGCCGCGCACGCTCCATTGCGAATTGTCGGCGATGGACTGGGCGAAACGGCGGACATCGTTGGTGAGATCCTCAGCCGCATGGACGCTGTTGATGAGGCCGATGCGCAGGGCTTCGTCGCTGTCGACAAGGCGACCGCTATAGAGGATCGATTTGGCGTGGCTCGCGCCGACCACCTCCAGCAGATGCTTTGCGTCCTGCAGGCTGTAGACCAGTCCGAGCTTGGCCGGAGTGATGCCGAGACGTGCTCCGGTTGCCGCCATGCGGATATCGCAGGCGAGCGCAAGTCCGCAGCCGCCACCGACGCAAGCGCCGCCGATTTCCGCGACGGTGGGTTTGCTCATGCGGGCGAGGGCGCGTTGGCCTTCGCGAATGGCGATGCGGTTGCTTTCGCGCCGCGCCGGGTCCTTGGCGATTTCCTGAAATTCGGCGATGTCGGCTCCGGCTGAAAACACGCTCGGGTCGGCGGATTTGAGGATCAGGATCTTAACGGTCGGGTCGTTTTCGACTGTGGCCACAAGGCGCGGCAGGGTTTCCCACATGGCTTGGGTGAGGGCATTTTTCTTGTCGGCCCGGTTGAGCACGATGGTGGCGATATCGCCGTCCTGGGCGAGATAGATCAGGTCGGTGGTCATTTACGCATGTCTTTCGTCTGATAGACCGGCAGGGACAGGTCGAAATGGATGGCGAGCCCACGGATGATGAAGGCGACAGCACCGCCCGCCGTCATGGCCCAGGCGCCAAAGTTTGTATAAAATACCAACAGCCCATAGGTGGCGGCACCAGCGAGCGCGGCGATGGCATATATCTCGCGCTGAAACACCAACGGCACTTCGCGGGCCAGAACATCGCGGATCATGCCGCCGCCGCAGGCGGTGACCACGCCCATGAACAGGACGATGGACAAGGGCGCGTCCTTGGCGATGGCCCAACCGGCCCCGGCCACCGCAAACAGCGCCATTCCGGCAGCATCGAGCCACAACAGCGTGCGGGTGAGCGACGAAAACACATGGCCAAGGAAAAACATGGCACCGCCCGCGATGGTCGCCACAAGCAGATAATTCGGGTCCTCGATCCAGAACACCGGCAGGCCGAGAATGAGATCGCGGGTGGTTCCGCCGCCAATGGCGGTGACGATGCCAAGCACCATGAAGCCGAAAATATCCATGCCCTTCCGCGCCGCCATCAGGCCGCCGGTGATGGCGAACACCCCGACCCCGATCATGTCGCAGATATAGAGCAGATATTTCAGATCAATGGCGGCGGTGAGATTGAGTGTCATGCCTCATGCGGGTCCCGGTTTGCGCGCGCTTCAAGGCGGGCGAGCTGCATGCCCGCCACCATAATGGCGGCGCTGGCCACAAGAAAGAGAAGAAGCAGATTGTTCCATGTTCCGGTCAGGGCCACGATCGCCCCGGCGATGGGCGGCCCAAGCAGCAGCCCGATGTTGGAGCCCTGAACGGCAAAGCCATTGACGGCGCCGATCTGCGACGGGCTCGGGGCCAGTACGGGGACCGAGGCAAGGACCGAACCCGGCAGCATGCCGCCCCAAAGCGACAAGGATATGCAGCCGAGATAGCGCCAAAGATCCGGAAGGTCGGAGAAAATCACTGCGGCCGAGGCCGCCATCAAGGCCCCCGTCGCGCCGATCAACACGCCATGGCGGATGTTTTGTTTAAGCCCCCAACCGGCAATCAGATTACCGATGATATTGACACCGACGGCAAGGGCCGTCAGCAAGCCGGCTGTGCCAAGGGGCATATGGCGGGTTTCGACCATGACGCTCGGCAGCCAGCTCATGACCACGATATATTGGAGGGTATAAAGCCCGAAGCTCGCGCCGATGAGCCAGGAGCCGGGGACCGCCGCAGCGAGCCGCAGATTGGCGGAAATCGCCACCGGCATCAACCCAGACGGCCGCGCGCGGGGGCGGGCCAGGAGCACAAGCAGCAAGGTCACCAAGGTCAGAACGGACAGCGCCAGCCAAAGTCCACGCCAGCCGACGGCCTGCATGACAAAGGGCGCGGCGACCAGCAGCAGAGTGCCGCCGATCGGGTTGTAACAGCCCCAGATGGTGAGGGCGAGTGAGCGGTCCTGTGGCTGACATTCGCGGGCGATCAGCGACGCGGCCGAAATCACGATGCAGAGAAATCCGCAGCCTTCGAAAAAGCGGCTGACAAACAGCAGCGGAACCGAGGCGGCGAAAGCGCCAAGGCCGGTGCTGAGAGCAAAGATCAGAAGTCCGCTCAGCAGCATGCGGCGCTGGCCGAAGCGGTCGGCCATGAGACCGGCGGCGACGCCGACCGTGGCCCCAAGCATATTGGCGAGAGAGATCAGCCAGCCCCCGGCCACAAGCCCGATCCCAAGCTCGGCCCGGATGAGGGGCAGGGCCGGGGCATATTTGAACATCTGGGCCGCGCTGACCACGCCGGTGAGGACGAGCGCGGCCACCGTCAGCCACCGGGTGTGGCGGGCGTCAGTCATCAATGCGGGCCTCGGCGGCGGCAATGAGGGCGCTGACACGCACGGGGTCACCGATCTGTTCGGCCATCAACAGGGCGAGCCGGGCGAGAAACAGAGTTTCCCCTTCGGGTCCGGCCCGGTCCACCGCTTGCGACAAGTGATCGAACAGGGTCTCGATGACACCGTCTTCGAGCTCGGATGGACGGGATGCGGTCATGACTTGTCTCCCTGGCCGAGGGCATGGGCGATGGCGGTCAGAAGGACGGCGGGGTCCCCGAGATGCTTGAAGCGGGCGGCCACGTGATTGTCCGGCCGCAACAGATAGGCGCTGTCGGCGGCAGCGTCATACAGCGCCCGGCTTGTAGCGTCGGTGAGCCGGATCACGGTGAGATCGGGGCGCGCGGGGGCCGGGCCGTCGCCGAACAGCAACAGGGTGAAATCGCGGCCGAGTTTATCCGAGAGAAAGCCGCCGTCCGGCAGGTGACGGTTTTCATAAAGCGCGCCGGGACGCGGACCAGCCTCAAAAGCCGGGTCGTCAGTGGCAGCATCATAGCGGAACGGAGTCGATTGCCGTGGATTGATCAGCGGGCGGGTGAAGTCATGATGGACCGCGAGCTGAAGGGCGGCCTCGCGCATGAGGCTGTAGCCTCGGCTCGGCGGGGTCATGAAGACGGTGCTTTTGCCCGCCATTTCGAACACTTCAAAGGTGGCGGCGCGGCGTTCGCTGTTGTAGCTCGCGAGCAAGGCGGCGGGGGCCTGGCCGTCAATCACGGCGCTCAGTTTCCAGCCGAGATTATTGGCGTCGGCGATGCCGGAATTGAGCCCGCGCACGCCGAAGATCGGCACCAGATGGGCGGCATCTCCGGCAAAAATCACGCGGTTCTGCACGTAATTATCAAGGCACAGGCAATGCGCCTTGTAGACGCTGGCCCAGACGAGGGTCCAGGGCGCGGTTTCCTTGATGAAGGCGAGATGCTCGGCGACGCGGGCATGGATGCGCGCGGGGGCGAGTTCGGCGGCTTCATCCTCGTCGTCGTTCAACTGGTAATCGATGCGCCAGATGTCGCCCGGTTGTTTGTGCATGAGAATGGTGGCGCCGGGATTCGACGGCGGATCGAACCAGGCCCGGCGCTCGGTAGGGGAGCTGGACGGCATGTGAATATCGGCAATCAGATAGCGGCCTTCATAGGATTGGCCCTGAAGCGGCAGATTGAGCTGGCGGCGCACCGTGCTCCGAGCACCGTCGGCGGCGACGAGCCAGTCGGCCTCAAGGCGGTAGGAGCCGGCCGGGGTCTCCACCTCAAGCGTCACATGATCGTCCTGCTGGGTGACGGCGGTGACGCGGTTTTGCCAGCGCAGATCAATCAGCGGTTCGGCCAGCACGCGGTCAATGAGCGCGAGTTCGAGGCTGTATTGTTGCAGATTGACCATGGGGAAGAATTTGTCATTCTCCCCATGGGGCATGGTCAGCTTGTAGACTTCATGGTTGCGATAATAGGACCGGCCATGGAGCCAGGGCAGGGCCATTGCCATGACGCCGTCCGCCGCACCCAGGGCATCAAGAATTTCAACGGTACGCCGGGAAAAACAGATGGCGCGGCTGCCTTCGGCCACGGTCTTGTCGGCTTCAAGCACCAGCGACGGGACCTTGCGGCGGGCGAGTTCGAGGGCGAGCGTGAGCCCGACCGGGCCGCCGCCCGCAATGACCACCGGCTGGCGCGTGACCGGCCCGTCGAGTTCCGGTGGCCGGCGAAAGGGAAAATCGGGCCTGGTCGAGCTGTCTGTCATTCGCTGTCGTCTCCAGGTTTCTTGTCCAATTTGGCGATCAGGCTGCGGAGTACGGTTTTGATGGTGGCGATCTCAGTGGCGCTGAACTCGGCCAGCGCCTCGGCCTCTAGGTCTTTGGCGACTTTGATATGCTGTTCGACCAGCGCGCGGCCATGGGCGGTGATCTCCACATGCACGCGGCGGCGGTCGTTGGTGGAGGGGCTGCGGGTGACCAGACCGTCGGCGATCATGCGGTCGAGGGCCTTGCTCAGCGTCGGCTGCTTCAGAAGCACCATGCGGGCGAGCACGCCGATGACCAGATTGTCGCGATCATACAGCACCGCGAGCACCCGCCAGACGGGCACCGACAGTCCGGCCTCCGTCAGTCTGGCGTGGAATTCGTGACTGACGAGATGGCTCGCCCGGGCCAGAAGATAGGACAGGTAATCCTCGACAAAAGGCGCCGTGGCTTCGGCTCCGGACAAAGGCTCGGGGGAAGGGTTGGGCCGGTCCATGGGATGTCCTTGTTGTCGTGGGTGCGCTTACTGTAGCTGAGCCAAAACGCATATTCCATGAAAATTAATATAGTTTTCCAAGGTCAGTCTCTGTCGGGATCAATGGTTAACAACGCCCTTGGCAAGGCTTGGCGGGACAGGTACAAGAATGAAGAAACCACAGGCTCAAAGGGGTGGAATGCGCACGGTTCGGCATGCTCTCTGGCTGTCCCTTCTTGGGCTTTGCAGTCTCTCGCTCGCGGCTTGTACGGCACCGGGTAAACCCGTGCCATCGGTGGCCAAGCCGGCTGCTGTGCGGCCAGCGGAGCCGGATCTCCTTGAAAAAAGCCGGGGACCGGTGACCAGCGATGAGGCGCCGAACGCGAGCCCTCGTCTGCGGCCGAACGAAGACGAGCGCAACCGTCGTTCCGAGCCGAGCACTCCGGTCGCGGTTGTGGACAAAGCGGATTTCTCCAGTCTGATCGGGCGCAGTTTCGCGGGCGTTGAACGCTTGCTCGGCCCTGCCGATCTGACCATCGACGTGCCGCCGGGGCGGGAATGGCATTATCGCGACGGCCCCTGTGTTTTGGTGGTCCGGTTTTATCCCGATATGAAAACGCTGGCCTACCGGGTCTTGTCCTATGCGTTCGAAGGCGGTGATGCGAGCCCGGACGCCGCGTCTGCGGAAAGTCAATGCCGCGCACGGCTTTCGACGCGCATGAAATCGGAACGGCCCGGCACCAATCGGAACGGGGAGTGATGGTGAAGTCTCCTGTTGCGACCCAAAACGGTCAATCCGGACCCCGCATGGCGGTGGCGATTGTCGATGATGACGATTTGTTCCGGGAGTCGCTGCGACTTAATCTTGAAGATGAAGGCTTTGCTGTCGAGGATTTCAGCAATGGCCTCGATGCGCTCCGCTATCTTGCCGGTCATCACGATATTGGCGTGGTGTTGCTCGATTGGAAAATGCCCGAGATTGATGGTCTGGCCGTGCTCCATCGGCTGCGTGCGGCGGGCAACGGGGTGCCGGTGATTTTCCTCACGGTGCTGAGCGATGAAATCTATGAAGAGGCGGCGCTTGAAGGCGGGGCCGTGGATTTCGTTGAAAAATCCCGTAGTTTTTCCATTGTGCTGAAGCGCATCGCCCTTATTGAAAGCGGCGCGAAAACACCGGGCGTTCTGCCGTCGGCCGAGCCGCGTTCGGAAACCATGGCCTTCGGCGCGCTGGTTTTATGGCCGCACAGCAAGCGCGTGGTCTGGCGTGACAAGACGGTCGAACTGACTGTGCGCGAATTCGATATCGTCGCCATGATGACCGAGCGGCGCGGCCATAATGTCACCTACCGCGATATATACGACACCGTGCATGGCAAGGGATTTCTGGCCGGGGATGGCAATGAGGGGCTGCGCAATACGGTGCGCGCCATCATCAAGCGCATTCGCCAGAAATTCCGTGCCGTTGATTCCGAATTTGACGTGATCGAGAACTACCCCGGGTTTGGCTATCGCTGGCGGGGTGATGGCCATGACGGCTGAGGCAAAACCGGTCGCGCGCCGGCAGCGTTGGTGGGAGGTCTCCCTCGCCACGCGGCTGATCATTCTCGTGCTGATTTTTCTTGCCGTGCCGGTCGTGCTCTATCGTCTGTTCGAGGCCGCCGACGACGACAAGCGCATCCTGTTGCTTGACAGTGTGTATGAACGCGGCCGCCTGACCATGGAGGTCTTGCGTCAGCAGCTTGAGACCGGGGGCACCAATGCCCTGCCGGTGATCGCCGATCAGTTGCAGGTGCTTGGTGCGCCGGATACCGTGCTCCGGCTGTTCTTCCGGCCGGGCCCCACCGATCAGGGTGGCGAGGCGGGGTTTTTCTATGTGGCGGCGGCTCCGGCCCGGCCGGTGGAGGAACTGGCGCGCGAACAGGCGGAGATGCAGCGACTGGGCATTTTCGATCGCCTCGGTGCGGCCTGCCGGGATGGTGTGCCGCAGGCGGCCCGCCATCAATTGGGTTCGGCGCGGGAGGAAGTGGTGATTTCGGTCACGCCGCTGCAAACGCCGGGCGGCTGCTGGACTTTGGTCACGGCCTTTTCCACCGCGGCCTTCCGCGACAGTTCGATTGGCAGGCCCTATTGGGAAACTGAGGAAATCCGCTTCGGTGCAGTGATTTATCTCGGTCTGTTTCTGGTCATGGCGACGGTGTTGTGGAGCGTCTGGCGCGGGCTCAAACGCTTGACGGCGCGGGCGCGGCTGATCCGGGAGCAGGGCGGCAGTTCGACCCGGCTTGCCCATGGCTTCACCGAGCTTGGCGGGCCGCGCGAAGTCAATGAGGTGGCGGAGGAGCTCGATCGTCTGGTGCAGACTCTCGACAGCACGGCCCAGACCCTGCGTGAGATTTCCCACGAAAACGCCCATGCCTTCAAGACGCCGGTGGCGGTCATCCGTCAGGCGATCGAGCCGATCAAGCGGCGGGCCGAGGAACCCCGTCTCAAAAGAGCCGTGGAGGTGATCGAGCTGTCGCTTGAAAAGCTGGATGAACTGATTGCCAGCGCCTGGCGGGTTGATGAGCTGATGGCGGATCTGCTGCATCCGCCGCAACAGAAGGTGGATCTGTCGAGTTTGCTCGAACGGCTTGGGCGCGATTATGCGACGCTCGCGCAGGCGCGGCGCGTCACGGTGCTGAGCCAGGTCGAGCCCGGCATCGATGTGCGTGGCAGTCTCGATATGCTTGAGGCGATCATTGAAAATCTGGTCGATAACGCGGTCAGTTTCACCCCGTCGGGTGGCCGTGTGCAGCTTGAGCTTGCAGGCGACCGGGGCTTTGCGGTGCTCAGCGTGTCGGACAATGGTCCGGGGGTCTCCGAAGATCAGGTGACGCGCATTTTCGATCGCTATTTCACCACGCGCTCTCAGGGGCATAAGGGCGCCCCGGGTGGTCACCTTGGGCTTGGCCTCTGGATCGTGAAACGCAATGTGGATGCCCTTGGCGGCTCGATTGTCGCCCGCAACCGCAGCGAGGGCGGATTGAAAATCACCTTGCGCTTGCCGCGTCTGGGCAACCTGTATTAACTCTTTTGCGCGACGTTGCCTGACGTTCCGGTCTGTCACAGCTTTGACACGTGTCGTGTGGGGTAACCTCCGGTATAAAATGTTTGTCATGAGGGCTACTCATGGCGAGTAATTTTTCAGAATAAAGGTCAAAACGGTGGACATTACTGTCGGGGCTGCAACGGTTGGCCAGAAGGGCAAGCCGGAAGAGGCTTATGTCGTCGCTGCAAAGAGCAGGGGTGACGATCGGGGAAGCATCGACATCGTGCCGGCGGATACTCCGGGTTTGCTCGAGCGCGTCTATCGTTTGCGCTATGACGTTTATTGTGTTGCCAATCAATTCGAAGACCGGGCGCACCAGATTGCCGGGTACGAACAGGATAAATACGACCAGTATTCGGTCCATAGTTTGCTGATGGACAGCGAGAGCGGGGCTGAGCTTGGAACTGTCCGCTTGATCCTGCCGAATGACGAGGTTTCGCTGCCCACACTTCAGGTGTCGCCGACGGTTGCCGAGGCGGCCGGGCTGCTGTTTCCGCAGGCGACGACTGCCGAAGCTTCGCGGTTTCTGCGGGCGGTTGATGTTTCCGGCTCGGCGTCGGGACAGCGGGAGTCGGCGCGTGAGACGCTCGCGCTCATGACCGCCATCGTGCAGATGTGCGCGTCGCAAGGCATGACCCATGTGCTGGCGCTGGTGACCAAGCCGATGTTGCGATTTCTGAACAGGTTTGCTCTGGCTTTCAAGCCGATCGGAGAGCCTGTTGAATTTCATGGCCTGCGCTATGCGGCCATTCTCGACCTAACGACGGACCTGTCCGTCGTTGCTGCCGAACGGCCGGATGTCTGGCGGACCCTCACGGCGGACGGGTTATATTATAACTCGCTCCACCCTGATCTCTGACCCCCCAACCCGCCGCCAAATTCCGGCGTTCGGCAGCGCACTTTTTCACTTAGATGATCACAAAAACATGTCCCCGCCGTCACTATGCTGACGGCGGGGACATGTTGGCTCCGCATGCACCCCCGATGGTGGAGCCCGATCAGTCGAGACCTCCCCCCTCGAGTTCCCGCCGTCGCTTTTAGTTTCAGCCGTCGCGGCGGTCATCTTGGGCGGTGTTGATATGGCGCACCGGCAGGGCCGTGGTGTATTTGACCTGGGTCACGACAAAGCGCGAATGCACTTCGCTCACGCCCGGCATGCGCAGGACCTGCTCGCGCAGAAAAGCTTCATAGGCGCGCATGCTGGTGGTGACGACCCGGAGCAGGAAATCCATGCCGCCGCTTACGGTGTAGCATTCGGTCACTTCGGCAAAGGCCAGCACGGCGTTTTCGAACTGTTCGAGCGCGTCGGCCCCATGCGAGGTCAGTTTGACGCTGGCGAACACCACGATGGGCAGGCCGACGGCGTCGGGGTCGAGAATGGCCACCCGGCGATTGATGATTCCCGTGTCCTCAAGCCGCTTGACCCGCCGCCAGCAAGGGGCTGGGGACAGGCCGACCTTTTCCGCAAGGTCGGTATTGGCGAGTCCCGCGTCTTGTTGCAGAATTTCAAGGATGCGGAGATCAATAGCGTCTAAGGGTATGCGCATTACTGTTTCTCATATTTTCTGTAAGCTGAAACGCTGTTGCCGTATGATGCCTAATAGCGGATGAATCGCAAGGACATTTCCGGGGTCCTCTGTAATAATAGTACAGTATTGCTGACGTATTCGCGGACACCCGGAAGACCGGGGTGCGGATCAGCCCGGGGAGCATCGGAATGAAATTCGACAAGGTCACACTCGACGATAAATATACCCAATCCGATGGCTCGGTGTTCATGTCGGGCACTCAGGCGCTGGTGCGCCTGCCGATCATTCAGCAGCGCCGCGATGCGGCTGCGGGGCTGAACACCGCGGGCTTTATCTCGGGTTATCGCGGCTCGCCGCTTGGCGGTTATGACCAGGCTCTGGTCAAGGCCAAAAAGATCCTGCAGGAGCATCACATCGAATTTCAGCCGGGGGTCAACGAGGATCTCGCGGCGACCGCGGTCTGGGGCAGCCAGCAGGTCAATCTGTTCCCCGGCGCGCGCTATGACGGGGTGTTTGGCCTGTGGTACGGCAAGGGCCCGGGCGTGGATCGTTCCGGCGACGTGTTCCGCCATGCGAATGCCGCTGGAACGGCGCCTTTGGGCGGTGTGTTGGCCATTGCCGGGGACGATCACGGCTGCAAATCCTCGACCCTGCCACATCAGACCGACCATACCTTCTATGGCATCATGATGCCGATCCTGTATCCGTCGAGCGTGCAGGAATTTGTCGAATACGGCCTCCTTGGCATTGCCATGTCGCGCTATTCGGGCTGCTGGGTCGCCTTCAAGACCCTGGCGGAAACGGTGGAGGTTTCGGCCAGCGTGTCGCTAGCCGGGGAAAAGCGGCAGATTCTGTTGCCGGGTGATGACGAATTTGAAATGCCTCCGGGCGGCGTCAATATCCGTATCGAGGAAAACTGGAAGAATTACGATTATCTCCTGCAGCGCTACAAGCTGTTCGCGGCCATTGCCTTCGCCAAGAAAAACAACATCAACCGCACCATCTGGGACAGCCCGCGCCCGCGCTTTGGCATTATCACTTCGGGCAAATCCTATGAAGACGTGCGCGAGGCCCTGACCGAGCTTGGCATTACCGAAGCCATCGCGGCCGAGATCGGGCTGCGGCTTTACAAGGTCGGCATGCCCTGGCCGCTTGAGCCCGATGGCGTACGACATTTCTCCGAAGGGCTTGAAGAAGTCCTCGTCGTCGAGGAAAAGCGCGAGCTGATCGAGAACCAGATCAAGCAACAATTGTTCAACTGGCGCGCCGATGTGCGGCCGCTCGTGGTCGGCAAGGTGGATGAACGCGGCGACTGGCTGCTGCATCCCGAAAACGATCTTTCGGTGGGTGAAATCGCTCATGTCATCGCCTCGCGCCTGTCGCGGTTCTATGACAGCGAGCGCATGCGCGAACGCCTCGCCTATTACACGGTGCGGGAGACAGAACAGGCGGCCTATCAGCCGGACATCACCCGCAAGGCTTATTTCTGTTCGGGCTGCCCGCATAACACCTCGACCCGCGTGCCCGATGGCAGCCGTGCCATGGCCGGGATCGGCTGCCATATCATGGCGACCTGGATGGATCGTTCGACCGCCACTTATACTCATATGGGCGGCGAGGGCGTGCCATGGGTCGGCAGTGCGCCGTTCACCGATGAAAAGCATATTTTTGCCAATCTCGGCGACGGAACCTATTATCACTCGGGGTCGCTGGCCATCCGTCAGTCGGTGGCGGCCGGGATCAATATCACCTATAAGATTCTGTTCAACGACGCCGTCGCCATGACCGGCGGCCAGCCCTTCGACGGCCCCCTGAGCGTGCCGATGATCGCCAATCAGGTGCTGTCCGAAGGCGCGAAGAAAGTGGTGATCGTCACCGACGAGCCGGATAAATATCCGGCCGACGCCGGGTTCCCGGAAGGCATCACCATCCGTCACCGCGACGAGCTCGATAACGTGCAAAAGCAAATGCGCGAGGAAACCGGCACCACGGTCATTATCTATGATCAGACCTGCGCCGCCGAAAAGCGCCGTCGCCGCAAACGCGGCACGTTCCCCGATCCGCAAAAGCGCGTGATCATCAATGATCTCGTCTGCGAAGGCTGCGGGGATTGTTCGGTGCAGTCGAACTGCGTCTCGGTCGAGCCACTTGAAACCGAATTCGGCCGCAAGCGTCAGATCAACCAGTCGACCTGCAACAAGGACTTTTCCTGCGTGAAGGGCTTCTGCCCGTCCTTTGTCACGGTCTATGGCGGCAAGCTGCGGAAAACCAAGGCTGGCGGCTTTGATGACCTGTTGAAAAATCTGCCGGATCCAGTCCTGCCGGAGGTCACGTCGTCCTATGACATTCTGGTCACCGGCATTGGTGGCACCGGGGTTGTCACCATCGGCGCGCTTCTTGGCATGGCGGCGCATCTTGAACATAAGCCGGTCACCGTGCTCGATATGGCCGGTCTCGCCCAGAAGGGTGGCGCGGTTTACAGCCATGTGCGCGTCGGTCCGGCGGGTTCGGTTCTTTACACGCCGAAGATCATCACCGGTGGTGCGGATCTGCTGCTCGCTTGCGATGCGGTGGTGGCGGCGGCTCCGGCCGGGGTCGAGCTGCTCAGGAAAGAACAGACGGCGGCGGTCATCAACAGCCATCGCACGCCGGTGGCCGGGTTCGTGCTCGATAAGAATATCGACTTCAAGGATGCGGCGGTGCGCGAAGCCTTGCGCAAGCGCACGCGGCCGGAGGCCACCCATTTCGTCAATGCGACCGAAACCGCCACGGCGTTGATGGGGGATTCGATTGCCACCAACCTGTTCATGCTCGGCTATGCCTATCAGAAGGGCCTGATCCCGCTGAGCGCAGACGCGATCGAAGAAGCCATTGCCCTGAATGGCACGGCGGTGGACAGCAGCCTCAAAACGTTCCGGAGCGGCCGTCTCGCCGCCCATGACGAAAGCGCTGTGGCAACCATCCTGAAGCCGCTGTTCGAAGCCACGGCGCCCGCGCCGTTGTCACAGTCGCTTGAAGAAATGATCGAACGTCGGGTGAGCTTCCTCACCGCCTATCAGAATGCGGCCTATGGGACGCGCTACCGCGATCTCGTGGCCGGAGTGCGCGCCCGGGAGACCATGGTCGCGCCCGGCCAGACGACACTCACCGAGGCGGTCGCCCGCTATGCCTTCAAGCTCATGGCTTACAAGGATGAATATGAAGTGGCGCGGCTTTATACCGAAGGCACGTTTGAAAAGCATCTGAAGGCGCAGTTCGAGGGCGATTATAAAATTGAATTCAATCTCGCCCCGCCGCTTCTGAGCAAAACCGACGCCAAAACCGGTCGTCCGGGGAAGATGACCTTCGGGCCCTGGATGTTGAAGGCGTTTCGCCTGCTCGCCTCGCTCAAGGGTCTGCGCGGCACGGCCTTTGACATCTTTGGCTATAGTCATGACCGTCGTGTGGAACGGCAATTGATTACTGCCTACGAGGCTGCGGTGCAGGTCCTGACGGACGGGCTCAGCGCCGCCAATCACGGGCTCGCGGTCGAGATTGCCCGGCTGCCCGAAGATATTCGCGGTTATGGCCCGGTCAAGGACGCCTCGCTCAAGACCGTGCAGGGCAAGTGGGACAGCCTGATGGCGCGGTTCCGCAATCCGTCGGAAAAGGCGCGCAGCGCCGCATAAGGCAAGGCAGCCATAGCCCGGAAAAGCTTTCTACGGGCAGGATCGGTGATATGATCCTGCCCGTAGAAAAGCATAAATAATCGGGGCCATAAGGAGAAAAATCATGAGCAGGGATCCAGTTGTCATTGTCGGCATGAGCCGCACCCCCATGGGCGGATTTCAGGGCGATTTCGCGGGCGTGACCGCGCCCGAACTGGGCACGGCGGCCATTCGTGCGGCGGTGGCCGGGGCCGGGCTTCTGCCCGCCGATATCGAGGAAACCATCATGGGTTGCGTGCTGCCGGCTGGTCTCGGTCAGGCGCCGGCCCGGCAAGCCGCACGGGGCGCGGGCATTCCCGACGCGGCCGGGGCGACCACGGTCAACAAGATGTGCGGCTCGGGCATGAAGGCGGCCATGTATGCCCATGACGCGCTGCTCGCGGGCAGCAATCATGTGCTGGTGGCGGGCGGCATGGAAAGCATGACCAACGCTCCCTATCTGCTGCCGAAGGCGCGTGGCGGCTATCGTCTGGGCCATCAGGTGGTGCAGGATCATATGTTCCTCGACGGTCTTGAGGACGCCTATGACAAGGGCCGCCTCATGGGCAGCTTTGCCGAGGACGCGGCGCAGCATTTCCAGTTCACCCGCGAGGCCCAGGACAATTTCGCCATCAGCTCGCTTCTGCGCGCGCAAAAGGCCATCCAGGACGGCCTGTTCACCGGGGAAATCACGCCGGTCACGGTCAAGGGCCGGGGTGGCGCGGTGGATGTCATCATCGACGAACAACCGGGCAAGGCCAGGATCGACAAGATCCCAACCCTCAAACCCGCCTTCGCTAAGGATGGCACGGTGACGGCGGCCAATTCCTCGTCGATCTCGGACGGGGCGGCGGCGCTGGTGATGATGCGCGAAAGCGAAGCCGAGCGGCGCGGTCTGACCCCCATCGCCCGCGTGCTCGGCCATGCGACCCATGCGGCGGCACCGGCCTGGTTCACCACGGCTCCGGTGGGCGCGATGCAGAAGCTTTTGGACAAGATCGACTGGACCAAGGATGACGTCGATCTTTATGAAATCAACGAAGCCTTCGCCGTGGTCGCCATGATCGCCATGAAGGAACTCGATCTCAATCATGACAAGGTCAATATCCATGGCGGGGCCTGCGCGCTCGGTCATCCGATCGGAGCCTCGGGCGCGCGGATTCTGGTGACGCTGATGGCGGCTTTGCAGAATCATGGGTTGAAGCGCGGCGTGGCAAGTCTTTGCATCGGCGGCGGCGAAGCCACGGCCATGGCGGTCGAGCTGGTTTAAGTGAATTCCGTCATGCGCGGGCTTGACCCGCGCATCCATATTGCCGAGGGCAGTGGATTGCCGGGTCAAGCCCGGCAATGACAGATGGGAAGACAGGGAACGCCACATGATCCTTTCCGAAGAACAACGCATGGTGCGCGATATGGCGCGCGACTTTGCCCAGGAAAAACTCGCGCCCAATGCCGCCGCCTGGGATGACGCGGGTGCGATCCCCATGGAGATCCTCCATGAGATGGGGGCGCTCGGTCTCATGGGCATGACCGTGCCCGAGGAATGGGACGGGGCCGCTGCCGATTATGTGTCCTATGCCCTGGCGCTGATGGAAATCGCCGCCGGCAATGGCGCGGTGTCGACGGTCATGAGCGTGAACAACGCGCCCTGTTGCGCTGCCGTGCTTGCGAACGGCACTGACGTCCAGAAAGACCGCTTTCTCCGCCCCATGGCGCGGGGTGAAAAGATCGGAGCCTTTTGTCTGACCGAACCGCAGGCGGGGTCAGATGCCTCGGCGCTTAAGACCCGGGCGCGGCGTACGGACGGCGGCTATGTGATTTCGGGCAGCAAGCAGTTCATCACCTCAGGCAAGATCGGCGGCGTGGCCATTCTGTTTGCCGTCACCGATCCGGAGGCGGGCAAGAAAGGCATTTCGGCCTTTGTGATCGACACCAAGACCCGGGGCTACACCGTGGCCAATGTCGAACATAAGCTTGGCCAGAAAGCATCCGACACCTGTTCGATCCTGTTTGACGATATGGAAGTTGCGGGTGACGCGCTGATGGGCCGGGAAGGTGACGGCTATAAAATCGCCCTCGCCAATCTCGAGGCCGGACGCATCGGCATCGCCGCCCAAAGCGTAGGCATGGCAAGCGCTGCGCTCGATTATGCGATCCAGTATGCGAAGGATCGCGTGACCTTTGGCAAGGCGATCATCGAGCATCAGGCGGTCGGGTTCCGGCTCGCCGACATGGCCACCAAACTCGCCGCCGCACGGCAGCTGGTGCTTCATGCCGCAAGCCTCAAGGACGCGGGCGAGCCCTGCCTGACTGAGGCCTCCATGGCCAAGCTCTTTGCGTCGGAAATGGCCGAGGAAGTCTGTTCGGCGGCCATTCAGACCTTGGGCGGCTATGGCTATCTCAAGGATTTCCCGGTCGAACGCATCTACCGCGATGTGCGCGTGTGCCAGATTTATGAAGGCACGTCGGATATCCAGCGGCTGGTCATCGCCCGCGCGCTTCAAGCGGGGTGAGCAGCATGGATGCCCGGGTCAAGCCCGGGCATGACAATAATTTAGGTGTTATTGCCGGGCTTGACCCGGCAATCCAGCTTTATCGGGTCGGCAATAACAGCGACGCTTACTTTTTGCGCCAGGCTTTCCAAAGATAAACCACGGCATAGATCGGCAGCACCACCGCGGCTCCGACCAGAAGATAGGTAAAGCCATCGGCGAAGATGGCTTTGACCAGACTGAGCAGCCATTGCACCAGGGTGACGATGCCGGACCAGAAATCATCAGGCCGGATGCCGAGGGTTGTCAGCACGAATCCGGCAATGAAACAGAGCCCGATGAGCCCGATGATTTTACCCGTGGTGATCTCCGGCAGGTTCATGGCGGTTCCGATTAAAAGTCATAGACGAGACCGGCGCGCGACACGGTATCGACTTTATGGGTGCCGAGCGGCGGCGCGGAATTATAGCGGTAGTTGTACGAAAACTGACCCGACAGCGCCCCGATGATGCGCAGTTTGAGCGCTGCGGTGGTGTCGAGGGTCTGTTGGTCATTGCCATAGATATACACCAGATCATGGCTGAGCGAAGCCGTGTCGGTGAATTTCCACAGGAAGGCCGAACGGGCATAACCGGCGAATTCGGTTTCATCGCGGTTGTCGATGAAGCTGGTTTGCCGGGAGCCCGGACCGGCTTCGAGATTGAAGGTCATATTGTCGCGGCGGATCACCCGATAACCCATACCGGCGGCTTCCGTGAAGCGATAGTCGATCTGCGAGAAGCGGTCGTTTTCATATTGCACGCTACCGAACAGATAGGTGCGATCCGACAGGGTATAGTTGATGTCATAGCCCGCGAGCCACCGTCTTTTGCTGGTGAAACCGTCGGTGCGTTCGAAATCAAACAGGCCATTCAGTTTGTGAGTCCAGTTTTCGGATTCATGAACGGCCTTGCCGATCACCGAGGCGGCGGTCTGCTGGGTATTGCCTGTGCTGCGGGTGGCGGCGACTTCGAGCGCGCCTTTCCAGCCGTCGAGGCTGAGGAGGCCTGGTTTTTTCTTGAGCTCGGGTTCAGACACCGGCTTGGCGAGATTGAGGGACGGGAAGGCGCCCATGGCGGCAGAGCGGATGGCCGGCGCCTTGTCGGGAGCGATCGCGGCCACGGCGGCGAGGATGTCTAGGGCTTTTTCCGGATTGGCTTCGATGGCGATCAGCGTCACCGCCTGCAAATTCGCGCCTTCATCACGTTCCGCGGCTTTTTTCAGCATCTTGGCCACGCTCGGCTCAACGGCGGCGGCATTTTGTGCAAATGCGGCTCCGGCGCTCAGGGAAAGGCTCAAGCCGAGGGTTGCTGCAAATGCGATACTGCGCAACAGGGGGCGGGCGGGTACTGACATACTGGTCCTCCGATAGTTTTTTTGCTGCGGATGTTGCCATCCGCAGCCTTTTACTCGGTCAGGACCATAAAAAAGGAATGCGGCAATTTCTTGCCGAATGTAGTGTTTTTCGCAGGTTTCTTTATTTTTTCATGTCATTAAACAGCAGCACGAAGCTGACCGGTACGGCGCTGCTGATGCTGGGCAGCTGGGCGAGGTCCATCATTTTCTTGATCCCGGCGGCAAGCCCGTATTTGTTGGCGTCGAGCATGAGCATTTCCTTGGGAGTGACGAGCACGCGGGTTGGGCTCAGCCGGGCGACCAGCAGTTCGGCATTTATGGTCTGTGAAACGCCATGGAGCGACAGCTGAAGCGGGGCCGAGACCGTGGTGGTTGCACCGGGCTTCAGGTCTTTCATGGTCTTCTGCGCTGCTGCGTCAAAATTCGCGGTGACGGTGGCGGCGGGGAATTTCGTCACTTCAAACAGAAATTCGCGCATGCGGTCGTTGCGGATGTCGGCCCAGGTTTCGACCGAGCCAAGTTTGATGGTGACGCTGGCCGCGCCGGTGTCGGAGACGCCGCCCGCAAGTTCGGTGAAATGATGCACTTCACCGACGTCGCCCTTCTTGACTGAGGCGAAACTCAGCGATGAATTTGCCGGGTCGAGGGTCCAGGCGGCCAAGGCTTGTCCGGCGACGAGCGGACTTGCCATGAGAAAACCGGCGACCAGAGCGGGGGAAAATTTGCGGCTCAAAGACATGTGCATTCGCTCCTTGATGAGAATGGCGGTCAGGATGGCTTCGGCGCGCTGTCAAGGCAAGACGCGAGATCGCGGGCGAGCTTTTCCATCATACGCTCATAGAGCCCGGGTCCCTGCGGCAAGGTCGTCCCGAGATGGTCCAACATGGCGACGCGCACCGGCAATCCCTCGACCACGGGCGCGATCAGCTTGGGCTCATATTCCGGTTCGGTAAAGAGGCAACGCAACTGATCGCGGCGGATGATGTCACGCAGGATGCGGATATGCCGGGCTCCGGCCACCGGATTTTCGGCCTGCTGTACGACGAAGCCGCGGTTGGTCAGACCGTAGCGCAGCTCAAGATACTGGTAGGCATCGTGAAAGGTCAGATAGGGCTGGGCGCGTACCGGCGTGAGCAGATGGTCGAGTGTGACTTTGAGCCGGTCGATCCGGGCCACGGCGGTTGCGGCGTTGCGCTGATAGAGGGCGGCATGGGCGGGGTCGATGCGGGCGAGCCGCGTGGCCGTGAGGCGCAGAATGGCAATGGCATTCTCAGGGTCGAGCCAGAGATGCGGATCAAGCGCGCCGGTGATCATGGGCTCGATGCGCTCGGCCGAGCGCCGCTCCACATGATGTTCAAGCGGGGGCTCATCGAGGAGCGTGATCACCCGCGCGGGGTCAAGCGCGGCGAGCGGCCGCTCAAGCCCCGGCTCAAGCCCGGGGCCGACGCGTATGATCAGGGCGGCGGAGCGAAGCGCGCGGGCGTCCGATGGCTTCAGGACATAATCATGGGGCGATTGCCCGCGTGGAATGAGTAAGTGCGGCGTGCCGACTCCGGTCATCACCTCGCTCACGAGCGCATGCAGCGGCAGCACGCTCACAACCACCCGCGGCGCGGCTTGCGCAGGCAAAAGCGCGGCCAGAAAAAACACAAGACTGAGGATGGCCTGCCGCACTGACGGATCTCCGAAACTGGGATGTTGCGGATGTTATAGTATAACAATATGCCGGAGGGCAATGGGGATGGTTTGTCCGTCAGAGTTCAGCCAGCAACCACCTGTCATTGCGAGGCGCCAGCCGAAGCAATCCAGTCCCGCCGTGGCAGAGCCTGACCAAAGCCCTGGATCGCCACGCCGCTTGCGCGGCTCGCGATGACGGGGGTTTCTCGCTTTTATTTTGTCATTGCCGGGCTTGACCCGGCAATCCATCTGGCTAGCAGTTTGCCGGTTGATCCATGGATTGCCGGGTCAAGCCCGGCAATGACAATGAATATATACGGCGGTTAGTTTTTCTGGTTGGGTTCTGATCGAGTCTCCATTCGTGTTGAGGCAGGGGCCTGCCTCAGCACATCACATGGCGCCTGTTCATCATGCGGCGTAGAAGGTCTCGCCCTTTGCGGCCATGTCGCGTAGCAGTTTTGGGGGGGTGAAGCGGTCGCCGTAGGCTTTGGCCAGGCGGTCGCATTCGGCGACGAATTTGGGCAGGCCGATGGTGTCGATCATCGACAGCGGGCCGCCGGTCTGGGGAGCGAATCCCCAGCCGAAGATTGCGCCGACGTCGGCATCCGCGGGGGCTTTGAGGACGCCTTCCTCATAGCAGCGCACGACCTCGATGGCCTGGCGGTAGAGGAGCCGTTCCTTGACCTCGTCTACCGATGGCTGGTCTGCGGCGGGCGGGAATTCGTCGGCGAGGCCGGGCCAGAGATGTTTTTTCGAACCGTCGGTCGGGTAATCGTAAAAGCCCTTGCCGGCCTTCTTGCCGATGCGGCCGAGCTTGGTGACGAAATATTCGGCCACGGCGTCGGCCGGGTGCGGCTGATAGGCGTCACCGAGCGCGGCTTTGGTGGCCTTGCCGACTTTATACATGAGTTCGATCGACACCTCGTCGCCGACGGCGAAGGGACCGACCGGCATTCCGGCCATAAGCCCGGCGTTTTCGATGAGCGCCGGTTTGACGCCTTCCTTCAGCATGGCGATGGCTTCGGTCGGGTAGGTGGCGAAACAGCGGCTGGTGTAAAAGCCGCGGCTGTCATTGACGACGATGGGGGTCTTGCGGATCTGCTGTACATAATCGAGCGCGCGGGCCAATGCTGCATCGCCGGTTTTCTCGCCGACGATGATTTCGACCAGCGGCATTTTTTCCACGGGCGAGAAAAAATGAATGCCGATGAACTGTTCCGGCCGTTTCGACGCCTCTGCCAATCCGGTGATCGGCAGGGTCGAGGTGTTCGAGGCATAGATCGAATCCCCCGGCATCACGGTTTCGGCCCGGGCGGTGACGTCGGCCTTGATCTTCACATCCTCGAACACCGCCTCGATCACGAGATCGCCGCCCGCGAGCTGCGCATAGTCGGTGGTCGCGGTGATGCGGGCCAAAAGCGCGTCGGCCTTGTCGCGGGTCATACGGCCGCGTTTGACGTCCTTTTCCACAAGGTCGACCGCATGGGCCTTGCCCTTGTCGGCGGCCTCCTGGCTCATGTCGATGAGCACGACCTCCATCCCGGCCTGGGCCGAGACATAGGCGATGCCCGCACCCATCATGCCGGCCCCGAGTACGCCGAGCTTGGCGATCTTTTTCTTTTCAACATTTGCCGGGCGACGGATCAGCTTGTCGGCCTCGCCCTTGTTGACGAACAGGGTGCGGATCATGTTGGCCGCCTCGGGGCGCAGAATGATCGAGGTGAGATAGCGGCCTTCGATGCGGAGAGCGGCATCGATCGGCACCTGATGGCCTTCATAGACGGCGGCCAGAATGGCCTGCGGGGCTGGATAGACATCCTTGGTTTCCCGCCGCAGCATGGCCTCGGCGGCCATGAAGGTCTGGACGATTTTCGGCGTCATGGCGCCGGAGCCGCCGGGGACCTTGAAGCCTTTCTGATCCCAGGGCTGCACCGGGCTGCCGCCTTCGCGGATCCACAATATGGCGGTATTGACCACATCGGCGAGGGGGGCGATCTTATGCACGACACCAAAGCCGAGCGCTTCCTGCGGGCTCATGGAGCGGCCCTGCAACAGATAGGGCAGCGCCGCCTGCACGCCCATCAGACGCGGCAGGCGCTGAGTGCCCCCGGCACCGGGCAGCAACCCGACTTTCACTTCCGGTAGGGCCAGTTGCAGTTTCGGATCGTCGGCCACCACGCGGTAATGACAGGCGAGCGTGATCTCAAGCCCGCCGCCCATGGCCAGGCCGTTGATGGCGGCGGCAAACGGCTTGCCGCAGGTTTCCATCTTGCGGAGCAGTTTGCTCAGGGTCATGCAATGCTCAAGCGCGTCCTCGACGGGCGTGGTTTGCGCTTTTTTGGACATGGCAGCCAGCATGGTGAGATCCGCGCCAGCCATGAAGGCGGGCTTGGCCGAGGTGAGGATGGCGCCCTTGATGGCCGGGTCCGTGCTCACGCGGTCGATCAGGCTGTCGAGATCGCGCATCATCTGTTCGGTGATCATGTTCATGGAACGGCCGGGCAGATCGAGGCTCAGGATCGCCACATCGCCGTCGACGGTGTATTTTATGGTCTCGGTCATGACTGTTTCCTTGTCTCTTAGACGCGTTCGATGATGGTGGCGGTGCCCATGCCGCCGCCGATGCAGAGCGTCACAAGCGCCGTGCTTTTGCCGCTGCGCTCCAGTTCATCGACCACGGTGCCGAGGATCATGGCGCCGGTCGCGCCCAAGGGATGGCCCATGGCGATGGCGCCGCCGCAGACATTGATATCCTTGTGATCAATATCGAGCACTTCCATGAAGCGCAGCACCACGGCGGCGAAGGCTTCGTTCAGTTCCCAAAGATCGATGTCGGATTTGGTCATGCCTGCGCGTTTGAGGGCTTTCTCTGCGGCGTAGGACGGGCCGGTGAGCATGATGGTGGGTTCGGACCCCACATCAGCGAAGGCCCGGATACGGGCGCGCGGACGGAGGCCGAGACGATTGCCCATCTCCTTGGTGCCGATCAGCACGCCGGCTGCGCCATCGACGATGCCGCTTGAATTGCCGGCGTGATGCACATGATCGATGCGCTCCACATCGGGATACCGCAGCAGGGCGACGGCGTCGAAGCCGAACATTTCGCCCTGATCGGCGAAGGACGGTTTGAGCGCGCCGAGAGTCTGGAGCGTGGTGTCCGGACGGATGAATTCATCATAGTCGAGCACGGTCAGGCCCAGCATGTCCTTCACCGGCAGGATTGATTTGGCGAACCGCCCCTCGGCCCAGGCCTGCGCCGCGCGCTTCTGGCTTTCGACCGCGAAGGAATCCACATCGGTGCGGCTGAACCCGCTTTGGGTAGCGATGAGATCGGCGCCGATGCCTTGCGGCACAAAACCCATGCGATGGGCGACCGTCGGGTCCGAAAACCAGGCTCCGCCGTCGCTGCCCATGGCGACGCGCGACATGGATTCGACACCGCCGCCAATGATCAGATCGGCTTGCCCCGCCATCACCTTGGCCGCCGCCATATTGCAGGCCACAAGGCCCGAGGCGCAGAAGCGGTCGACCTGCAGGCCGGGGATTTCCAGCGGCAAACCGGCATTCAGCACGGCGGCGCGGGCGATGTCGCTGCCTTGTTCGCCAACCGGGGAGACGACGCCGAGAATGACATCATCCACCAGCGACATATCCACCTCATGGCGATCGCGGAGGCCGAGCAGAACCTGGCTTGCGAGCGTGATGGGGGTGATTTCATGCAGGCTGCCGGTGGCTTTGCCGCGCCCGCGCGGGGTGCGGACATGGTCGAGAATATAGGCATCGGTCATGGCTCTGTTCCTTGACTATGAGATCCGCTGATCAAAAGGCGTCGGCGGCAAGCGCCATCACCGGGTCCGCGCCGGATTCGACGCGGGCGAGGTGGGTCGCGGTTTCAGGAAGCACGCGGGCAAAATAGAAGCGCGCGGTCTGTAGCTTGTTGGTATAGAACTCGGTCTCGCTGGTGCCGGCGGCCAGTTGCGCTTGCGCTGTCTTGGCCATGCGCGCCCACAACCAGCCAAGGGTTACGAGCGCCATCAGATTGAGATAATCATGGGCTCCGGCTCCGGCATTGTCGGGGTTTTTCATGCCATGCTGCATGAGCCACATGGTGGCCTGCTGCAATTGCTGCAAGGACTTGCCGAGCGGGGCGGTGAATTCGGTCATCTCCGCCGTATCTTTTTCGGCGGTGATGAAGTCCTGCACCAGGGCGAAATAGGCGCGTACGGAGCGACCACCATCCGCAGGCAGTTTGCGGCCGATAAGATCCATGGCCTGCACGCCGTTGGTGCCTTCATAGATCATGGCGATGCGGGCATCGCGGACGAATTGCTCCATGCCCCATTCGCGGATATAGCCGTGCCCGCCGAGACATTGCAGCGCCAGATTGGTGGCCTCAAAGCCCTTGTCGGTGAGATAGCTTTTGGCCACCGGCGTCATCAGGCTCAGCATATCAAGCGCGGTCTGGCGGGCCGCCGCATCGGGGTGGCGGCGGGTGATGTCGGCCTGAAGACCGGTCCAGAGCGCAAGCGCCCGCGTGCCTTCGTTGAAAGCGCGGATGGTCATCAGCATGCGGCGCACGTCGGGATGGACGATGATCGGATCGGCGGGCTTGGCCGTATCCTGGGGCCCGGTCAGCGCGCGGCCCTGAATGCGGTCTTTGGCATAGGCGGCGGCGTTCTGATAGGCGACCTCGGCAATGGCGAGGCCCTGGAGCGCCACCCCAAGCCGGGCTTCGTTCATCATGGTGAACATGGCGCGCATGCCCTTGTTGGCTTCGCCAATGAGCCAGCCCTGGGCGTCATCGTAATTCAGCACGCAGGTGGCGTTCGAATGGATGCCCATTTTTTCTTCGATGCGGGCGCATTGCACGCCGTTCCGACCGCCAAGACTGCCGTCGTCATTGACCAGCATCTTCGGCACCACGAACAGGCTGATGCCCTTGATGCCTTCGGGGGCGTCGGGCAGGCGGGCCAGCACCAGATGAATGATATTGTCGGTCAGGTCATGCTCGCCCGCCGAGATGAAAATCTTGGTGCCGGTGAGTTTATAGCTGCCGTCGCTTTGCGGCACGGCCTTGGTGCGGATGAGGCCAAGATCGGTGCCGCATTGCGGCTCGGTCAGGTTCATGGTGCCGGACCATTCGCCGGATACCATGTTGGGGAGATATTTGTTTTTAATGTCGTCGCTCGCATGGACCTCAAGCGCTTCGGTCGCGCCTTTGGTGAGGCCCGGATACATAGCGAAGCCCCAGTTGGCGGCGATCATCATTTCGCTGATGGCGAGCCCCAGGGTCTGCGGCATGCCCTGACCGCCATGGTCGGGGTTCGAGGTCATGCCCTGCCAGCCGCCGTCTTTGTAAAGCTTATAGGCGTCCTTGAAGCCCTTCGGCGTGATCACATTGCCGTTGTCCCAATGACAGCCCTCCTCATCGCCCGGGAGATTGAGCGGATGGAGGACTTCTTCGGTCAGTTTGGCGCCTTCGGCCAGGATGGCGTCCACAAGATCCGGGGTGACTTCGTCAAAGCCAGTGAGCTCGGTCTGGCCGGTGAGAGACAACAGCTCGTGGATGACGAATTGCAGGTCACGAACGGGGGCTTTGTAGGACGGCATGGTCGGGCTCCTTTGGCGGCAAATGGGTCAGCGCTGGCCTTTGGCCTCTGCTGGCGCGGGATCTTCCCGGGTCAGCAGATCTTCGATGGTGGCGCAGAAATCCTGGACCTCGCGGAGGGTGGCTTCGATATCCTCACGCTGACGTTCGAGGATGCCGATGCGTTCCCTGAGCTTGACGAGCGTGGCCCGGCGCTGGGTCAGACGGTTGTCACCGAGGTCATACATATCAAGCAGTTCGCCGATTTCAGCCAGCGACAGGCCAACCCGCTTGCCACGCAAAATCCAGGCGAGCCGTGTGTGATCGCGAGTCGAATAGATGCGGTTCTGACCGACGCGCTCAGGATTGATGAGATCGCGGTCTTCATAAAAGCGGATGGCACGCGGGGTGACGCTGAACTCCTGCGCGAGATCGGAGATGCTGTAGGTCTTGTCAGACATGCTGTTGCCGGCCTCTCGCAATCGGGGGACGCTTGGGTGATGGCAGAAGCTTACTTTACGTTGACGTAAACGTCAATTTTCTCTCGGCTGGAGAGATTATCGTGTCAGGTAGAGAAGGATCATAGCATGCACAGCATAAAGTGACAGGCTGGATGCAGGGTGGTGCCGCCTGCAAGGGGGCCGTCATCCTAAGTGCAGCGACGGGATGACGTGTGTTTTGGATATTTCCGGCCTCGGACATGCAGCGCAATTGTCCTGTCATTCCCGAGCTAGTCTATCGTCTTTCTGGATATTCTACAGTTTTTTCCTGCAGATTAGACTGGCTTTTCCACGGGGCTTGGCGTAACAGCAAGGCAGAGTTGCGTTTTTTATGGCAGACTAGGCCAACCGCAGTTTTCCAGATCGAAATTTCAGAACAGTCATATGCAGATTTATCTGCCCATCGCCGAACTTTCTCTCAACGTGTTCCTGCTGCTTGGCATGGGCGGGCTCGTCGGGTTTTTGTCGGGCATGTTCGGGGTTGGCGGCGGCTTTCTGATGACGCCTTTGCTGCTGTTCGCCGGTGTGCCGTCGGCGGTGGCGGTGGCGTCGGGTGCGAACGAGATTACGGCGGCCTCTATTTCTGGCGCGCAGGCCCATTGGCGGCGTGGCGGGGTTGATGTCAAAATGGGGCTGGTGCTGTCGGCGGGCGGGCTTGTGGGCTCCTATGCCGGGGCGATCGCCTTCAAGATCTTGCGTGCCACCGGCCAGCTTGAGCTGATGATTTCCGTAGCCTTCGTGATTTTTCTCACCAGCATGGGATTGCTTATGCTGGTGGAAAGCGGCCGCACCATCTGGCGTCAGCACAAGGGCTTGCCGGTGGCGCCGCGCCGCCGCCATCGCACCTGGGTTGACAGCTGGCCGCATAAGATGCGGTTTCGCAAATCGCTGCAATACGTGAGCGTCTATCTGCCGCTGATGATCGGCGCGGTGGTTGGCATCATGGTGTCGCTGATGGGGGTCGGCGGCGGCTTTATCATGATTCCAGCGATGATTTATATCCTCAACATGCCGACCAATGTGGTGATCGGGACCTCGCTGTTTCAGATCACAGTGGTGACCGGGGCCGTGACTTTTTTCCATTCGATCAACACCCAGTCGGTCGATGTGGTGCTGGCGCTGATTCTTTTGGTCGGGGCGGTGATCGGAGCCCAGCTTGGGGTGCGTGTCGGCTATAAGCTTCGCGGGGAACAGTTGCGCGGGTTGCTTGGGCTCATGGTGTTCTGTGTCGGATTGCGCATGGGGTTTGACCTTTTTGTCACCCCGCAGGATTTCTTCTCCGTCACGCCGGTGCTGGGGTAGGACATGGTCAGGCTGGGCCGGTGCATAGGGATTTTGGGCATGGTGCTGGCCCTCGCGCAGGGGCAGGCGGCAGCGGAAGATAAGCTTGAAACCTCAACCGGCCGGGCCGATCCGCGCGGCTTGATTGCTGATATTTCCTCGAACCAGATCGCCATCACCTCAAGTTTCCGCGGCACCAGTCTGTTGCTGTTCGGGGCCATCGACTGGCGTCGCGTGCAGCATGACAAATGGACCCGCGCGCCGCGGCCGGGCGAGACGCTGAACGATGAAACCAATCGCCGCCCGTTCGATGTCATCATGGTGGTCGAAGGTCCGAAACAGTCCTATGTGGTGCGGCGCAAGGAAAAGATCGGCGGGATCTGGGTCAATCGGCACGCGGCCACGGTGCGCGATCTGCCAAGTTTTTATGCCCTGACCGCGACCCGCGCGCCGGTGGAAATCCTGATGCCGGCGGAACTCAAACGCTATCCGGTGGGCTTTGCCGAGCTGCCGTTCAAATGGAGCGCCGCGCCGCCTGCGGCACAGACCACCAGTTACCGCAATGCGGTGTTGCGTGATCTGGTGTCGGCGCGGGTCTATTCCGAACGGCCGGGCAGTCTTGTGGTGATGGATCACACGCTGTTTCGGGCCGAGGTGGAATTCCCTGCCAACGTGCCGGTCGGGCCTTACCGGGTCAATATCTATCTTGTCTGGGACGGCAAGGTCATCGCCCATCAGACAGCGCCGCTTTCCATTGATAAAATCGGCTTCGAGCGGGCGGTTTATACCTTTGCGAAAAGTGAACCGGCGCTTTATGGGCTGATTGCGGTGATCATCGCGGTCGTCGCCGGGATGTTTGCCGGGGCGCTGACCCGACGCTTCACGGGCTGAGGGCATTTCGAGACGCCGCTTGCGCGGCTCCTCAATGCGAACGAACGGGTTTTTGGGTGGCCGGTTCCGATCCGTTCGTCCTGAGGAAGCCCCGTGAGGGGCTGTCTCGAAGGACCGGTGCAGGTGATTGCTGCGCCACCCTCTTCCCCCTTTGCCTCTGATCGGCTATGACGGGAGCCATGATGACCGGAGACGTTAGTTTTTTAATGGCCTTTCTCGGCGGGGTGTTGAGTTTTGTCTCGCCCTGCGTGTTGCCGCTTGTGCCGGCCTACTTCTGTTTTCTCACCGGCGCGAGCCTTGAGGAACTGACCGAAGGCGGCTCCGCGCGGGTCAATCCGCTGCCACGGGCCTTCGCCTTCGTGCTTGGGTTTTCGACGGTGTTCGTGGCTCTTGGCGCGGGGGCTTCGGCGCTCAGCCAGCTGCTGCGCAGCAATCTCGATATTTTCTCCCTGATCGCCGGGGCGGTGGTGATCCTGCTTGGGCTTCATTTCATGGGGCTGTTCCGCATCGCTTTCCTCGATCGTGAGGCGCGGCTGCATCCCGACAGCAAGCCCATGGGGTTGCTTGGCGCTTATGGCATCGGGCTTGCCTTTGCCTTTGGCTGGACGCCCTGCATCGGTCCGATCCTCGGGGCCATTCTCGCGGTGGCGGCGACCCAGCAGGGGATCGGCAGCGGGGTCGGTTTGCTCGCGGTTTATTCGCTCGGGCTCGGCATTCCGTTTTTGCTGGCGGCGTTTGGCGTGAAGGCCTTTACCCGGTTCCTGATCCGCTTCCGGCCTCATGTGCGGAAGGTGGAGCTTGTGGCGGGCGTGCTGCTGGTGGCGACGGGCATCGCCATTATGACCGGATCGCTGCAAACGCTTGGCACTACGTTGTTCGAGTGGTTCCCCTGGCTGCAGAATATCGGCTGAAAAAGCCGGGTCTAATGGACCAGTGCCATGGGTTCCGGCGTGAAATCCAGATGATCGGCAAGGCGGCTCCAGATCTCGGCTGATACGCCTTCCCACATCTCGCGGCCGCTCTCGTCTCCAAGATTGCGCATTTTCTGCACCGCTTCGGCGGCGATGGCGATGGCGCGTTCGCCAAAACGTCCAAGCAGGCTGTCGGCCACCGTGGCGAAATAGCAGCCGGGGTCGATGCCGCTTTCATCCTCAAGCGTCTTGAGCATGGATTGGGCTTTCATGCCGTCATGGGTTTTCTGCATGTCTTCCTCCAGAGAGCGTTCCTTGGAGACGGCAATGCAAATGGCTTGCCAAGTTTATTTGACGTGAAATCAATAGCTTGGCGAAATCTGACTGGGCAGGATTTGCCGACTGTCAGAGGAGGGCGGTCAAAAGATCCGGGGCCCCGGTAAGATCGTCGCCAAGGCGCGGCAGGATCAGCACCGGAATATCGAGATGGCGGCGGATGGTGGCGGCGGTCTCTTCAAGCGGCACCGGCGATATCGGGGAGGCGCTCAGGATGATGGCGGCAACCGGGATGCCGCGTGTCTGAAGGGCGGTGACGGTGGCGATGCTGTGGCTGATGGTGCCGAGATAACTGCCCGCGATAACGAGCGCCGGAGCACCCGTATCCATCATCCAGTCGGCCACCGTATGGCGATCATCCAGCGGCACAAAGGCCCCGCCGACGCCTTCGATGAGCACGAGATTCTCGGGTCCGACGAGGGCGGCTTTTGAGAAGGCACCAAGGGCGGCGACGTCGATCACTTTGCCCTCCCGCGCGGCGGCCATGTCGGGGGACAGGGGTGCGCGAAACCGCCAGGGGGTGATGGCGTGGATATTGTCCGCCGTGGCGTCTAGGCCTTGGGCGGCCAGCAACTGATGGCTGTCGCTCTCGGTCATGCCATCTTCATATCCGCTCAGGACTGGTTTCAGGGCGCGCACGCTGAGGCCCCGGGCCCGGGCCTGCCGGGTTAGGAGGGCGGTAACAAAGGTCTTGCCGATCTCGGTGCCGGTGGCGGTGATGAAATAACGCCGCATGTCACACCGTTTCCGGCCGTGCGGGGAGGATGGCAAGCGCCGTGATGGCCTCGGTCAGACGGATCACGTCGGCGTCGTCATGGGCGGCGGTGAAAGTGATGCGGAGCCGCGCCGTGCCCTCGGCCACCGTGGGCGGCCGGATGGCGACCACCAGAAACCCCTGGGCTTCAAGGGCTTTCGAGGCGGCAAGGGCCTGATCCGCCGCACCGATGATGACCGGCACGATGCAGGTCTCCGGTGTGGGCAGGCCGAGCCTGGCCGCGAACAATCGGGCTTTGCGCACCGGCTCGGCCCGAAGTGCCGCGTCGCATTCGATGATATCGAGCGCGGCGATGGCGGCGGCGGCGCTCGCAGGCGGCAGGCCGGTGGTGAAGACGATGCTGCGGGCCCGGTTGCGGACGAAATCAATGACCGGCGTCGAGGCGCAAAGATAGCCGCCATAGGAGCCGATGGCTTTGGACAAAGTGCCCATTTGCAGGGGAACCCGGGCTTTTTCACTGCCGATGAAGCTCGATCCCCGGCCTGCGCCGAGCACGCCGACACCGTGGGCGTCATCGGTCAGAAGCCAGGCGTCATGGGCCTCGGCCAGCGGCCCAAGCTGATCAAGCGGGGCAAGGTCGCCGTCCATGCTGAACACGCCATCGGTCAGGATCAGGGCATGGGGATGCTGGCCGCGATGGGTGGCGAGCAGCTCCGCGAGATGCGCCATATCATTGTGGCGGAACACATGAACCGTGGCCGCGCTCAGCTTGGCGCCGGCGAACAGGCAGGCATGGCAAAGTTCGTCCATGAAAATCACGTCATCCGGGCCGGTGAAGCAGGGGATGATGCCGATATTGGCCAGAAAGCCGCTGCCGAACACCAGAGCCGCCTCAGTCCCCTTGAGCCGGGCGAGCCGGGTTTCAAGTTCGCCCATGAGCGGATGATCGCCGGTCACCATGCGCGACGCCGCGGCTCCGGTGCCATAAAGCTCGATGGCCTCGCGGGCGCGAGCCTTGACCTCGGGGTGATGGGCCAGATTGAGATAGTCATTGCAGGAAAAGGAGATCAGCCGCCGCCCCTCGCGCGTGACCCCGGCCCGGGCGTCGCGTACCGTCGGCACGGTGCGGCGGTCAAGCGCCGCAGCCCGGATACGGTCGAGTTTGGCCCTGGCAAAATCATCGAGTGAGGTCATGGCGGATCCGTCTGGTAAAATGCGCTGCATCTTGGGCGGCGCGGTCTTTCGAGTCAATCTTGCGTGGGTTTTATAGAAAACCGCGATCGGGTGCATTGGTGGTTTCGTCTTGACTTGAGGCACCGGCTCAGCGACGGTGCGGCGAACAGGCACAGCTAGGGATTGGCTATCCAATGAACGCTCCGACAACCAGCATGACCCCGTCCTCGTCCGTTTCCTGCTGCGGTCCAGAAGCTCCGGCGGACAATTTCCGTCATGACTGGACCCGCGAAGAGGTTGAGGCGCTGTTCGCGCGTCCCTTCGCCGATCTTATGTTTGATGCGCAGACCCTGCATCGTCAGAATTTTGACGCGAACAAGGTGCAACTGAGCCAGCTGCTCAGCATCAAGACCGGCGGTTGCCCGGAAGATTGCAAATATTGCCCGCAGTCGGCGCTTTATGACACCCAGGTCAAAGCCGAAAAACTGATGGATGTGCAGGCTGTGCTCAAGGTCGCGGAAAGCGCCAAGGCGGCCGGAGCCACCCGCTTCTGCATGGGTGCCGCCTGGCGCAGCCCCAAGGATCGCGACCTTGAAAAGGTGTGCGAGATGATCGAGGGCGTCAAGGCCATGGGTCTTGAAAGCTGTGTCACTCTCGGCATGCTCGGGGAGACGCAGGCCCAGCGCCTGAAGGTCGCCGGTCTCGATTATTACAACCATAATATCGATACCTCGCCCGAGTATTATAAAGAGATCATCACCACCCGGACCTATGACGATCGTCTGGAAACCTTGCAGAACGTGCGCGACGCCGGGATCAATGTCTGCTGCGGCGGGATTGTCGGCATGGGCGAGGATCGCTCCGACCGCGCCGGGATGCTGATCACGCTTGCCAATATGCCGAAACATCCGGAAAGCGTGCCGATCAACATGCTGGTGCAGGTGGAAGGCACGCCGCTTGATCATGAAAATCAGATGGACGCGCTTGAATTCGTGCGCACCATCGCCGTCGCCCGCATCCTGATGCCGGCGTCCTTCGTGCGGCTGTCGGCCGGGCGTGAGGATATGAGTGACGAGACCCAGGCGCTTTGCTTCCTCGCCGGGGCCAATTCGATCTTTTACGGTGAAACGCTTCTGACCACGCCGAACCCGGCTCAGAACAATGACACGGCCCTCTTTGCACGGCTGGGCATCACGGCGGCCTGATATGGCGGAACCGGACTGGCTTGAGGACGCGGCACGGCATCTCTGGCTGCCCTATGCCCAGATGCAGACCGCGCCCGCGCCTTTGCCTGCCGTCCGGACCGAGGGCTCGGTCATTCACCTTGCTGACGGGCGGGAGCTTGTGGATGGCGTCGCCTCCTGGTGGACGGCCTGTCATGGTTATAATCATCCCGATCTGCTGACTGCGGTCGAAACCCAGTTGTGGCGCATGCCCCATGTCATGTTGGGTGGGTTGGTGCATGAACCTGCGGCGCGGCTTGCGGCGCGGCTCGCAAAACTGCTGCCCGGCGATCTCGATCATGTGTTTTTCGTTGATTCCGGCTCGGTCGCGGTAGAGGTGGCGCTTAAAATGGCGCTGCAATACTGGATCAACAAAGGGGTGGCCGGGAAGCGCCGCTTTCTGTCGTTCCGCTTTGGCTATCATGGCGATACTTCGGGGGCCATGGCGGTCTGCGATCCGGACGAAGGCATGCACAGCCTGTTCGCGGGCTATGTGACGCCGCAGCTCATCACTGATCTGCCGCGTGGGGCTGAGGCCCAGGCGGCGTTCGAAACGTTTCTCGCCGCCCATAAACATGAGCTTGCGGCGGTGGTCATGGAGCCGCTCATTCAGGGCGCGGGCGGCATGAAATTTCATGACCCGGCCGATTTGCGCGCGATCGCCGAGGCGGCGCGGCGGCAGGATGTGCTACTGATTGTTGATGAGATTTTCACCGGCTTTGGCCGCACGGGCTCTATGTTTGCAATCGACCAGGCGAGTATCGTGCCCGATATCGTGACCGTCGGCAAAGCCTTGACCGGCGGCATCCTGACCCTTGCGGCAGCGGTGGCGCGGGGGCCGGTTTATGAGGCGTTTCTTGGCGACGATCCGGGCCGGGCGCTTATGCATGGGCCGACTTTCATGGGCAATGCGCTTGCCTGTGCGGCAGCCAATGCGTCGCTTGACCTGTTTGAACGCGAGCCGCGTCTGGCCGAAGTCGCTGCCATCGCCGACCAGCTGACGCGTGAGCTTGAGCCTTGCCACAGCCTTCCGGGCGTGACCGATGTGCGGGTCAGGGGGGCTGTCGGGGTGGTCGAGATGGCGCAGATGGCCGACCCGGCGCGGCTGCGTCAGCGTTTTGCCGATCTTGGGGTCTGGATTCGACCGTTTGGCAACATTATCTATCTTGCACCGGCTTTCACCATCCGGCCCGCGCAACTGAGCCGTCTCACCACCGCCATTCATGACGTCATAAAGGATTCCCGGCCATGACCGATATTTCGAGCCATAACGCCCGTCTCATCGCCTTGCGGGGCACGCTTCGGGCGCGCGGGCTCGACGGCTTCGTGGTGGCGCATACGGACGAACATAACAGCGAATATACCCCGGCCTATGCTCAGCGTCTGGCCTGGCTCACGGGCTTTGACGGCTCGGCGGGCATGGGTGTGGTGCTGGCTGACAAGGCGGCGCTATATGTGGACGGGCGTTACACCCTGCAGGTGCGGGCCCAGACCGACGCCCGGAGTTATGTCTATAAGGACCTGGTGAGTGAAACGGTTGCGGCCTGGATCGCGACCGAGGCGGCGAAAGGAGCGGTGATCGGCTATGACCCCTGGCTCCATAGCGAGGCCTGGGTCGAGAAAACAGCGGCTGCTCTCGCGGCGGTGGGGATGCGGCTTCAGGCCACCGACGGCAACCCCATTGACGCCATCTGGACTGACCAGCCGGCAGCACCCGCCGATCCTGCTCTGCCCTATGATGTGGCCTATGCCGGGGAAAGCTCCGAAGCCAAACGCCAGCGTCTTGCGGCCGGTCTTGACGCCGAGGCCGCCGTCATCACCGCCCTTGATTCCATCGCCTGGCTGTTGAACATTCGCGGCACCGATGTGCATTGCACGCCGCTTGTGGTCGCCTTCGCTATTCTGCATGCCGATGCGCGGGTTGATCTTTATATGGACCCGGCCAAGGTGACCGCTGCGCTCCGTGACCATCTCGGAAACGCTGTGTCGCTGGCGCCGAAGACCGCGTTTGAAGATGGCCTGAAGGCGTTTGGCGGCAAACGAGTTCTGGTGGATGCGTCCGGGGCGTCCTCGGCGGTGATTTCGGCCCTGACCGATAGCGGCGCCACCGTCGTTCGCGGCAAGGATCCCTGCACGCTGCCGAAAGCGTGCAAAAATCCGGTTGAGCTTGAGGGCACGCGCCAGGCTCATGTGCGCGACGGGGCGGCGGTCAGCCGGTTCCTCGCCTGGCTTGCACGGGAAGCGCCGAAAGGCCAGCTTGATGAAATCTTGGCCGCAGAACAGCTTCATGACTTCCGGCGCGAGACCGGAGTTTTGAAGGATCTGAGCTTCGACACCATCTCGGGCGCGGGGCCGAACGGGGCCATTGTCCATTATCGGGCGACGCCGGAAACCAACCGGCCCATTCAGACGGGCGAGCTTTATCTCGTGGACAGCGGCGCGCAATATCTTGACGGCACCACCGATATCACCCGCACGGTCGGCATCGGCGCGGTCGGGGCCGAGGAAAAGGACCGTTTCACCCGAGTTTTGAAGGGCCATATCGCCATCGCCACGGCGCGCTTTCCAAAGGGCACCTCGGGCGCGCAGCTTGATACCCTCGCGCGCATGCCGCTCTGGCAGGTCGGGCTCAATTACGGTCACGGCACCGGCCATGGCGTCGGCTGTTATCTCGGGGTTCATGAAGGCCCGCAGCGCATCGCCGCAAGCGGCGTGGTCCCGCTTGAGCCCGGCATGATCGTTTCGAACGAGCCCGGCTATTACAAGACCGGTGGCTATGGCATCCGCATTGAAAATCTGGTGGTGGTCGAACCGACCCACGGCACGCGCGATGAGATCGAGACCTATGGTTTCGAAACCATCACGCTTGCCCCCATCGACATCAATCTGGTGGAACGCGACCTCCTTACGCAGGATGAGGCCGATTGGCTCAACAGCTATCATACGCGCGTGCGCGAGACCTTGACCCCTTTGGTCGATCGCGACACCGCCCATTGGCTTGAGACCGCGACGCAGGCGATCTAAAATTTACGGTCATCCCTCGTGATTTTGCTGTCATCCCCGCAAATTTACTGTCATCCCCGCGAACGCGGGGATCCAGACCGGCAGGGGGCACCTGGAGTTTAGGCAAGCAAGACTGGATTCCCGCGTTCGCGGGAATGACGGGGAGGGTTTGCTGCATCGCCGCAAAGGTCCGGGGCTAGCGGTAAGCTTCAGGACGTGCGGCTCAGGTCCCCGGCGATGTCCTGCACCCGTGTCCAGGCTTTGTCCATATGTTGGGCGGTCAGGTTGTTCTGGCCGACCGACCAGCGGATGGCCATTTTGCCGTCGACCTTGGCTCGGGTCAGATAGAGCGTGCCGTCGCGGTTGATGGTGCTGAGCAAGGCTTCATTGAGCGCGTCCGTGTCCGTAGCTCCGGCCGGGCAATAGCGGAAGGCGAAAAGTGCGAGGCGCGGGCCGATTAACAGCTCGAAATCCGGATGGGCATCGATGGTGGCGGCCATGGCGGCGGCGAGCCGGATATGCTCGCGGATCATCTCGCGCAGCTCATGGAGCCCATAACGGCGCAGCACGAACCAGAGCTTGAGCGAGCGGAAGCGGCGGCCGAGCGCAATGCCCCAGTCGCGATAATCCGTCACCTGTCCGGTTTCGGCGGTTTTGAGATATTCCGGCAGGATGGTGAAGGCGCGGGTATAGGCACCCACATCGCGTACGAACAGCACCGAACAATCGACCGTGGTCCTGAGCCATTTATGCGGGTTCATGACCATGCTGTCGGCGGCCTCGATACCCGCGATCATCCAGCGTTGTTCCGGCAGCAACAGCGCGCTGCCGGCCCAGGCGGCGTCCACATGCAACCAGATGTTATGATCCCGGCAAATCGCGCCGATGGCCTTGAGGTCATCGAACCCGCCAAGCGCCGTCGCACCTAAGGTGGCGACGCAGAAGGCCGGAATATGCCCGAGTTCGAGATCGGCCTTGATGGTGGCCTTGAGGACGGCGAGGTCGAGGCCGCCATCGGCCCCGGTCGGGATGGCGCGGTAATGGGCGCGGCCGATGCCGCACAGCAAGACGGCTTTCTCGACCGAGGAATGGGCTTCGATCGAGCCATAGGCGGTCAGTGGGGCGATGGCCGCACCACCATCTTCAAGGCCGCGATAATTCAGGGTGCGTTCCCGCGCCGCGAGTGCCGCGCAGAGGGTGGAGGTCGAGGCGGTGTCCTGAATGACGCCCTCAAAATCGCTGGGCAGCCCAAGTGCATCGCGCAGCCATTCGAGCACGCGGGTTTCAAGTTCGGTGGCGGCGGGCGAGGTCTCCCACATCATGCCATTGACCCCAAGCCCGGCGGTCAGCATTTCCGCGAGCACCGCGGGTGGACTGGAAATCGACGGGAAATAGGCGAAGAACATGGGATGCTGCCAATGGGTGAGCCCAGGCATGATCAGCCGGTCCATGTCGGCCAGGATAGCGTCCATGGATTCAGGCGTCTCAGGGGCGGCTGTGGGCAGCGCCTTCAGAAGATCGCCGGGGCTCGTGCGGGCGCGGATCGGGTAGTGCTCGATCTCGTCCATATAGCGGGCGATCCAGTCGACGATCTCATGGCCGTAACGGCGGAATTCTTCACTGTCCATGGACTGATCTTCTCAGCAGCGGGTTGAACGGTCATAGTAGTGAGAGCGGGGAGGGAGGCCAAGTGCCAAAGACCAAAAGCTATTACGATAAAGTCTATGACATCACCCGGCTGATCCCACGCGGGCAGGTCGCGAGCTATGGCCAGATTGCCGATTATATCGACGGTTGTACGCCGCGCATGGTGGGCTATGCCCTGTTCGCGCTACGCGGGGAGACGGATGTGCCCTGGCAACGGGTGGTGAATGCGTCGGGCGGCATCAGTCCGCGTCCCGGCTCTGACCGTCAGCGCGCGCGGCTTGAGACGGAAGGAATCTTGTTTTCAGCGGTGGGCAAGATCGATCTCAAACGCTTCGGCTGGCCGGGTCCTGAGCCTTCGTGGCTGGCCAAAAACGGGTTGCTGCCATGAGAGGGTCAGGCCGACATGCTCGGGCGGGCGGAGACGATTTTATACCAGCGTGTGAGGTGGATGAGATTCTCGGACGGCGTGAGTTTCACTCGCCCGGCGAAATCGACGCAGACGATGGCGGTGATGTCGGCCAGCCCGAAAGCCGCGCCGCTGACATAGGCTGATTGGGCGAGGCGGTCATTCAGGGTGGCAAAGAACAGTCCGACCCGGGCGCGACCCCGCTCAACCAGCGCTGGGATCTGCTCGAATCCCTGCGGTCCGCTGAGCGCCCGGCCGACGAAGCCTGGTGCGTGATTGCGCAGGGCTTCGGCAACCGGGAAAAAGCCCTCGATTTCCATGCGGTGGTCCCACATAGCGATCTCGGCTCGTTCCCGTGCCGTGCGGCCGCATAAGGGCGGATCTGGATGGAGCTCTTCGAGATAGCGACAGATGGCGACGCTCTCGGTGATGACGCTGCCATCATCGAGTTCAAGGGCAGGAACTTCACAGAGCGGATTGATGCGTCGGAACTCTGGCGAGAGATGCGCGTTGTTGCGCAGGTCAACTTGCACGAGTGGGATATCAAGACCTTTTTCAGTCATGAAAATACGCACGCGGCGCGGACTTGGCGCGGGTGTGCAGTCATAAAGTTTCATGGCGCAACTTTCTACAGAGCCCTGCAGGGTCGGCTTTTGCTGCAGACTGGACGTAAGGACTTAATCTGTCACGATTTTGTCTCTTATGAAAAAGACCTTGTGGGGGCCATTATCGGACGGTATTGACCCTGAGTGGCTTGTTGCAAGATTGAGATAGAATAAGTGGATAAGAACCTTAAAATTGCTCCTGGTCACATAAATGACGCAAAGCTGGGTTAGCCCTATGGCTGTCTGGTTCCACATTAAGTTGTGATGCGGATTGTAAAGTAAAGGTTACAGTATCACTGTTTGCATTATTCCAGACAATCCTCTAATCCTATGGGCTTATGGGACTATACATAAGGCATTGTGTGCATACCCAAAAAACATACGTGTTTGGTTGAAAAACGGGTGAGTAAAGATTATAAGCCTAGCCAGTTCCATTGAAGCATTTTGTGGACTGGTTTAGAAACGTTCGCGGTCTGATTCTCTTGGCGATAGGTAAGGGCGGATTATGTGCTTTGTCCCGGAGATGATCAGACTTGTTAAGCTTACGTAAAGATAAAGTTTGGCAAACTTGCCGCGATTGCTACTTCCCGGGGGGGGAACGGCAGAGACAAGAATCTCGTCATGCTCTGATAACGAGACGGAATGGAGCCGCATGTTAGATGAAAACCAGGTGAATTGGCGCATGGGGCAGTCGCAAACCCTGGACGCTCACGCCGACGGATCGTCTGCTGATCATCCTTATAGCATGGACTTTTCGGCTGTTTCTTTTTCCAAAAGCATCAAGGAGTCTTTTTCAAGGAGCATCATCGAGTCTGCTGTCAATACAGATGACATGATTGCCCCGGTCAAAGACATTACTGTTGCCGTTCGTGCCCAGCCATTGTCGCTGCGCTTGCTGGATATCTGCGGAGCACTGGTTGGGTTGACGCTGAGCGCCCCTTTCATGCTGATCGCCATGTTGCTTATCTGGCTTGAGGATCGTCATAATCCTTTTTATATTGCCGAGCGGATCGGCGCCGGTGGCAAGCCGTTCCGTTTTATCAAGCTGCGCTCGATTTCCGTACGGCGGGGTGTCGGCTCCGACGAGATCATCACCGCTGACGATCCGCGCGTGACGCGGCTTGGTCATTTTATCCGGGCTTCCAAATTTGATGAATTGCCGCAGTTCTGGCATGTGTTGCACGGCGATATGAGCCTGGTGGGCCCGCGCGCCAATGTGGCCTCCATCGTCGAGTCCTTCACCGAGGAAGAGCGGCAGATCATTTCGATCAAGCCGGGGATCACTGACCTTGCGTCCATCGTGTTCCTCAATCTCGGCAAGGTGCTTGAAGGGTCACGTGACCCGAAGCTTGATTACAACCGGCTGGTGCGGCCGTGGAAAAGCCGTCTTGCGCTTTTATATGTGCGCAATCAGTCACTTGGGCTGGCATTGCGGACGCTTGTTCTGACGGTGGTTGCCTTTGTCAGTCATCCGCGGGCGCTTGAAGGTGTGGCACGTCTGGCCTCTCATTATAAAACGGATCCCCGCCTCGCCCGCATTGTGCGCCGGGAAGAAGGCCTTGTGCCCTATCCGCCACCGGGCGCGGATAAAATCGTCAATTCGCTGTCGGGCAGGATGTAGGCGCCGGACAGTAAGGTTTCCGTAGCATCTGTTATGTTAGAAAAAGCCATGCTGGAGTTTTCAGTATGGCTTTGTGCATTTCGAAGCTTGGATTTGGCTTTTAGCGAAGATCAATCATGACTGCAGCGCCTGCCAAACTAACCTTGAAAACCGCCCTCGGGGGGGTTCGGCATGAATTTAAAATGGCCGGTGTCTTCAGCTTCTTCATCAATCTTTTGATGTTGGTGTCGCCGATCTTCATGTTGCAGGTCTATGACCGTGTGCTGACGAGCCGGAATGATCTGACGCTGGTGATGCTGACCTTGCTTGCGGTGGTTTTGCTTGGGGTCATGGCGGCGCTTGATGCCTTTCGCTCCAAGCTGCTGGTGCGGGTTTCGAAGCGCGTCGATAATCTCACCAACAATCTGTTGTTCGATGGCGTGTTCGCGGCGGCGGTGCTGCGGCCGGGGCTCGGCAGTGCGCAATATTTCCGCGACATGGACTCGGTGCGGCAATTCATGACCGGTGGCCCGGTCTTCGCCCTGTTCGACGGGCCTTGGGTGCCGATTTATCTCTTGATCGTTTTTCTGATGCATCCCCTCCTTGGGCTGGTGGCGCTTTTCGGCGGGATCCTTATTTTCGCACTGGCCTGGTTGAATGATCGCGCCACGCGCAGCGTGCTCAAGCAGGCGTCCGAACATGCCATGATGGCCAATGACGTGATCGAACGCTCGCTCCGGAATGCCGAGGTTTTGCGTGCCATGGGCATGGGTGAGGGCATCCGCCGGGTGTGGCGGCGCTACCAGAACGAGGCGTTGATCCAGCAATGCATAGCGAGCGATCGCGCCGGGGTCATGGTGGCTGTCAGCAAGGCGGCACGGATGATTCTGCAGGTCCTGATGCTGGCCGCCGGAGCCTGGCTTGCGATCCGACAGTCGATCACACCGGGGATGATTGTCGCCTCCTCGATCATTATGGGTCGCGGTCTTGCGCCTATCGAGCAGGCAATCGGCGGCTGGAAAAATTTTGTCGGCGCGCGCACGGCGTTCAATCGCCTGAATGCGCTCCTTCTGGCGGTGCCGGATGAGACGGAGCGCATGACCCTGCCGCGCCCCAAGGGAGCGCTTTCGGTGGACCGTGTCATCGCCGCCCCGCCGGGGGTCAAGTCGCCGGTCATCAAGGGCGTGAGTTTCGAGGTCGCGGCCGGAGAATCCATCGGCATCGTCGGGCCGAGTGCAGCGGGCAAGACCACGCTCGCGCGGTTGATTCTTGGGGTCTGGCCACCACGGGCGGGGTATATCCGGCTGGACGGCGCGGAAATCTATGGCTGGAACCGGGCCGAGCTTGGGCCTGCCATCGGCTATCTGCCGCAGGATGTGGAATTGTTCTCTGGCACCGTGGCCGAGAATATCGCCCGCTTTGGCGTGGCCGATCCGGATAAAGTGGTGAAAGCCGCTCGCGACGCCGGTGTGCATGACATGATCCTGGGTTTGGCCGATGGTTATGACAGCCAGATCGGTACGAGCGGCACCAATCTGTCGGCCGGACAGCGTCAGCGTGTCGGTCTCGCGCGGGCGCTGTATGGCGACCCAAGCTTTATTGTGCTCGATGAGCCGAACGCCAACCTCGACACCGATGGCGAAGCGGCTCTGGCGCAGGCGGTGCGGGCCTTGCGCGCCGACAAGCGTACGGTGATCGTCATCACCCATCGGAGCGCGGTGCTCGAGCAGATGGACAAGCTCATGGTTCTGAAAAACGGCCAGATCGCCGCCTTCGGGCCCTTGGCCGAGGTTATGGTGGCTTTGAACCCGGCCCCAGAGCCGGTGGGGGTTGCGTGAGATGAAAGCCCCATCGCTGTTTGCCCGCATGAAGACCCGATTTCAGGATTTTCTCGCCGCGCCCGCTCTCGGCGCGCCGGATGTGACCGGCGGCGACGATCCCTATGCCGATACCCGGAGCCCGATCCGCATCGGCCTGATCATTATTCTCGTGACCTTCGTTGGCCTTGGCGGTTGGGCAGCGTTCGCTCCGCTCAGTCAAGGGGCGGTGGCCTCGGGGAAATTGATCGTGGAATCCCAGCGCAAGGAAATTCAGCATTTCGAAGGCGGCATCGTCGCGAAAATCGCGGTCAAGGATGGCGACCGGGTGCGTCCGGGCGATGTGCTGGTTGAACTTGACGATACCCGGGCCCGCGCCCAGTTGCAGATCGTCGAAGGCCAGCTTGATGCTTACCGCGCTTTCGAAGCGCGCCTGACCGCCGAACGCGATGGTCTGGAGGATGTGACCTTTCCCGCCGATCTCGAAGCCAAGGCCCAGAATAACGAGGAAGTGGCCAAGTCGCTTGGCGGTCAGCGCGACATGTTCACTGCCCGCAAGATGGCCATCAAAAGCCAGACCGACATTCTCGACAAGCGGGTGACCCAGTTGCGGGAAATGTCGAATGGCCTCCGGGCGCAGGTGCAGTCGAAATCCGAACAGCTGCGGACTCTCGCCGACGAGATCAAAGGGCTTCAGGAACTTTATGCCAAGGGCTATGCCTCGAAATCCCGGTTGCTCGCCTTGCAACGGTCCGAGGCGGAGACCGCAGGCGAGCGCGGCAAATATCTGTCCGATATTGCAAGTTCCGACATGAAGGTCGGGGAAACCCGACTTGAAGTCATTCAGGTTCAGAAGAAGTTTGAGGAAGAGGTGGTGTCTGACCTCCGGACCACACAACAAAAAGTTTTGGATCTGACCGAACAATGGACCGCAGCCCGCGATGTGCTCAATCGCACCCGGGTGCGCGCGCCGGTTGAGGGCATCATCGTTGGCCTCAAGCTTCATACGCTGGGCGGGGTGATCAACCCGGGCACACGCCTGCTTGAGATCGTGCCGCAGAACCGCAAGCTTCTGGTGCAGGCGAAAATCCAGACCCATGATATCGATCAGGTACAAATGGGCGCCGAGGCCGAGGTGCGCTTGCTGCCCTTCAAACAGCGCACCTTGCCGATCCTGGTTGGGCAGGTGACGGCGGTTTCAGCCGATACGCTTGAAGACGAGCGCACGGGTGAAAGCTATTACACCGCCAATGTCGAAATATCCGAAGACCAGATCAAAAAGCTTGAGGGCCACAGGCTGGTGCCCGGCATGCCCGCCGATGTCATCATCAAGTCGGGCGAATATACCGTGCTGCAATATCTGCTCGGCCCTTTGACCGACAGCCTGGCCCGCGCGTTCAGGGGCTAGGGCCGGATCAGCCCGTCATTGCGAGGCGCAGCCAAAGCAATCCAGTCCCTCCGCTTGGCTCCGGTCTACCCATGGTCCTGGATCGCCACGCCGCTTATGCGGTTCGCGATGACGGTTGAGGGTGGCGAAAGCCTCAGGGCTTGATCGCGGTGATCAGGGGTTCAAAAGCTCCGTTATGGATGACCATGGGCCAGACCCGGTGGCTCGCCTGGAGATCTCGGGCGTCTAGGATCAGGGGCTCATCCAGGCCGATATCGAAGCTGCCGAGACGGTGCATGGCGGTGATCAGGTCCTTGCGGGACGGCCTGGGTCCTGCCGCTCGCAGACCGGCGACCAGCACCCGTGCGGCGAGGTAGCCTTCAAGCGAGATGACCCCGGTCGTGACGCCGCCGCCATAGCGCGACATGGCGGCACGATAGCTGGTGACGGCGCGAAGGTTGCTGGTGACCGGCGGGACCACCTCGGTGACGATGACGCCCTGGCCTGTGTTCTTGAGGGCGTCCTTGAGCGCGGCGCTGCCGACGAAGGACAGATTGAGAAAAATCGCCTTGGTGAACACCTGCCGGGCGAGGCGGATGAATTTGGCATTTGGTGCATAGGCGCCGACCATGATCACCGCCTTGATCGGACGATGTGCATCAAGAAGCGTGATCAGCGCATTTTCCACATCGAGCGTGCCGCGTTCATAGCGCCCGCGCGGCAGGCTCGCGCCATGCTGGAAGCCACGGGTCTCAAGGGCCCTGAGCGCGCCTGCGTAGCCGTCATTGCCGTAGCTGTCGTTCTGCGTGAAAAAGGCGATCTCCTCGGGGCGGATGCCGCGAGCAAGGATGACGTCGAGCATGGCGTCGGTTTCTTCGGCATAACTCGCGCGGAAATTGACGATCACGGGGTCACCGTCCACGGGCCTCAGGATTGATGCGCCGCTCATGGCCGCGAAAAAAAGAATGTCGTGGGCCCGGGCAATGGGAATGGTTTTGACCGCAGTGGGCGTGCCGACGCTGCCGATGATGCCCAGCACCTGATCCTGTTCGATCAGGGACAGAATATTATGGGCGGCGGTCGGAGGGTCATAGGCATCGTCGCGCACGACAAGTTTCAGACGGCGGCCGTGAATGCCGCCCGTGGCATTGACCTCGGCGAAATAACTTTCAATGCCGGCGCGCATGGAGCGGCCAAGATAGCTGACCGGCCCGCTGAGCGCCGCTGTCATGCCGATTTTCAAATCCCCGGCCCCGGCCATATCGCGTGCTGCAGCAGGCGCGATCCCAAGCAGGATGAAAAACATAAAAACAAGGCTGCGACAGACCACGGGGGTAGCTCCTGCGATAGGGGATCCTTGATATGAAAACCAGACGCGCGGCGGTCGGGGGACGTGACAGTCAGCTGTCGGTGAGGTCATCGCCATTCACAGCCTGCGCTGCAGGACGTCCGGTCTCTGGCAACATAAATGTTCAGGGCCCAAGGAAAGGACGTTCCGCCATGACGGCTGAAGACCGATTGGTATGGCAGCGCAAATTTGTGCGCTGTTGCCTGGGCCTCGTGGCAGTGGTCATGGCGGCGTTGCTTTATTTCGGCATCGGTCTGTGGCAGGAGCGCGCGAATGCACGCAGCCAGCTGATACAGGAACAGGACCGGGTCAGCGATGCCGCCAACAATAAGATCGCGGGCATCATGGCCGAAGTCGAAGCGGTGGCGCGCCTAGCGGCACGTGATGTGGCCGCGCTTCAATCTCATAAGGCGGATACCGAACACGTGATCGGGCGGCTGATTGCTCGCTATCCGGAGATCACCGCAATCGGTGTGGCGTTCGAGCCGTTTGCCTTCGATCCGGATTACCGGCTGGCGGGGCCTTTGGTCCTGCGCGAGGCCGGAGGCTTCCGCCAGGGGCGGATTGAAGTGGACTATGACTACACCGCGCCGACGGTCAGCTGGTATCACGAGGCGCTGCGGCAGGGGCAGGTCTGGGACAGCCCGCGTACGGACCCGGCCAATGGTGAAACCTATGTGGATTTCGCTTTGTCGGTGCAGCTTATGGGCGGTCAGCGTGCCGTGGTGCGGGTGACCTATCCCTTGTCCCGGATTGCGTCCGTGGTCACACATCTTGATCTTGGTCATCATGGCTACGGCGCACTTCTGGCGAAAGACGGGCGCATTCTGGTGTCTCCCGGTCTCGACGATCAGACGGGTGGCGAGGCGAAGAGTTATGCCCGCGGTGACAACGCCAATTTCCTGAGCCAGATCACCGGCTATAAAAGCCGCCTCGCCACGCGCAGCATTCGCGGGCCGGGATGGACGCTTGTGACCGTGCATAGCTGGCAGGATCTCCAGCTCGATTTCTCGGCCCGTTACCGGCGGATTTTGCTGCTGACCATGCTGGCGGTGGTGTTGCCGATTTTGCTTGGCGGGGCTCATATCGCCCATCGCGCCCATCTGGTTTCGACCGAGCAGGAAGGCAATGCGGTCGTGCGTCAGGCCTGGCGCTGGTCGTCGCTGGTGGCGCTTGGATTTGTCCTGGCCATCGCGGCCATCTGGGCGCTGACGCTTGAGACCAAGGGCTCGGTCCGTACCCATGGCCAGATGATCGCGGGGCTCGGGGCTCTGGATAGCTTCGAACGCCGGGTGCTGCGCCAAGCCCTCAAGGAGGAGCGTCAGCTGCCGGTTTTCATCCCGACCGGCGTATTCCTGCAATCCATCGAGTTCCTGTCCGCCAACAATCTCGTACTGACCGGCTATGTCTGGCAGCGCTATCCGAAGGGGTCGACCCTGGTGCGCGGCGTCACTCTGCCGGAAGCCGAGGAAGTCGATATGACCGAAGTGTTCCGTCAATATCGCGGGCAGGATGAAGTCATCGGCTGGCGCATTCGCGCGACCGTGCGTCAGGCGTTCAGCTATGAGCGCTTTCCGTTCGATCGGGAGGCCATCTGGCTCAGGTTCTGGCCGGCCGATATTGTCCATTCGGTGGTGTTGGTGCCGGATTTCTCCGCCTATCGCATGACCAATCCAAGCGCCTTGCCGGGCCTTGAGCGGACATTGTTCATCAGCGGATGGTCGGCCATCAAGAGCTTTTTCGAATATCGGCAGAATGGCTATAACAGCGATTTCGGCATCGATGCCGCCATGAGCCATGGGGGGCAGCAGGAACTGTATTTCAACGTGGAAATCGTGCGCAATTTTCTCGATCCCTTTGTCTCGCACATCACGCCGATTCTTCTGGTGCTGTTGCTGATTTTCGCCATGCAGATGACGGTGACGCGTCATGCCGGACAAAAGGAGCTGCTCGGGTTCAACGCGGCGACCATCATCACCACCTGCGCGGCATTGTTTTTCGCGGTGCTGATTTCACATATCGAAGTCCGCGGTGCGATCTCCGCCACCAAGATCTTTTATGGTGAATATTTCTATCTCATCACCTATGCGGTGATCCTCGCGGCCTGCATCAATGCCATCCTGTTCACCTATGACACCTCGCTCAGATGGGTGCAGTACCGCGACAATCTCTTGGCCAAGATTCTCTATTGGCCGACGGTGATGGCGGCCATGTATCTGGTCACATTCGTGATCTTTTACTGAGGATCGGCTTAGCCGATGAACCAGGCGTCGGGTTTCGTAATGGGTTGTTCGTTCGAATAGGCGATCCAGCCCTTGATCAGGCGGATCACGACCCAAAGGAAAGTCAGGAAAAAGACCAGAAATCCGACGAGGAACCAGATAGTGGCCCAGCCAATGACGACAAACAGCAGGCCGATCCAGAAGGTCCGAATGAGCCAGGTGTAATGGCTTTCACGCCAGGTTCCCACAACTTCATCCCGCTTGAGATAAGCGATGATGACCCCGACAATGGCGCCACACCAGCCCGTGACCAGCCCGAGCAGAAAGGCCACATAGGTGAGCAGCAGCATATCGAGATTGCGGGCGAGCTCAGGGCCGCTCCGCTCTATGACGGGCTGTTGGCTCGGGCCGGTGTTTGGGGTTTCAGCTGTCGGCTCGGTCATGACTCAAGGTCTCCTCTGAAGTCCGCCCCTGATGAATTCCAGCCCGGACTTACAAAAGCAACGGGTAACATCAAGCAGTCCCTATATATTACGCCATTTTGACCGCATGGCGTGAGCTTTGTTTCGAGAAAGCCAAGCGTTGCGGTGAGCGGCAAAGTCACCCATTATAGTGCTCTCGGGCATTATAGTCCGCTCGGGATGTCAGGCGAAATATTGCTGTTGTTGGAAAAAGGGGGGAGTGCTCATGAAAGCCATTGGATTGCGTGCAGGACGGGTGTCGTCATGGATGCTGACGGCGGGGACACTGCTGGGGCTTTTTGCCGGGGCGGCCAACGCCGACGGTCTTGACGACAAAGTCACCAACGCGACCAAGGCCATAGAGAGCAAACTTGTTACCTGGCGTCGCGATATCCATCAGCATCCGGAACTTTCGAACCGGGAAGTCCGCACCGGCGCCCTTGTGGCCAAGCATCTGAAGGCCCTGAAGTTTGATGAGGTCAGAATCGATGTGGCCCATACCGGCGTGGTCGGGATTCTGAAGGGCGGCAAGCCCGGACCTGTGGTCGCCCTCCGTGCCGATATGGACGCGCTGCCGGTGACCGAACAGGTGGATCTGCCCTTCGCCTCCAAAGTCACCACCCAGTATAATGGCGAGACCGTGGGCGTCATGCATGCCTGTGGCCATGATGCCCATACGGCGATGCTGATGGGTGTGGCCGAGGTGCTTGCGGGCATGCGCGCGGACATTCCGGGCACCGTCATGTTCATCTTCCAGCCCGCCGAGGAAGGCGCTCCGGCCGGAGAAGAAGGCGGCGCGGCCCTGATGATGAAGCAAGGGCTGTTCAAGGGCACGCAGAAACCCGCCGCCGTGTTCGGGCTCCATGTCTGGCCGGTGGAAGCCGGGACCATCGGCTATCGTCCGCGGGAAACCATGGCCGCCGCCGATGACCTCAAGATCGTGGTCCAGGGCCGTCAAACCCATGGCTCATCGCCCTGGTACGGGACCGATCCGATCACCGTGGCCGGACAGATCGTGATGGCGATCCAGACCATTCCAAGCCGTCAGCTTGACATTACCCGGTCGCCGTCGGTGATCTCGATCGGCCGCATTACCGGTGGCGTGCGCGGCAATATCATTCCGGACAGCGTCGAAATGATCGGCACCATCCGCACCTTCGATCCGGGGGTGCGTGACGAACTGCTGAAACGGCTCGACCGCACGGTGACGCAGGTGGCCACAAGCGCCGGAGCCAGCGCCGAAATCATCCATTCAAGCTATGCCCCGGTCGTGTTCAACGATCCTGCCCTGACAGCGGCGAGCCTGCCCGCCTTGCGCCGTGCGGCGGGAGACGACCGGGTGCTGGAAGTGCCCTTGATCATGGGGTCCGAGGATTTTGCTTTTTACGGCAAGGACGTCCCGAGCTTTTTCTTTTTTCTTGGCATCAACAAGGATGGCGTGAAGACAGGCGAGGCGGCTGCCAATCATTCGCCTAAATTCTATGTCAATGAGGCAGCTCTGCCCGTCGGAGTGAAGGCATTGTCTTTTGCGGCGCTTGATTTCTTGCGGGGCGGAGGGGCGCAATAAGGCGCGATTTTTGCTGTAACTTGAGGCTGTTTTCGTGATCCGTACTGCCGTCATCACCTTGTCCGCGCTTCTGCTGGGAGCGGCGTTTCTCTTTACCGGACATGGGCTGCAATCCACTCTGGTGCCGCTTTGGGCTGCGGACGCGGGCTATTCGCGCGTCACGATCGGTCTGTTGTGGTCGGCTTATGCGGCCGGGCAGATGGCGGGGTCGATCTATTGCGGCCGCATCATTGCCGAGGTTGGTCATGTCCGTGCCTTTGCCGCCCTTGCGGCCGGAGTGGCGGCCATGACCCTGCTCTATGCCTTCGCGCCGACGCCGGTGATCTGGATGCTGCTGCGCCTGACCCACGGATTTCTCATCGCCGGGGTCTATATGTCGGTGGAAAGCTGGCTAAATGATCGCGCCACCAATGAATTGCGCGGGCTGGTGCTGTCGATTTATTCGGCCCTGTCCCTGATGATGATCGCCATCGGTCAGTTGATGATCAATCTGTTGCCGCCCGGAGACCCGCGTATCTTTTCGGTGGCGGGCCTCGCCATTCTGCTTGCGGTGGTGCCGGTGGCGCTGACCAAGTCACGGGCGCCGCGTCCGGTCAGCCGGGTCTCGATCAATCTCCGCAGATTATGGGCAACCAGCCGTGTGGCCATGGTCGGCAGTTTCACCGCTGGTCTCACCACCTCGGCCTATTGGGGCTTTGGTCCGGTGTTCGGTCGTCAGGAAGGGCTTACGGCCGCCGAACTCAGCCTTTATCTCAGCGTGATGGTCATGGGCGGGGCGACCTGTCAATGGATCGCCGGACGACTGTCGGATTACGTGGACCGGCGGCGGGTGGCGGCTGGGGTCAGCCTTGGCGCGGCGCTTTGCGGTGTGGCCGTGACCTTTCTCGCGAGCTATTCGGTGTCCATGTTGTTGATGGTCAGCTTTGTGTTCGGGGCTTTTCTGTTTTCCCTGTCCTCAATCTGCATCGCCATGGCCAATGACCGCGCCCGGCCGGGAGAATTCGTGCAGATTTCCGGAGGGCTGCTGTTTATTTTCAGCAGCGGCTCGGTGCTTGGGGCTATGGTCGCGTCCCTGGTGATGGAAATCTTCGGCACCGGCACACTTTATCTCTACACGGCGGTGGTGCATGGCCTGTTCGCGGTGACGGCCATCAGCTTCAGCATGAGCCGCGCCGCAGTCCCGGTCGAAGAAAAACGCGGCTTCCGTCAGGTGCCCACCACCTCGCCCGAAGCCTATGCCATCGACCCCCGCGGCGAGGACGAGCGGCCTTAGCGGCTGAGAAGCTCGTCATAAAGGGTGAGATGCTTGTCGATCACGCTGTCGAGCGAGAACTCGGCCTCGGCCCGCGCCCGCCCGCGTGCGCCCATGCGAATCCGCAAGTCGCGGTCAAGGATCAGGGTCTCAAGCGCATCGGCGAGCGCCACTGCATCACGCACCGGCACCAGCAACCCGTTGTCGCCATGGGTCACAACGTCACGGCAGCCGGGCACGTCGGTGGTGACGATGGGGTGGCCGCTCGCAGCCGCATCAATCAGGGATTTCGGCAGCCCCTCGCGGTAGGACGGCAGACAGACGACGTGAGCCTGGGCGAGCACCGCAGGCATGTCGGTTTGATAGCCCCACCATTCGAGATCGCCGGACTGTTGCCAGTCCTGAAGTTGCGCTTCGGCCACAGCGGTCGGATTGCCGAAATCGCTCTCGCCGACCAGCACCATGCGGAGGGAGGGATGGCGTGCCTTCAGAATATGGGCTGCCGCTGCGAACTCATTGACACCTTTGTCGCGCAGCAGGCGGGCGGGCAGAATGATGGTGACAGGCCCCTCGGGCTCGGGGCGCGGAGTGAACAGGTCGAGATCGGTGCCAGAGCCCTTGATGAAAAAGGCGTCATGGGGGCGGACGATCCCGGCCTTGCGGAACACAGCGTAGTCATCCTGGTTCTGGAAAATCACCCGCTGGTTGTGATGGCGCAGAATAGACCGATAGGCTTGCGACACAAGCCCGCGCCGGAGTGCCGCCTTGGCACCATTCGCGGTGAAGACAAAGCCGAGCCCCGAAATGGCATTGACCACCGCCGGAACCCCAGCTAGCCGGGCGGCGAGGGTGCCATATAAGACCGGTTTGATCGTTACATGATGGACAATATCGGGCCGCACGGTCTCATAAAGCGATTTTAAACTTTGGATGGTTTTAAGCTCGCCGCGCGGCGACATGGCGCTTCGCGTCAACGGAATGGTATGAACGGATAGCCCGGTTGCCTTGAGGATCGGCGTATCCGGCCCGTCGGCTACCGCGACATGCACATCATATCCCGCCTGCGCCGCCGCCATGGCAATCGGTAGCCGGTGGGACAGAAAGAATTGGGTCCGATTGATGACAAAAACCAGCCGTTTTTTCTTGTCAGGGCTCATTATAGACTGCTTCAGGAGGCCGATACGGCAATGGCGGCTGGGAGGGAGGTTTCGTCTTCCACCTGTCGTTCGAGCCAAGCCTGAAACATCAGGATGGTCCACAGATGATAGGACCAGTTGCGAGTGCCGCTCAGATGCTCCTGCCATTTCTGGCGGATCGGGGCTGCTTCGAAATAGCCGCCGTCGGTGAGTTTCCGGGCACTCAGCAGGTCTTCGCACCAGTCGCGCAAAGGTCCACGGAGCCATTGATCGATGGGCACGCCGAAGCCCATCTTGGGCCGTTCGATCAGGTCGCGCGGCACATAGTTATAAAGCACATTTCGGAGCACGGCCTTGCCCTTGCCGTCGCGGATCTTGGCCGCGAGGGGAATGCGCCAGGCATGTTCAATGACCCGGTGATCGAGGAACGGCACACGGCTTTCAAGGCTGACGGCCATGCTGGCGCGATCGACCTTGACCAGAATGTCATCAGCCAGATAGGCAAGTTGATCGTTCAGCATCATGCGCGCGGTGAAATCGGGCAGGAGCGACGGATCAAGCTGCGATAGCCCAAGGGCGCGATCATAATCCGCGCCTTTGACAACGGCGGCGTCAAGTGACCACTGGGAAATCAGGCCGTCATACATGACGTCCGGGCTGTCGGTGCGAATGACCCGGGCAAGCTTGTGGAGTTTGTCGCCAAGGGCCGGCGGCCGGAGCCTTTGAGGGACGATGCGGCCAAGACTGTCCCAGGTCGCAGGCGTGAGGCTTTCGAGGAGAGATGCGATCCCCTTGCGGCCGCCATGCGGCACCCGGTCAAGTTTGTCCCAGATCCTGCGGCCCTGAAAATAACGGTTATAGCCACAGAACAATTCATCTCCGGCATCCCCCGAAAGCGATACGGTTACATGTTTCCGGGCGAGAGCGGATACCAGATAGGTCGGGATCTGGGACGAGTCCGCGAACGGCTCATCATACATGTGGGGCAAGCGCGGGATGACGTCGAGAGCTTCCTCAGGCGTTACATAAAGCTCGGTATGGTCGGTGCCGAGATGGCGGGCCACGGCTTTGGCATGGACGGCTTCATTATAGCCTTCTTCGTTGAAGCCAATGGTGAAAGTCTGCACCGGACGGCGCGACTGTGCCTGCATGAGGGCCACAACGGTCGAGGAATCGATGCCGCCCGAGAGGAAGGCTCCGAGTGGCACGTCGGCCTCCATCCGCAGGGCGACGGCATCTTTGAGGAGAGTCTCAAGCTCGGCCGCAAGTTCGGCATCGCTGGCCTCGAACGGATTGGCGAGACCGTACTGCGCAGCGGCGATGGCCGACCAGTATTCCTGCGCCTCAGGCAGCTGTCCGGGAGCGCTGTCGAGCGGCAGGCTCAGGTAGCAGCCTGGCTTCAGTTTGAAAATGCCTTGATGGATCGACAGCGGCGCCGGGACATAATTATATTTGAGATAAAGCGCGAGCGCGGTGCGGTCCACCGGCGCATTCCAGGCGGGATGGGCGCGCAGCGCCTTCAGTTCCGAGCCGAACAGAAAAGCTGATCCAGCCCAGCCGTAATAAAGCGGCTTTTCCCCGGCACGGTCGCGGGCAAGATGGAGCACCCGGTCCTGGCGGTCCCAAAGGGCAAAGGCGAACATACCGTTGAAGGCCTCAAGCGCCTTCTGCAAACCCCAATGGGCGATGGCCGCCAGCATGACCTCGGTATCCGAATGCCCGCGCCAGCTTTGCGGGCCATGTTGCTGTTCAAGATCGCGGCGGATCTGGTGGTGATTATAGATCTCACCGTTGAACACAATCACATAGCGGCCGCAGGTCGAGGCCATGGGCTGATGACCATGGGGCGAAAGATCCAGGATCGACAAGCGGCGATGGGCGAGACAAATGCCCGCTTCGGCATCCGTCCACACCCCGGCGTCGTCCGGTCCGCGATGGAGGATGGCCAAAGCCATGCGCTCACCAGTCGTTGCGAGGGGGTAGGACCGGCTGGCCCGTTCGATGAAGCCTGTGAAGCCGCACATTTAAAACGTTTGATCCTTTTGTTCGTCTAGTTCTTGATCCCGACAGCGCACCAATGTGGTGTGTCGGGGCTGAAAGTCACATCGCGGAGACCCGCCGCTTCCATCATGTGTTTGATCTCCAGCCGCGTAAAGCGCTGTTCAAGACGTGTCCCAAAACGATCGAGTGCGTCCGTGCGCATGACATAGAAGGATTTATCCTTGTAATAGGATAAAGGAATGGTGTCAGTTCTAAGGCCAAGCTTCGACAGCAGGTTGGCCCCGCGCGCCAGCGGCCAGTAAACGAGACCTGCAAGAACCTGGCTGCATAGATAGCGCGGACCGTGAGGCAGTTTGGATGTGACGCGGCGAAGGCCGTCGCTCAAGCCCCAGATGGCCCGGAACCATAATGGTCGATTGTCAAACCGGTAATAGAGATAGACCAGAAATGGCGCGCCAGGCTTCAGTTTGGCGACACAACTTTTGAGGCCGGCCATGGTATCCGGAACATGGTGAAGAACACCAAGCGAATAGCCGAAATCAGCGCTGCCATCAGCCAGCGGAATGGCCTCTACGGAGGCATGATGAAATTGGCAATTTGATTGTGTGGAAAGGTTGCGGCGGGCGACGGCCAAAGCGGCGTCGCTCGCATCAATGCAATGGAGCGTTCCGACGCGGGTTGAGACCACTTGTGCCCAGCGCCCACTACCGCAACCGAGGTCAAAACCGACGGCTTGCGCGGGCAGCTTGTCCCAGGGGAAAATCGCGAAATACTCATTGAAGATGTCTTCGCGCTCTCGGGTGCTCAGGCCGGTTTGATCAAAGCGGCTCCATTCGTCGCCAAACCCGTCTGCAACCTTCTGATCCAAATTTGTCTGTGTATTTTGCATTCGGCAACGCCTTTTTAGCTACATTAGATCTTACTTAGCTTCTTGCAGCAGACTGTGCCAGTAATCATTATGTTTGTCAGCACTGGCAGATAGCGTGAAATGGGTGGTGATTTTTTGTTGGCCGCTCCGCCCCATTGTCACTGCAAGTTCCGGATTTTTTATCATTTTTATCAAAGCATCAGCCATTTTACCGGCATTGCCTGGCTCGATCAGAAAGCCATCCTGGTCATTGGCGACAAGCTCCGGAATGCCGCCGATCTTATAGGCGACAACGGGCAGACCAAAGCTGAAGGCCTCGAGGATAGAGGTGGGCGTCCCTTCCGTAGTGAGCGACGGCAAGACAAAGATGCTGGCGCGTTGCAGGAAAGGGGCGGGTTGATCTTGATAACCCGCTAAAGTGATGACTGTGCTTAGGCCGCGGGCCGTTATTTCCTGTTGCAGGCGCCCGCCAAGGTCATCCCTGCCGACAAAGGTAAAGTGAACATTCGGGATTTCAGCGCACACGCGGGAGACCACGTCGAGAAATTGGAGATGGCCCTTGTATTGATTGATATTAGCGACGACGCAGATTTCGTTTTGGACTTTGTCGCTAGCGGTCTCAGAAGCGGTGCCTGTGTCTAGGCCATTATAGATTACGGTGATCTTCTGAGGGGGGACGTTCGCTATTTCCGTTAAGCGGCATGCGGCCACCTTGGAGTTGGTGATATAACCATCGGTGCAAGGGCTTAAAAGCCGTTCACTGATGGTAAAATTGCGTGCGAGTATGGAGCCTTCAGGCAAATTGGTCCGGATTGCGTGAATAATTTTTGTGGACGGCATGAGCGGCTTCAGCAAGCGTGCGAGGAGTGCCGCTTTCAGACCGACGACATAGATGACATCAGGTTGGATCTGCCGCCAGGCCGAGATGAATTTGCGACTTGCGAATGAATAATAAGCAAATTTTCTGCATCGGCTATCTGGACCGAGGACGATCGGATCTTGTCCTTGATCCCGCAACCATGTGACCCATGCCCCTGACTCGGAGCCGAGTGTGGCAAATTTATACTGGATATCTGACGCTCCCGGATCAAGCGCCATACGAGACAGGCTGCGCTCTGCGCCTCCAATTTCCGATGATGAGAACAGGATGAGGACAGTGATCATTTCAGGCGTCTTGCTGTGAAGGGCCGTGCGGGATGATTTTTGGCTTTATGATTTGATCGCAGTGGATAAGCAATTAAACAGATCATCAGCGGCGCAATTTTAGCTTTGTGCCGGAATGCGGTTCCGGAATTTGAAGATCCAAAGCTGAAAATAAAAATAGCTGCAGCCAGCATGACTAATAAAGGAAACGAGGATTTCTTGCTGCAATTAAATATCAAAGATCTGAAGATCAATATTATGATGATAAAATAGACAATGCCTTCTCCGGAAATTAAAATATCGGAAACGGCCTGAAGATTCCAGATAAATGGACTGAAGAAAAAATAGACTATTCTAAGCGGAGTTAGAATTAGTAAGTCACCAAGGCCGTTGACTTCAAAATCCTGCAAGTATGCCAGCCGACCCTCGGCGTGCGACAGGGATTCTTGTACGATGCTTTTGATGGCGTCGGAGTCACCACCCAAAATAAAGGAGATAGAGTATGCGCCAATCTCGAAATTATAAATGGCAAAAAATAAAGCAAAAAATACGAGAGAATTGAGCGTAATCGAGACAAAAGATAAAAAATTCATCCCTCTTTTTATAATTCGGTAGTTATAGGTGAAGTAGATGCCGGCATAAAATGCGCCGAGGCAGAAAATTGCCGCATAATGAAAAATGGCGGAAAAAATCACGAAGACTGATCCCGATACAAAATATATCAGGGACCGCTCATTATACCATTTCACCAGATGGTAACAGCCGAGCGTAAAGAAGAATGTAAAGAATGCTTCGCGGTGTGTCGTTGTCCCATAGAGGATCATGCTGGGCATCAGAACGGCGATCCATGTCACCTTGCGGGCAACATGTTCACTGTATAAATAGCGACTGAGTTTAAAGACGTTCAACACAATGCCGACTGCTAGCAAGTTATTGATAACCTGAATTAAAAGCGGGCTGCGGTCCGTTATGAGATAGACGATGCTGACAATCCAGGAATAAAAAAAGGCACCGAGCGTGAAATTATGGGCAGCATAGCTCCAGCCCTGCAGGGCCCATTGCCAGCCGTTTTTTTCAAAGGTTGTTGCATCGAGCTCGGTGTCGGGCAGAGGGAAGAGATAGATATGAGCGAGCCCCGCACCAGCCCGTAAAATAAAGGCACACAAAAGCAAAAGTTGCAAAGGTGGATTGTTTCGCCCGATCCACAAAACAATAAGTAGGCCGCAGAGTACGGCAGTCATGCCGAGCATATCCGTCCCCGATTGGGCAAGGATGCTGCTTGCAAAAATCGTCAGTATAAGGGCTAGGAAGATAGGCAGCTGACGAAATCGGTTCTTGTTAAGAAGCGTGGTCACTTGGCCGCTCGAAGGGATTGCCGGATTAAAAGTGAGATGACCCCCGCAGCAAATCCAAAGATCGCACCGAGGAGGACAAGCAGCGCTCGTTTCGGGCTGGATCGGAATTCGGGTATGAGTGGCGGATCAATGATTTTGAGGCTGTAATCACTAGGGTTTTCCGTGCGCATGATTGTCCGCATTTCTTTGGCGATCATTGACGAGACAGTGTTTCTCAATTCCAGAGTGGGTTCTTCTCGAAGCCGCGCATAGAGATATTCAAGGTTCCGTTCCGCTTCAAGCCTAGCTTGATCGCGCCGGAGTTTATTAATCCGTGCTATAAATTTCTGCACGACTGCTTGAGCGTTAGCGGCGCTGTTCCAGCTGGCGGTGACGGTAATTAGGCCGTCTTTATCCTTTGCTGCGGTTACTCGCTGAGCAAATTTCAAAGCGGCGCGTTCGAGAGATGGCTTCTTGTCCTTCCAGCTTTGGGTCTTTTGATCCCACATCCGAGGATAAAGATCGGGCAGCAGGCTCTCATCCTTGATAAAATCTAGGATGACGCTGCTGGATCGCATTTGGGCCAAGGTCACGGTCGTATCATCGGCCATTCCACCTGAGCCTCCTAGGACGGCGCCAGCTAGACTGCCGAGACTGTTGTGGCTAATTCCCTGATTGCTGTCCTCTTGGGTGACTGGTTGGAGGATAGCTCGAGCTTCATAAGTGTAGGGCATCACAAAGGAGACAATTCCAGCAGTTACAGACGAAAGCAATATAAATGCCATAAGCGTCCATCTGTACCGGTGAAGCCAAGTAATAACTTCGGCGAGGCCGATACTGCTATCCGAAACCGAATTTTTAATGTTTGCCTCCTTTTTCATCGATTTTTTTTATGGTACAGGGTATGCGTATCAATGCTTCATCAGTATCTAAAATACGCAATAACATCAATGCTAATATTCCAATGTAAGAAATAAATACGGACCTGATCATATGAAAATCTTGATGGTAAATGATCTTCAAATTGGGGGAGTTGAAACGCTTATTGTTCGTTTTTCAGAATTCCTGAAGGCAAACGGGCATGAGGTCACTGTGTATATTATTTTTGGGAAATACGATAAAGAATTATTGGAAAGAGCGAAATTGTTTGCTGATGTAAGGATTTTTAATAGGAAGCCATATTTCATTTTTGGCGAAATAGAAGAGTTAAAGAAATTTGATGTTATTATGAATTTTGGTATTCACGGATTTTTCCATAGCCTTCAAATAAAAGGACAAGAGAAAGCAAAGAATATTATCGGTATTTATTCATCTATGGAATACGCTTGGGTATCTAAAAGAAAAGGGTACAGGCAATTATTTTTAGAAAAAATACTACAATCAATTAATTCAAGTAATATAATTTCAATGAGTAAAGAGTTTCTAATTTCACATGAAAAAAATATCGGTGTGAATTGGGTGGGGGCGAAAGTAATACCTATTCCTCTGGACGTGGATAAGTATAAGAACTTAGTAAGGATTGAAAAAAGAAATAAAATAATATCTATAGGAAGACTGGAAAATTTTAAGACGTATATCCCTCAAATGATTGATATAATCTCTGAACTATTAAGAAAAGGGAATGACGTTGAATTCCATATTTATGGTGATGGTGAGTTAAGGTCGGATATAGAAAATAAAATTAAGGTCAAGAAATTAGGAAATCATATATTTATGCATGGGAGCGTTCCCTATAGTAAGTTGTCATCAGTGCTGAGTGACGCCTATATATTTATTGGTATGGGAACCTCTCTAATTGAAGCAGCAGCTTGCGGTGTGCCAAGCATCATAGCTATGGAGCGTAATGAAAAACCGGAAAGTATTGGATTTTTTCATCTTCATAATGATATGAATATTGGTGAAAGAAATTACGATAGACCAACTAAAAATATATCCGAAATAATTAGTGATTCTTTGCTTTGGGATGATGGGACATATGAAATTGCTTCCCGTGAAAGTCGAGAAAAGGCCGCGCGGTTTTCTGCATCTATAAATTTTGCTCTATATGTTCAAGCATTTGAAGAGGCTAGCCCCGTTAATTTTAAATTGTCTTTTTGGAACAAGATTTGTGATCTTTTGGATATGATAAAATGGTTCATGATGCGCTTGTTGAAGAGAAAGACACCCTATGATCCTAGTAGATACTCAGGCGAATAAAAATACCCTCACCCATAAAGACGCTTGTGCGGATATTATTTTAGAAATCCTCTATGTGATGCATTGTCAATCAGAGCTCTGTTATTTAAATGAGCGAACGCATCACATGAGCTTGATGGGTCAAGCCGAATAGGTTATCTGAGCGTGGCTTATTGATATAATATTCATCCATTGTCAGTCAGTCCGAATATTTCAGAATTCTTTAATTCTCTGAATTATTGTATATAATTCAGACTTCTCTAAGAGAAAACATGAATAAATGATGCCAGATATTGAAATAATTATAGATTTACTCCAATGTAAATTTTGATCATTCCAGCATAAAATAGATGACAGCGTTACAATAATGAATCCAGATAATAAGTAAGTTAATAGTTTTTTATTCAATGTTACTTTGTGAGCGTAGTATGAATAAGATATATAAATAATCATTGAAAAAACATAACTTAATAGAAATGCAAGTCCAATATACTCTAGATTTTTAAAAACAATTACGCTGACGCTCGCGCAAGAGAAAAACAAAATATACCATAGAATATCGGAGAGAACGTAAATCTTCATATTTGGGAATGCCAAAACGGTCATAGCGAATATATAACTAATAATTTTAAAGAAATCTCCAATCAGCATCCACTCCATCATGGGAAGTGCGAGCATAAATTGACTACTATATAAAATATTTATTATTAAAGGTTTAAAGGCTATTACGCCAACAATAAGAGGAACCCCCACAATTAAGCTGAAGCGTACCATCATAAGGATGAGAGGTGTAATTTGGTGGCGGTTGGCGACGGCAGCAAGAGTGGGCATATAATAGGTGGAAAAGGAAGACAGCAGGACTGTTACGTACATCATGCTGAGTGTCCAGGCGGTGTCAAAGTAGCCTGCTTCCTTAATTCCCAAATGACGGGAGATTAAGATGCGCAACGCCAGCAAGGTTACCATACCCGCCAGGCCCGATATCAGACTGCTGGCCGCGAAGGCTAGAAATTGTCTAGCGCCGGGTTGATCGAAACTGTGTTGCATGGCAGACCAAACACCTGACAACCAGCCTGCTTTCCAGCAACGCCATGCATAGAACAGAAATGTGCTTCCGCTGGTCAGGGTGATCAGCCCGATAAAAGCGATGACATTCCCTTGCTGAAACCACAGGCCAACCGGGTAAGCCATTGCCACCCAGCCGAGCCCTGCAATCACAGGGCCTATCGCCAAAGTTCCGATTCCGCGGTGAGCGTTAATGACGCCGGCGACAAAGGATGTGCTTGCAGCGAGGACGCCGGGCACGATCATGCAGTAAATGAGCAGGGTTTGATTGGAGACGGTTCCGGCAAAAATAAACCGCCCAAGCGGGGCAGCAAAAGCAAACATTGCACAGACGAAAACAAACGACCAGATCAACAGAATCCACAATATCGTCGCTGTATAGAAAGGCTGGCGCTCAGGTGGTCTACTAATGATGCCCTGTGTCATTGCAGTTTGTCCATTCAAACCGCAAACAAGAAGTAGAGTCTGATGAAGCTGACGGATAATGGATAGGACGCCCATACCTGCCGGGCCAATAAGTATGGCCAGAATTTTTGTTGCAACGGCGGCTAATAATAAACCGATAAGTGTGCCACCTGCCGTTTTAATGGCCGCTTTTGCAATTTCAAGCATGATAGTTTCTGTAGCCGGAGGCCATATGTTAGTCCTGAAAAAATATTATTGTGTTTTTTAGAGCAACAATAGTTGCGTTTAATTGTTCTGTTGGCAGATGCGGTCCGATAGGCAGGCTCATGACTTCGTTATGGATTGTTTCTGCGATAGGCAACGCGCCGGAAGTCATTTCGAGATCAGCATAGGCGGGTTGCAAATGCGGCGGTACCGGATAATGGATCATCGATGAAACGTCAGCGGTTTGGAGCTGCTGTCGGATGCGCTCTCTGTCTTGTGTACGGACGACGAACAAATGCCAGACGGGTTCGGCCCAGTCCGGGACAGTGGGGAGTATCAAGGGACTGTTGCTTAAGGCCGTCAGATAGGCTTGGGCAATAGCTTTGCGACGGGCATTCCAGTTGTCGAGATGGGGCAGCTTAACGCGCAGGAATGCGGCTTGGAGGGGATCCAGGCGGGAGTTCACCCCCTGCAGCTCATTATGATATTTGACGCGCGAGCCATAGTTTCGCAGCATGCGGACCCGCTCGGCCAAAGCGGCATCGTCGGTGGTGATGGCCCCACCATCGCCAAATGCACCGAGGTTTTTTCCGGGGTAGAAGCTGAATCCCGAGGCGTCGCCCAGGGAACCGGCCCGGCGCCCGCGGTATCGGGATCCGTGCGCCTGGGCACTGTCTTCGAGGACCTTCAGGTTATGCTTGCGGGCGATGGCATTGATCCGGTCCATATCCGCGGGTTGGCCGTAAAGATGAACGGGCATTATGGCCCGCGTTCGCGGCGTGATGGCGGCTTCGATCAGATCCGGGTCAAGATTATAGGTCGTGATGTCGGGCTCCACCGGAACCGGGGTCGCGCCCACATAAGTCACGGCAAGCCAGCTGGCGATATAGGTATTTGACGGCACAATGACTTCATCGCCAGGGCCGATCTCCCAGGCCCGCAACACCAGCATCAAGGCGTCAAGGCCATTAGCGACACCGATACAATGCCGAGTCCCGCAATAGGCGGCGAATTCCTGCTCAAAGGCTTCGACCTCATCGCCGAGAATATACCATCCAGAATCCATGACGCGGGCATAGGCGGCATCAAACTCGTCCTTGAGTTCGAGGTAGGTCGCCTTGAGATCAAGAAAAGGAACGGTCATTCACACCCTCTCGCCGCATCGCAAAAGCTGCGGTAATCACGATAATAGTCATCTTCACTGTAATAGTCGGACGCAACGGCCAGGCACACCGCGCCGTCGGAGAAGTCATCAAGATCTAGCCAGGTCATGGGACTGATATAAAGCCCCTGGTTGGGTTCCGACAGCACGAGTGATTTGCGATTGCTGCCGTCATCCAGCAAAACGGTGAACCGTCCATGGATGGGGATCAACACACGCTTGCATTTCTTATGTGCATGCGCGCCCCGCGACTGTTGGGGCTTTATGTCATAGAGATAGTAAATTCGTTTGATGGCGAAGGGGATATGCCGGTCGCCTTCCAAAAAACTCAGACTGCCGCGCTCATCATCAAGGCGCGGCAGTGTAATGAGCTGGCAGTCGGCAAGAGACATGTTACAGGCCTGCTACAACGTATATTTCGCCGGCGATGTCGGGATAACGCTCTCCGAGCGTCATGAATGCCTTTAACAGTTCTGGGCTCCAGCTGTCCTCGATCTGTTTGTTGGACAGTGGCTTCATCCAATAACCGCCAAATTGTTTGATCTTGAGGCCAGCGGCCAGAAAATCCCGACGATAAGTTTCCGGATTATAAACCCGGCGATGACCGTGGTGGCGGTCCGGCTCGTTCAATTGCTCTTCGAAAGACAGCATTTCCATAATGACGGCAGCCTGTCGATGCAGAGACCGACTGTTCGGAACCGCGGCCAGAATTTGTCCGGTCGGTGTCAGCCAGTTCCGTGCATGGCGCAGAATATCGACGGGGTCTTCCACATGCTCGAGCACATGGCCGAGGATAATGTTATCGAATTTTTGAGTTGGCTTATATTCTTCAAAGAGAGCGTGCACGACGTTTATTGAAGGGTGCCGTTTGGTCAGGCTCTGGCAGAAAATTTCCGATCCTTCGACCACGGTCAAGGAATTGGGCAGATCGACGAGAAGGTCGGTCATGATCCCTTCCGCCGGGCCCATTTCCAGAATCGATCCGTTGTTCATGAATCTTTTGAAAATATCAAAACAATGGACAATCGTATCGCGATTAACACCGGCACAATACAGTGACTGGCTGGCGATATCGGCCAGGCGAGTTTTTTCCTCGTTCATCATCTACCTTTCAATCCACTCAACCAGCGCCATATTTGGCATCATCATAAAACATATGTTCCGGCCATTGAAGGCAACGGCGGGAACCGGAGCGACGATCAGCTTGCCGCGTCGCTCAAGGGCTGCGGCGATTGCTGCGTCCATATTTTCGACTGTATAGGCCATATGGTAAAATTTTACCCCCCGTTTCAGCCAGTCTTCCAGCACACCACCCCGGGCGAGCTGAGATACGAGCTCAAGCCTTGGGCCGCCGCCGGTCAGAAAACGACCGCGAATGCCTTGAATGGGGTCTTCAAAATCCGGACCTTCCGCTGCATAACCCAAAGCGGCAAAGGCAAGCTGTTCGCGGTTGAAGTCGGTGCAGGCGATTCCGATATGGTGAAACTCGTTGCCGGAAATCATGACGTTGCCTCGCTGCGCTGCAGGAGTTTTGCTAGGCGTTCGCATAATTTTTTTAAACGCAAAGAAATGGTACCCCAGTCGTTGCGGACGACACCATGTTCTATAGCGTCGTGGGAACGGCCATTGAGCTCGAACAGGCCGGGTAGGACGGCTTGTCGTTTCACGCCAAAAGAATCGTGAAAGGAGACGACTTTTTCGTTGTCGGCAACCGTGCGGCAATAGACGTAATCAAGTCCCAATTGCTCAAAGGCAATCCGATAGATCAGCCAGGCACTTTCAGTTGCCGCTTTCGAGCCCGGGAGGAGAATCCAGCGGCCCCATTCAGCCTTTGTATGGTCCTTATCTAAATCATACAGACCTATGGTCCCTTCGGGCTGTCCGTCTTGATTTTCGATAATGAAGTAATAGTCTCCGCTCCGCTCCTCATAGGCTTTAAACCAAAGCTCCTGATCAGCGAGACAGCTGGACGTGGCATTTATATACCTAGCAAGCTCAGGGTTGTTTCTGAGCTTCAGAATAAAGGCGCTATCGTCAACCGTTGCCGGCCTCAGTCGATAGGCAAAGCCGGTAATGGAAATGTCATGCCGCATTGTATGTTTCGATGCAGGCGACAATGGCGTCGATGCTGGTCATTTGCGTCATGTCATTTTCGTCAAAGCTGACCTCGAAGGCGTCTTCCAAAGCGAAAATGAGTTCGACATGCTTGAGAGAATCCCAGCCCTCCTCGGTTTCTCGGGAGATCTCGATTCCCGACGCAAAATCCTTCTGAAGGACCAGCGACAAAATCTCGGTAATTTTCTGCCTTGTCAGCATCGTATTGGGCTTTCTTCAGGCGGACCGAACCAGTATGGAAATATCGAGAATTTCTTTAGCCTTTGGCGGCGGCCATGGCAATGTGATATAGCCGTTCGCGGTTATTTCTGTCAAAGCCGCAAAAGCGCGTAGCCAGGATCGCCCGGGTTCGTTCCGCGGCCCCGTGACATGATGGATGGTCAGGTCATGAGGGGTGAAATCCGGATAGGCGATTTCGATGGCCTTGATCAGCAGTAGGTCTTCGATATTCCGCCCGAGCGCGCGACAGGACACGCAAAGTTCCGACACCTCGATCGTCCCGCCATGGCGTTTCAGGAAGACGGCGGCGATATTGCCACTGTCTGACAGGCGGTCGGACATCGAAATGGTGACAAGTCGATTGTCGGGATCCTGCACCCAGGCGGCGACCTCGGCTTCGGTGAAGCGTCGCAAGCTGAGAATGAATTGATTGGTTTTATTGGCCAGACTGTGCGCCCGCGATAGTTGGCTTGGGTCGTTCACGGAAATAGCCAGTTTCGTTGCGAGGCTTGCAAGGTAGTCGGCGGGGTTGAGGCTTTGCGTCCGCAGGGCGGCGCGCTGTTCGGCTGCGGCGAGATCATTCACCCGTAATTGATCGGTGGCGTCAGCGCTAACAGCCCGGAGGTTCGGATAGTCGGTCAGGGCATTAAGGGCATGGGTGGGGTCGGCAGCATAAATAACCTTGATATCCGGTTGAAGTGCCGTGACCTCAGCCAGTTCGCCGGTGTTGTCGTCAAGATAGAGGGTGGCATCAAGGCCAATCCGCAATTTTTCGGCAATGGTTGCGAGTCCGCTCGATTTGCGGCCCCAGCTTACGGACATGACCGAGAAATCATGACGTTGAAGGGGAAAATCCTTGCGCGTCTCAAAAAGGCGCTCGACATCTTGGGGGTCGTTCTTGGAAATAACGGCAAGAAAGAGACCGCTATCGCGCAATTCTCGCAGCTTTTCCTGCAAGAGTTTGTGCGCGGGGGTCAGCTCTAGTCCTTCCGGGCCATCTTCACCGAGTACGCCGGCATAAAGTGTGTTGTCGAGATCAAGTGCGATTGCCTTGAGACGGGGGCGCAGGGATGCGGGAAGGATGTCAAGCCCCAGGTGGCGCGCGATCATCAGATTGGCAGTCCCGCTCAAGGTCGTTGCTCCGACAGCGGCAAGGCGGCGATCAAGAAAGGCATCACCAAGATCTTCATAAATGGGGAGAAGATCGATGACTCTCACGCCGCTTACCGTCTTGACCACCTCCTGTAGCAAGCTATTGAAGCCGTTGGCGGTTTCATGGTCGGCGGGCCAGTTATTGATCAGGATGGGGGCCGTGCTCAGCTGGCGGAGCGCGGCGCAGCGTGCCCGGAGCCAGTCGGTGAGCGTCGCGGCATCCATCCGGTCACGATAACGTTCATGGTCGAGCCAGATGAGTTCCACATCTGCATCACTCTCAAGGGCTTGAAAGGGCAGGCTGTCGTCGTAATCGCTGAATTCAAATTGCCCGGCGAGATCGGCATAGGCAAGAAAGGGGGCAATGGTTTGCTGAATATATTCAAATGGCGCGTTACGGTGGACGCGAACCGCGATGTCTGTGCAGGGCCAGCTGGCCTTCAGCCGCAACAGTTGCAGTCGCTGCGGGCGCGGCGCAAAAATAATCTCCTGCCAATCAATCTTGGCGAGTGGAGGAGCGATGATCGAGGACGGTTCTGCGGTCATGAATATAGGCTCTTCGGCTCGCCAGATCAGACGATTGCCTGGAGGTTTTCGGAGACGATGAAAGCAAGATACTTGCTGTATTGCGAATTCTTGATGGTTCGGATGATAGCTTGAATGTCGTCAAGCGAGATCCACCCGTTCCGAAAGGCGATTTCTTCAAGACAGGCGATTTTGTACCCTTGGCGATGCTCGATCGTCTGAACGAAATGAGAAGCTTCGAGCAGCGTGTCATGGGTTCCGGTGTCAAGCCAGGCAAAGCCGCGGCCAAGAATTTCTACGGTCAGTTTATTACGTTCGAGATAGACGCGATTGACATCCGTTATTTCAAGCTCGCCGCGAGCGGATGGCTTGATGGATTTTGCAATCTCCACAACGTCAGTGTCGTAAAAATAGAGGCCGGTGACGGCGTAACGCGATTTCGGTTGGGCGGGTTTTTCCTCAATGGAGATGGCGCGCATGGTGCTGTCAAATTCAACAACGCCGAAAGCCTCGGGATTTTGGACGCCATAGCCAAAGACCGTTGCTCCGCTTTCGCGTGCGGCGGCGCTTCGCAGCAAGGAGGTAAAGCCCTGACCATAAAATATATTGTCTCCAAGGGCGAGCGCACAGCGATCAGCCCCGATAAAGTCTTCACCGATCAGAAATGCTTGTGCCAACCCGTCGGGAGAGGATTGTACGGCATAGGAGATGGAGATTCCCCACTGGGATCCATCCCCAAGAAGCAATTCAAATCGTGGCGTATCCTGAGGAGTTGAGATCACTAGAATATCCCGGATGCCGGCCAACATCAGAGCCGATAGGGGATAATAGATCATTGGCTTATCATAGACGGGCAAAAGTTGCTTTGAAACGGCTTGAGTGACCGGATACAGCCGCGTTCCGGACCCTCCAGCGAGAATAATGCCTTTCATCGAACTCTATTCCTTACCCGATGTTTCTTTGTTCATAGTTCCGGTCCATCCAGGTGCGGTAGTCGCCACTTGTAACGGATTCCAGCCAGGTCAAATTATTTAGATACCATTCAATCGTTTTTCGGATTCCGGTTTCGAATGTATCATCTGGTGTCCAGCCCAGTTCATTTTTCATCTTTTGGGCATCGATGGCATAACGGCGATCATGGCCGGGCCGGTCGGTGACATAAGTGATAAGCCGTTTGTAGCTGCCAGCGGGATTGGGCTGAAGATCGTCCAGAATATCGCAAATGGTGGTGACGATTTCGATATTGGTCTTTTCGTTGTACCCGCCGATGTTATAGGTCTCGCCAAGGCGGCCTTTATCCAGCACGACGCGGATCGCGGCGCAATGATCTTTCACATAAAGCCAATCGCGCACGTTCAAGCCGTCGCCATAAATCGGCAGTGGCTTGCCGTTCAGGGCATTGATGATCATCAGCGGGATGAGCTTTTCGGGGAACTGGAAGGGGCCGTAATTGTTCGAACAATTGGTCGTCAGTACCGGCAGGCCATAGGTGTGATGCCAGGCCCGGACCATGTGGTCGCTTGCCGCCTTGCTGGCCGAATAGGGGCTGTTCGGGGCAAAGGCCGTGGTTTCGCAAAAGGCGGGATCTTGGGGAGCAAGCGAGCCATAGACTTCATCGGTCGAGACATGGAGGAAGCGGAATGTCGCTTTGTCCTCGCCCTCTAGTTTTTCCCAATAGTTGCGCGTGGCCTGCAACAGATTAAAGGTCCCGACCACATTGGTCTGGATGAAATCGCCAGGGCCATGGATGGAGCGATCCACATGGCTTTCGGCCGCGAAATTGATGATTGCGGTGGGTTTGTGCTCGGTCAGCAGGCTCTCGATAAAGCCCTGATCAGCGATATCGCCATGGCAGAAAATATGCGGCTCTGTTTCCGCGAGACAGGACAGATTTTGCAGATTTCCGGCATAAGTCAGCTTGTCGACGTTGATAACGCGGGATGGAGACTGCTGGAGCCACTCAATAATGAAATTGGATCCGATAAAGCCCGCGCCACCAGTTACCAAAATGCTCATATCTGCGTTATATCCAATTTAAATTGACTAGCCTGTCGCCTGTGGTGGGTTCGGGGAACGATTTCTCACGGAATTATTCAGTTATTGTTCCTGAATGTATATTCATCTGGCCCCTATTGATCTGCTTAAATTTTACAGTTCTGGATATTATGATTACGGGTGCGCTAAACAAAGAGCAAAGCGAGCCATATAACAAGAGATTTATGTAACTATTAAACAAAATGGGAAGACGAGGGAAGAGGGGCTGTATTTTTCCGTGCGGCCGAGGACCATGTGGCGAGCCTTGCACGAACCGGGAGCGCTCTTTTTTGGAAACTTGCGTATGGCCCTTGATTCAGTCAGTGACCCAGCTGTCGGCGGCCTCAAATTCGGGTCCGGCGAGAACTCCTGTGACATTCGGCCCGCTAGTTGCCGACAAGGTTGCTTGTTATATAGAGTTGGTGGGAAGTGAGGGTGCCGACGACCTGAGGAGGTTTCGTTGACCTAACCGCGTGATAATGGTGCCCGGGGCCGGAATCGAACCAGCGACACACGGATTTTCAAGCTGATAAGAGGTCTTTTCTATCAAAGGCTTGGCAACAAACCGCCCTCCTTCAGGCCATCATTTTTCAAGGGCTTAGCGATAGCCTTGCAAACTTAAAAGCCGGTTCTTCCCCGGTTTCGGGGGTGCGTCATGGTTGACGGCATCTCCATCTATCCGGCTTCCCTTAACGTAACCCTTGAGATTCCTTGGGGCTTGGCCGAGGCGCTTGTGAGCGCCGGGCCGGAGCTTCTTCAGGTCATGGCCAAGGAGCTGGCTAAAGCCAAGGCTAAGGCGGAGCAAACGCACCCGGTTAGCAAGCTTCGGGACCGTCGTCGCCCTAAAGGGCATGGACAATGGACTGCGTTGGCGGCTCAGGCAGACCGGCGGGTCCGGGTTCTCCGGAAGGCAGAAGGATTGCGGGATGGAGCCGCAATCAGCTTGGTGGCCCGGGAGCTTCAACTTGCGCCGTCGGCTCTGACCGCGCTCCTGCATGTTCATCGGCGGGAACGAAAGGAATGGTTGCAGGCTCGGCGAACGGTCGAAATCATTCGGCTTTATTTTCAAGGGTATAGCAACAATCAAATCGGGCAAAAGCTCCGTCCGTCGGTTTCGGCCGGCACAGTCCAGAAGGTCGTTTCGGACAGTAAGGACATTATTGCCTTTGTCCGTGGCCGGGTGCGTCGGATTACGGCGCAGCCTGTCCAAGGCGAATCGCAGGCCGCGAAAGGCGGCTTGCTGAAAAAGCCATCACCTGAAGCGGTTGCCCAGGCAAAAGCTGATGAGCGTGCCGAGCGGATTGCCTTGCATACGCGTTGGGGCGTTCAGATCTATCGACAGTTCCGGCGCAGCAGCCCCAAGGGCCCGGAGGAGCGCCGGGAACTGCTTAAAAGCTTGGGCAAGCAGTATGAAGTTGACCTTGTTTATATTAATTGGCTTCTTGGGCGCCGTCTCAAGAAGGTTAAGGTCTATATTGAGCAGCGTCGGCTCGCTGCCGTCTATCGCCTTCATCGCAGGGGCCTAACCAATAAGAAGATTGCTATTGCCGTCGGTCTTCATGACCGCACGGTTGCACGCTATGTGCGACAGGCGCGGAAGGACGGAAAGCTACAAAAAACGCCACCTGTAATGAAGGTGCAGGAGGCGAGATATGCTTGATCTCAGCCTTTCCGCCAGTTCGGCTCTTGCCGGACGAGCCGCATCAGACATCGCGGTCAAGGTCCTTCCCGGTCCGGCGCGCAGCGCCGGAGTGGTGCGGAAGGGCCTTGACGGCGTGGCGACAATCACGCTCTCGATGCGCCTCCGGTCCCCGACCGGGGGCGTGCCCAGTGGCGAGCGTTCTTTTCTATATTGTGGGTCAGTGTTTGGGGCGGCAAGTCGCGAGCTGAACTGGCACTTTAAAGCAAACGCGACTGATGGAACTGTTCGTGGAGGTCTCTCTTGTGTCGACCCCGGCGCGAAACATTTCCACCACACGCAAGCCTACGCCGCCCGATGCCTCATCTTGGCTAGATGCTGTTACAGCGACATTAAACTCAACCGGCATGACGACGTGACGTGCTCGTTCGAGAATGCCAGCACTTCCCTCTCTGGTGTTTCCATTGGCATCTGTGTGCAAGACCGAGGTGGTCAAAAACCCAAGAGAAGCTACGTCTTTCTGATGAATTTCCGGGAATGGGGTTACATTTCTGCCACGCTCGTTTTCCGCAGCTTCAAATTCAATGAGTGCTTCAATCACTTCAGAGAGCGTCGTTTTTACGAATTCTTTAAGCGTCAGCATTTAGCTGTTTCCCCTAAAACTTCTATTCTGGGGGCAGTCTATGACAGCCTCCCTTGATAAACACGCAAATAACGTTTCCCCCTGCCAGACCAGTGGACAAGAACATCCGAAAGCGCGCCGCCATCGGCTGCGCCGGTTGGCCGGGCGCATGGTGCCAGGGGAGCGTGTGGCGAGCTGCGGCAAGAAGCCGTTTTTGCAGACGGTGACGTTGCATCAGGCAAGCGGCCAACATCATTTCAGCGGGGTGGAAACCTGCGGATCGGTCTGGATGTGCCCTGTCTGCGCGGCCAAGATCACCGAGGGCAGGCGCGAGGATATCCAGAGCGTTCTGGACGCTCACCATGCTGCGGGTGGCGTCGTTTATATGATGACGCTGACCATCCCGCACCATGCCATGCAGACCTGTGCCGAGCTGCGGAAGGTCGTGGCCGATGGCTGGCGGTCAATCAAGGCGGGTGCCCCTTGGTACAAGGCCCGGGAACGTTATGGCTATATGGGGGATGTCCGGGCGCTTGAAGTGACCCATGGCGGCAATGGCTGGCACCCGCATTTGCATATTCTTGTCTTCTTCCGTCCCGGGGCGACGACAGTTCAAATGGAAGCCTTGGCCGCGTGGTTCTTTGACCGCTGGAAGCGAGGCATTGACCGCAAGGGCTATGGTCACTGCTCCATCGACGCCTTCACCTTCGAGCGCGTCAGGGAAGGTTCTGGCGCTGCCGATTATGTCAATAAATGGGGCGCGGCGGCCGAACTTGCAAAGAGCAATACCAAGCTGGGCCGGAATGGCGGCCGGTCACCATGGCAGATTCTGGCTGATTGCAGTCGCTCTGAGAATCGGCGCGAGAGGGCGCTTTTCCGCGAATATGCGACGGCCTTCAAAGGGGCAAGGCAACTCACCTGGGCCGGGGATATTCGGGCCGCTTATCTCGCTGAGGAAGAGACAAGCGACGAGGCATTGGCGGCCGAAGAGGCTAAGCCGGAAACCCATATGGCAACGGTTGATAGCGCGCTTTGGCGGGAAATCTACCGCCATGGAATGACTGCCCATGTCCTGATCGCCGCGGATGCGGAGGGCGTTCCGGGGGTTCTCGGGCTCTTGGAGCAAAAGGGCATCCCTGTTGTTCTCAGCGAGATCCCGGCGTTGGAGCGCGGTCGTTTTGTGCCCTTCCTGATGCTTCCGGGAGCAAATGGTGATCCCCCGGGAAAGTGCCCCGGGAGTAGCAATCGGGGAGGCTTCCATGAACCTTGAGCCAATCTCGTTCCGCATCTTGAAGCGGGAAGCCCCGAATTTTGCGCGGTTACTGAAAAAGCTCTCCCGGGCCTCGGGAATTCCCGTGGAGGACATGGATATTTACCGGGATGGTGACGATTACGTCGTCATTCGTCCCGATCAGAAACTTTCCCCGGGAGGTCCCGGGAAAGCTCCCCGTTTTAATTATTTCAACGACTTGGTCGGTTCCCCGGGGAAATCGGCATACTTATATGGAGACGAACAATGACTGATAAAAATACGGCTACGGTGACCACGCTTGACACCATTGGCGGCCGCTTGCGCCATGCTCGGGAACAGGCCGGATTCTCCCGCCGAACTCTTGCCGATCGCTCAAAGGTGTCGGAGCGCACCATCGAGCATTATGAAAAGGGGACCGCAGAAGCTTCCGTTGAGAAACTGCGGGTATTGGGGGAAGCACTCAACATCTCCCTTCCGTGGCTCGTTTCGGGGGATGAGTCCGAAGCTGCGCCTGTTGACGGCATGGAGCTGCCGGAAAATCCGGCAGATCTCATTGAGGACCAAGAAGAGGAAGACATTGGCGAAGCCGAACAGATCGAGCTTTTGCTGGAAGAAATTGACCGCATGCGGGCTGAGGGCTTCAGTAACTATCAGCGTCGTCTGGCGGCTGTCGTTGACGATATCCGGGACTTGTTCCGCTATCTCGAACCGGCAGAGTTGGTCTCCCTTGGGGAGCGTCGTGGGTTGGCGGTGGTTGAGGCTCATTCTGCGAAGCAGATTGCCGCGCTCTTCGCTCGGAAAGTCGTTGCTGAAGACATCCTGGGGTTTGATGACAATGACGATCAACGGGTCATGGCCGAGGCCATTTGTAAGGAACTGGTTGAGCGGGTCTTGGACACCGCCCTTATTGGGAGTGACCTTTACGCCGTGAAACTCGACCAGCTTGCAGCCTTCGCCGATAAAAATGACATCTCTCCGGGCCGGTTTTTGTTCTTTGGATGGCGCGGGCAGGCTGAAATTGTGCCCTCTGTGCGCGAAAAATATCGGCAGGATGCGAAAAAAGGTGCAGTCAGTTTTGCCGCCTCAAAGCGGCGGGGTAACTCATGATTTCAATCGTAGGGGGCCAATACACCTTAAAAAGGTATAAAATTGGCTCCCTACGAATTCGTTGAATATTGTGAAATACCATTGACTTAAAGCTGGTCTCCGCACACTATTTTGCGGACGAACATACTTATTTTGAGGAGCAATTGCGGACTGAACGCTTACATTTAGGAGAGGTGTTACTGACGGCGCGGCTTGGAAGAGGCCGGAGCCGAGCCTCTGTGGCGCGGTATACCGGAATTAGCGAGAACTCACTTCAGCGATATGAGAAGGCAGGACTTTCGCCGGAAGGCCAATATCCATCGGCGGCAAAGTTGGCGCTGCTCTGTTTTGAATTGAAGATTTCCCCGGCTCAAGCTCTCGCAGCGTCTTTACCTGATAAAGATTATCACTTCGGGTCACAAGCTTTGAGCATTGACGCACATAGAGCGCCTTCATTCGATTATCTTCGGCGTCAGTTTCTGGACACCTTAGAAGATAATAGTCGGCTTCGATCCATTCTTAAAATCCTGCTGGCTCCGCCGCCAATTAAAGGGAGCCCTGCATATAAGAGAGTGCTTTGGTTATTGGGGACATTGCGTTCAATGTTTCAGCGGCAAGAAAAATTTGAAGCAGACCTGACTAAAGCTGGAGCGCATGTCCCTACTGTGCGGATGTATCAAAATCCTCATTCTATGCCGGAAGAAATCAACCTTGATTGGGTTTATGCTATCAACCCGGAAGAGTATGAGAACTCTGAATTCCCAAATATATCTGGCTCCGCGCTGCAATTCTCAGAAGAAGATGAGGCTTCAGAGGCAGCAATAGATGAAGAATGGAAGGAAAGATTCCCTGAAGAATGGATGGCTTCTCTTGATGCAAGGGCAGCTACAGAAAAGGAAGAAGGCTCGGGAGAGTTTGGCAGCCGCCCCGAGCCTTCTAAAGCGGAAAAATGAAGAATTTCCCATTCGCACATAAGTCTCGATTTTGGCCGATGGCACCCTTCAGAAGGGGCAGCGACGATGAGCGCCTATATGCAAGACAACCATAACGCGCCCGCTTCAGGCGGGCAACGTGGAATCCCGGCGAACGTAAATGACTGTTCAGCCGCTGACATTATTTCTCTTGCTGACAAACTGGTCTGGAACGCTGAAGAGGTCGCAAAAATGTGCGGCCTTTCTCAGTCAGCGTTTCATCACTGGGTGCGGAACGGCATTTTGCCGCGCCCGATAAATGGCACCCGCCGTTACTCGGCGGAAGTTATCCGTCAGGCCTTGCGAAAGGCGCATGGCGCTGTTTCTGAGAAAGAAGCGTCGGGCGATTTGGACGGTTGGAGGGCTGGACGTGGTCACCGTTAAGCTCAAGGGCATCAATAAAGTTCGCAAGCGGCTGGTAAGCGGCGAAATCTGCATTCTTTATTATCACCGCGCGACGGGCAAACGGCTGCCAGGTGAGCCGGGCTCGTCTGAATTCATTGCGGCTTATTATGCTGCGCAAGAAGCTGCACGGCATAAAGACCGCCATGAAGGGACGCTTAAGGCGCTCATTCAAGGTTATATGGAAAGCGCAGATTTTCTTGATTTACGTGACCGTACGCGGGCGGATTATCTCAGTCAAATTGGCAAGATTGAAATCGAGTTTGGTGACGCTCCTATTGGGGCTCTCAATGATTCTCGGATACGGTCTGATTTTCTTGAGTGGCGTGATAGGTTGGCAAAACGCTCCAAGCGTCAGGCGGATTATGCCTTGACCGTCCTAGCTCGCATTCTTTCGTGGTCAGCAGATCGCGGATTGCTTCATTTCAATTATGCATATCGGCCCAAGCGCAAGTATCACGGCGACCGTGCGAGCAAGGTATGGCTTCCTGAAAACATAGCGGCCTTTCTTTCCAAGGCAACGCCTGAGATGGCGCTTGCGCTGACACTGGCAAAGGATACGGGGCAGCGTCAGGGCGACCTCTTGCGGCTTGCGTGGTCGGCCTATGACGGCCGGTATATTTGCCTCACTCAGTCAAAGACGAATGTGCCGGTTGAGATTCCGGTAACACGTGAGCTGAAGAGGGCGCTCAAAGCCGCGCAAGACGCGCGCCGCCAAAATCAGATTGAAGCGACAACCATTCTGACGCGTGCGGACGGGCAGCCATGGAAGGCTGACCATTTCCGGCACGAATGGCGAAGGGTGACAAAGGAGGCCGGGCTTGACGGACTGACCTTTAACGACCTGCGCGGTACGGCCGTCACAGCGCTGGCGGACGCCAATTGTACCGTTCCGCAGATTGCGGCCATCACTGGCCACTCTCCGAAATCGGCGGCTTCCATTCTCGAACGCTATTTGGCGCGTACACGTTCCCAAGCCGACGCTGCAATTGTCAATTTGGAGAACGCCCGTCGAACAAAAACTGCAAACCGCTCTGCAAACCAAGGCGGTTCGGGCAAGAAGGATAATTCTTAAGATGTTGTTTTCTTTGGGGAAAAAGTGGTGCCCGGGGCCGGAATCGAACCAGCGACACACGGATTTTCAATCCGTTGCTCTACCAACTGAGCTACCCGGGCATTTCTTGGCCGGAATGAAGTTCCAGCGCGGAAGCAGTTGCCTTATAGAAGATCTCCCCCGACCTGTCCAGAGGTCGCGTAGGGAATTTTAACATCTATTGTTCGGTCGCCATTTCAAGGCATAGTTCACTCTGAAACATAAGGAGGGTTCATGCCACGCATGCCTGACGGTCCTGAGCAGACACCAGAGGCGGCGCCGGTTTCGGTTGGTCGTCATCTGGATATTCTTACGCACTCCATTATTTTTATCGCGGTTGTTCTGGCGGGGTATGTTTTGGCGGTGGGGCGGGATTTGTTTGTGCCCTTTGCGATTGCTTTACTGATCTGGATCCTGATCAGCGCTCTCGCTTCGGTGATCGGCCGGGTACCGTTTTCGGGTCGCAGGCTGCCACGGGGGGTGTCTATTGTGCTCGCCTTGGTGATCATCGCGCTCGGGCTCGGCATCACCGTGGAAATGATCATTCAAAGCATGGGCTCCATGGGGGAGGCAGCGAAGGGATATTCTGAAAACGCCCGCAACATGATCAGCATTATTTTCGATCGCCTGAATATCCCGGAACCGAGAAACCTGTCGGACATGGCTAAACAGATCGATATCGGGGCTTCGCTCGGTATCGTGGCCGGCGGTCTGTCGGCTTTTGCCGAGACCTTTGGGCTGGTGTTCATATACGCCATTTTCCTTCTGGCATCTGAGCGGGCCTGGAAACAGAAATTCCACGTTCTTGTGCCGGATACGGAAAAACGGGAACGGATGGCCACCCTCATCACCCGCGTTAGGGAGGAAGTGCAGGCCTATCTTTGGCTGCGCAGCCTGATCAGTCTGGCGGCGGCGGTCACCAGTTATCTCGTGTTGATCTCAGTGGGCTTCAAGTTCGCGGGGTTTTGGGCGCTGTTGATCTTTTTGTTTAATTTCATTCCGACCATTGGGCCCATTGTGGGGGTTGTCGGCCCCTCGCTGTTCGCGCTGCTGCAATTCGGCGTTACGGTGAATTTCGTCATCGTCGCTGCGGGGCTGTCCTTTACCCAGTTTGTGCTCGACAATGTGGTGTCGCCGCGCATTCAGGGTGCCCGGCTTGGCCTTGATCCGGTGGTTCTGCTGCTGGCGCTTGTGGGCTGGGGCATGATGTGGGGGCTTGCTGGCATGTTTCTCAGTGTGCCTTTGACGGTGATCGCCATGATCGTGTTTTCGCATTTTCCGCGCACGCGTCCGCTGGCCATCCTGTTGTCGGAAAAGGGTGACTTGAAATAGGCCCTAGAAACGGGCGCGCAGCCCGGTTCTGAGCAGGCGGGGCGTGCCGAGCGACCGCAGGCCGTCGGCGCTTTCGCCACTGATGATGCTGTGGTCAAAAAGGTTCTGAACCGTGCCATAAAGCTCGACGCCGGGGCCGATGGCAAGGCTTGCGGCGAGATCGAGGGTGGCATAGCCGGGCAGGCGGCGGCTGTTCAGGATGTCGTCATATTGGGCGCTTTCCGCCCGGAGGTCGGCGTTCAAGCGCAGCCGGTCGGTGCTCTGCCAGTCGAGCCCGAGGCCGCCCTGATGGCGGGCGCTTTGCGGCGGGCGTTTGCCGACAAGCTCGGGGGCGGTGCTGGCCCGGGTGATTTTGCCCAGGCTTAGCAGATAACGCGCATCAAGGGTCAGTCCGGGCCCAAGCGGTAGACTCACATCGGCCTCAAGTCCCATGGTGCGCAGGCGATCGAGATTGCGGCGCTGGCTGAGGTTGCCACCCGCAGGCAGGACGACGCCAAACTCCGGATAGCTGCCCGGGGTGCTGGTGATCAACAAAGTGGTGACGCCATCCTGAAGCATGGTCCAGAAGCCGGTCAGGCTGGCCCGCGCCCCATTAGCATGGGTCCAGTCGAGCCCGAGATCGGCACCGTACAGACGTTCGGGCGTGAGGGCCGGATTGGCTTCGGTGATGTCATTGCGGACGCGGAAGGGGCGATAGAGTTCATTCAGGGTCGGGTTGCGGAATCCGGAATAAAGGCTGAGGTGGCTTTTCAAGGCCGGGCTCAGAGTCTGCACCAGACCGAGGCGGCCATTCACGGCCAGCCGCTCATGATCCGCATAATGATTGTCGAGCAGAATGGCTCCGGTCGCCCGTTGGCTTTCGCTGCGCTGGCCCTGACTATCGCGGAGGTAATCCAGACGGAGGCCGCCGGTCAGCAGGGTTACGGGGCCAAGGTCATGGCTGTAGTCGGCAAAGACCCCACCCAGAAATTGCCGCCCCCCGGCCTTGCGCAGGCGTTGAAAGTCACCCGCGAGATATTGGAAAAATTCGTTGGTGTCGCCATCGATCAGCCGGGCGTCGCCGCCCCATTCTAAGGTGCCGCCCATGACCGCGCGGCGCAGCAGAAGATTGCCGCCAGCCGCCTTGACCGGGGTGCTGAACTGGTCAAGTGCCGGGGTTTCGGCGCTGCGGTCGGCGTTCACGCTTGTGAAGCTGCTGCGGAAATGGCGGTCGATGCCCCAAAGGGTTGCCTCCATATCGGTGTCACCGTCGCGCACGATCCGGAGGGAAGCTTCGCGGGAGCGGGTGCTGTTCCGCGCTCCGGGGCTGCCGTTCACGCGCTGTTCGTCAAAGGCCGCCGCTTGCAGGCGCAGGGTCAGTCCGTCGCCATGCCAGGTCATGCCGAGCTGTCCGCGCTTGAGTGTGCTCGCGCCGGGCCGGTCGATGGGGCCCTGTTGATCGCGCTCGATCAGGTCATATCCGGCACTGTCGAAAATCTGCCCGCCGATGTCGATGGTGAGCGCGCCGGAACTCGCGTAAGCACCCCCGGATCCAGCAAAGGTCGATTTGCTGCCGACCGATAGATCAGCATAGCCGCCATTGCCCTGGGGCAGGCGGGAGGTGATGCGGATGGTGCCCGCAAGCGCCGCATTGCCGTAAGGTCCGGCGCCGCCGCCGCGGATAATGTCGACCCGTTCGATGGCGGCGGGGGCAAGCGCACTCCAATAGATCCAGCCACCGAACGGATCATTGGCGGGCATGCCGTCGACCAGCACCAGGGTGCGTCCGGCACCGCTCGGTCCGATGGCACGCAAGCTGATCCCTTGGGCAGTAGGATGGGCGGCGGTACTGGAGCTGCGGCGAAACAACCCGAATCCGGGCACGGCGCGCAAGGCGTCATCAAGCCGGGAGGAGGCGGCGCGGGCGAGATCCTCGCTATTGATCACCGTGACCGCATAAGCGGCAAGGCTCGGGGACGGCGGCAGGGCAAGGGCCTCCACCAGAACGGTGCTGTCAGCATCGGGAGACATGGCGGCCAGCGACATGAAAACAAGCGGCAGAAGAGATGTCACGGCAACCGGAGTCCTTCCTCAATGGGGGCTCAACATTAGCGACTTGAGATCATTCCACAAGCAGGATGCGTCTATATTTAAAGGACAATTAACCATTTTTGCTTTTAATTAGGATAGGGCTGCCTGCCTGAAATTGTAATTATGAAACTGCCTGGACAAGACGATGGACGCACTCACAGAGAACCCTACCCGAGTGACAGGGGACCAGTTGCAGGATGAGGCGCTTGCGGCTTTTGCGGCCGGAGATCCAGTGATCGCGCGGCAGATGCTTGCGGCGGCCCTGCGTCTCGCGCCGAAGGATTATAATCTGCAGTATCTGCAGTCGATCATGCTCGGGGCTTGCGGGGAGCCAAGACTGGCGGAGGTTGCGTTCGAGACCGCAACCCAGGCACAGATCGATGATCATCTGGAGCGTCTGCTCGGCGATGGATATGCCGCTTTTCAGGAAACGGCGGCCAAGCTGCGCGAGCTCGGCATGGCTCTCTATCAAAAGAATCAGATGAGCCTGGCCGGGGATTGTTTTCGGCAGTCGATCCGAAAGGATCCGGGCAATTTCGAAGCCTGGAAAATGCTCGGGCTCGCCTTGCAGCATCAGGGCCGCAGTGACGAGGCGGTCAATGTCTTTCGCACCGCGCTGCAGTTCTGGTCGTCGAACGCCATGTTGCACAGCATGTTGCATTATGCGTTATGTTTTGGACCGCGTGATCATCATGAACTGATGATTGAAGGGCAGCGTTGGAACGCGGCCCATGCGGCGGCGCGAATGCCGCGTCCTCTCCAGCACGGCAATGATCGCAATCCGGATCGTCGGTTGAAGATCGGTTATTTTTCCTCGATCTTTTCCCAGCATCAGTTGAGCTATTTTCTGGAGCCCGTGTTTTCCAATCACGATCGCGCGGCGTTCGAGATTTATTGTTATGTCAGCAATGATGCGCCCGAGGATCCGACGCAGCAGCGCATTCAATCCATGGTCGATCACTGGCGGCCGGTGGCGACGCTCAATGACGCGGCGATGGCCCAGCAGATCCGCGATGACGGGATTGATGTTCTCGTTGATCTGTGGGGCCATACCATCGGCAACCGTTTGTCGGCTTTTGCTTTTAAACCTGCGCCGGTGCAGGTGGAATGGTTGAATTACGGGGTCACCACGGGCCTTGAGGCCATGGATTACATTTTCCTCGCCGACAATTGGTATGTGCCTGGGGATGAGGCGCTATTCTCGGAAGAGATCTATACCATCGGTGACATTGCCGCTCCCTTCCGGACGTCGACCGTCATTCGCAACCCGGGCAAAACTCCGGCGTTGGACAAAGGCCATGTGACCTTCGGGTCCTATAATCACCCCGGCAAGATCACCGATCGGGTGGTGGAGTTGTGGGCGCGGATTCTGAAGGGTGTGCCGAACAGCAAGCTCATGCTGCGCTATCGTTATTTCGAAGATCTGGTAACGCAAAAGCGATTTGAGATGCGGTTTTTCGCTCATGGCATCGAAGCCGGGCGTCTGGTGTTTGCGCCGCATGTGAGCGGAGCGGAGTATTGGACCAGTTTCCGCGATATTGACCTCGCGCTCGATAGCTTCCCCTATCAAGGCTACACGACAACATTCGATGCCCTGACGGCGGGGGTGCCGCTGTTATCTTACGAGGGCGATTTTCATCGTGAACGGCCGACGCCCACGGTTCTTCGAAATTGCGGGCTCGACAGTCTCGTGGCCACGTGCCATGACGATTATGTGGCGCGGGCTATCGCGCTCGGCAGCAATCCAGGCGAATTGAACCGCCTGCGCAAGATCGTCGGCCCGGCTCTGCAGGGATCATCGACTGCGGATGGGGCGGGCTTCACGCTGAAACTTGAAGCCGCTTATCGGGATGTCTTCCGTCGCTGGTGCGAGAGCGCCGGCTAACAGTTGCGCCACTTGGATGCTTCGGCCATCTTGGCCTCCTTAGTATCGGGTCTTGGGGGTGTCAGATGGTCGCGATTTCGCTTTTCACGCTCGGCGGCACTATTGCCATGCGCGACGAGGGCGGTGGGGCGCGGCCCGCGCTTGGGCCAGCGGAGCTTATGGCCGGACTGGATCTTGATCCGGCGCACGTGGATCTCACGGCCGAGGCGGTTGTCAATCTGCCGAGCGGGCATCTCACCCTTGACGATATCTATGATCTGGCGCGGCGCATCAGGGCGGCGATCGACGATGGCGCGGAGGCTGTGGTGGTGACGCAAGGCACCGACACCCTTGAGGAAACCGCCTTCGCGCTTGATCTGCTGCTTGACGTCGATCAGCCGATTGTGATCACCGGAGCCATGCGGGCGGCGTCGACCCTCGGCACCGACGGCCCGACCAATTTGCACGCGGCCATACTGACTGCGGCCGATCCGACCGCACGCGGGCGCGGTGTGCTCGTGGTTCTGAATGACTCTGTCCATGGCGCGCGGGGCGTGACCAAGGCGCATACGTCGCGGGTCGATGCCTTTCGTACCCGGGATGGCGGGCCGATTGGTCTGATAGCCGAGGGTCGGATTGTTTGGGCGGGGGCACTCACGCGCTCGCCGCGTCTGGTCCTGCCACTTCAGGCGCGGGCGCGTGTGCCGGTGTATACAAGCTATCTTGGCGATGACGGCGTGGCGCTTCTGGCGCTCGCCGCCATGGATCTTCAGGGATTGGTGGTCGAGGGGTTCGGTGGCGGTCACGTGCCGCCTGCCCTGGGGCAGACCCTTGAGAGCGTGGCGGCGCAGGTGCCGGTGGTTTTAGCAAGCCGCTGCGCCGAAGGGCCGGTCCTGACCCAAAGCTATGGTTATGCTGGCAGCGAAAGGGATCTGATCGCGCGCGGGCTCATACCGGCCGGAAACCTCGCCGGGGTGAAGGCTCGGCTGGCGCTCACGATCCTGCTTGATGGTGGCGCCGACCTTGAAAGGGTGAAAGCGTTTTTCGCCGCCCTCTAGCTTGCATAGACGAACTATGGGGTGTTAGAGTTTTCCGAAAGGAAGCCGTAAAGGCAAAATTTGGGAGACGTGACCGTGATCTTAAGTTCGCCGGACCGCATTGCCGATTATCGCCGTCGAGGATGGTGGGGGGATCTCAGGGTTGATGATCTGTTACGGAAGGCGGTCGCGGATCAGCCAGGGGACAGTCCATGTCTGCTTGATCCCTTGAACCGCACGGCGCTTGTGGGCGGCGCGCCGAAGCGGCTTAGTTTTCCCGATATCGACCGCGCTGTTGACGGGTTGGCCGCCGGGTTTCTCGATCTCGGTTTGCACAAGGGCGATGTGGTCGCGGCGCAGATGCCGAACATTGTCGAGGGCGTGTTGCTGCTGCTCGCCTGTGCGCGGCTTGGGCTTATTCTCTGTCCCGTGCCCATGCAATATCGCGAGCATGAGCTGCGCCATATCCTCGGTCTCGTAGACGCCCGGATGTTCGTGACCGTTCCGGAGTTGCATGGGTTTGCGCATGCTGCCATGGCCTTAGGCTTGCAGGATGAATTGCCGGGCATTGCCCATGTGGGTGTTTTCGGCGCGGGGGTGCCTTTAGGTGCGGTCCGACTGGATGATCTGCTGGCCGGTCGGGCTGACCGGGCGGCGGTGCTTGATTACAGCGCGAAAAATCCGATCGATCCCATGGAGGTGTTCACCATCTGCTGGACGTCCGGCACCGAAGCGAAACCAAAGGGCGTGCCGCGCAATCATGCGCAATGGATGGCCAATATGGTGGCCTGCGTTGAATGCGGCGACCTCAAGCCGGGTGACCGGTTGCTGAGCCCGTTCCCCATGGTCAATGTGGCGGCCATCGGTGGTCTGGTGCTGCCCTGGTTGCAGACGCAGGGTGTGCTTGCGCAGCATCATCCGTTCGACCTGCCAACCTTTCTGCGCCAGATCGCAGAGGAAAAAATCAATTACACCATCGCCCCGCCCGCTATCCTCAACATGCTGTTGAAGAATGATGCCATGCTGGCGCAGACCGATGTCTCGACCATGCGCACCATGGGGTCTGGCTCGGCACCGCTCGCGCCCTGGATGGTCAAGGGCTGGCAGGAGCGGTTCGGCATCACGGTGATCAATATCTTCGGCTCGAACGAGGGCACGTCGTTGTTCTCGACCGGTCATGACATTCCCGACCCCGAGGAACGGGCGCAATATTTCCCGCGTTTCGGTGTGGAGGGCATCACCTGGCCGTCGCATTGCGCGCGCATGATCCGCACCCGCCTCGTGGACCCCGAGACGGAGGAGGAGATCACCGCGCCCAATGTGCCGGGAGAACTCCGCATCGACGGGGCGATGAAATTCGATGGCTACTGGAATTCGCCGGATTTGAACGCCACCGCCTTTGATGCTCAGGGTTACTTCAAGACCGGCGACACTTTTGAAATCGCAGGCGACGGAGAGCGGGCGCGTTATTACCATTTCGTCGGCCGCTCCAAGGAAATCATCATCCGCGGCGGCGTCAATATTTCCCCGGCGGAACTCGATGCGGTGATAGAAAGCCACCCGAAACTTCAGGAAGCCGCCTGCGCCGGATATGTCGATGACCGTCTGGGCGAACGGGTCTGCGCCGTTGTGGTGCCGAAGCCGGGGCAGGATATCACGCTGCCTGAACTTGTGGACTATCTGCAATCCAAACAGATGGCGGTGTATAAACTGCCGGAACGGCTGATGACCATGCCCGCCCTGCCGAGGAACGCGCTCGGCAAGGTGGTGCGCCGCACGCTCGCGGTCGAAGTCGCAAAACAAATCGCGGCGGAAATGGTGTGAGCTGCAGCATGGATTGCCGGGTCAAGCCCGGCAATGACACTTATATAAAACCGGCAATGACACTTATATAAAAGCTGTCATACGCGGGCTTGACCCGCGTATCTATGGCTCCGCCTCAATCGTCGGCGAGCAGCAAGCGCACGAGCTGGGTGCGCGAATGCACAGCGGCTTTTGAAAAGATTGAGCGCAGGTGGTTTTCCACCGTGCGCGTGCTCAGGCACAACTGATCGGCGATCTGGGGGTTGCTTTGCCCGGCGAGGACCAGGCGAATGATGTCATTCTCGCGCCGGGTCATGCCGAGGGTGGCGGTCCGGGTCTCCAGGGACAGTTCAAGGCGCGACGGGCTGAGGGTGACGAGGATGCGCTGGCTGTCGCCCTCAAGCATTTGGGCCGAGGCCGTGCAGTCATTGCCGAGGCGTTCCCGCACGGTGCCGCCGGTCAGTTTTGCCCGGGCGCAGAGCTTCAGGATCTCCGCATAAATCGGCGCTTCGGGACGCGGCATGAGGCCGCTGTCCGGCCCATCGAGGCCGATGAGGCGGGCGGCGCAGGGGTTCGCATATCTAAGGGTGCGGCTGGCGTCGAACATCAGCACGCCCATTTCGGCGGTGGCGCGGCTCAGGCCGGAGAGCAGGTCTTCCTGTTGCTTCAGCCGTTCCGTCAGGGTCATGCCATTGACGCAGGCGAACAGCGCTGGGGCCACCTGCATGGCGCGGGTCATTTCGCTGCTGGCAAAATGGCGCGACGCCCGTGGGCGGTGAAACCCGAAGGCGAAGATGGAGGCGTTTTCCACGCTCGGCCGGAAAAACAGGGCCATGACATGGTGGATATGCTGTGGCCGCAGGAATTCATTATAATAACTGCTGTTGGTCAGATGACGGTCGTCATGAAGCTCCGACAGGCAGACCAGATCGAACTTGCCCGGGGCGATGCTGTAACGGCCATCGGGCGAGAAGCTTTTGAGGATCACCGGGTCCTCATGCAGGTAATGATCATAGGATTTGAGCGCCTGCTCAGGCACCTCATGACGGGCCTGCCGGGTCGGCCGGAAGCCCTTGCCGTCATAGGAAAATTCAAACAGCACACTGGTTTCGGCGTCAAGAAACCCGGTGACGCGCTGCAGGATGCCCTGGGTCAGGTCGGTGAAATTTCGGCAATCCAGAATGCCATGACAAATCTCCAGAGCGTTCTCACGCTCCGGCGCACTTGTTACGCTCTGTCCGGCCAGGATCGATGTTGCTGGCAGGGTCATTCAGCTCTCCCCAAACACGCATGTGTTAACAGGTCCTGGCCTTATATGGCCTTATGGGATCTCTGTTATGCGCTTCCTAAAGTCACTCCCGTTTCAGTCCGGCAAACTATGGCACAGAGCCGGTCCCCCTCGCAAATGACATTGCGGGGAAGACCGGGCTGCTGAGAATCAATCGTCGAATACAACTCGGAGATGTCCGGCGGCACCGCCCGCGACCGCAAGGTCATGCATGAGACGGCCGTCAACGATGGCGGCGAGGCTGCCGTCGTCGTTATAGCCAACGAGCGGACCATGGGCGACGGCGAACATGATGACGCCGCCCGGGGAGGTCGGCTCATGGCGCGCGCCTGCGGGTTCATAGACATAACTGCCGACGCCGCCGCGATCGTCTTCATAGCCGAACTCGCCTTCGATCAGAAAGGCTTCGACCGCGCCGAGGTGACCATGCACCGGTGCCTGAATGCCGGCATCGACCTTCAGCAGCATGCTGAAGCCGCCGGATTTTTTGTCGACATTCAACAGTTTGAAATGAGTGCCCACCATCACCCAAGGCAGCCAGGGCAGGTCCGTCGGGTCGAAAAAGACCGGATGCTGCGGTTTGATGGCGGCGATGGCGGATTGGCCTGTGCGTTCGAGTTGTTCCATGATCTGTCCTTCTCCCAAGGATTGGTCCATCTCTGACTCTAGTCGCTGGCCTGCGGGCTGGAATGACGTGAATCACTCAATTTTTGCCGAGAAGCAGGGTCTATTCGGGAAAATTTGGCGTCTGAGTGGTTCACGTCATGGCAGGGTCGGGTGGGCATGGCATTGATGGCGAGAGTTGAATGATGAAGACGCGTCCCGAGCCCTGACAAAAGCAATGGGGCCGGATGCGCGCAATGAATTTGGGGAGGTGCATCTATGACACAAACAAATCAGATCAAACTTCGGAAGCAGACCATAGCCGCTGGCGTCTCCATGATGGCTCTGGCTATGGCTTCGGCGGCCACGGCGGCAGAACCCAATGCGGATGTCGGCTATACCCTGGAGGAAATCGTCGTCACCGCGCAGAAGCGGGAAGAGCGCCTGCAGGACACGCCGATTTCGATCACGGCTTTCACCGGGGCGGCCCTCGCGGAAAAGTCGGTGTTCAATTTGCAGGCTATTGCCCAGTTCACGCCGAACGTTGAAATCAACAACGGCCGCGCCGACGGCGGCGGGTCGTCCTTCAATGCTTATATTCGCGGCATCGGCCAGCAGGACTTCCTGTTCCCGACTGAACCCGGCGTCGGGCTTTATGTGGATGGCGTCTATCTTGCGCGGACCAGCGGCGGCACCCTGGCGCTGTCGGATATCGCCCGCATCGAAGTGCTGCGCGGGCCCCAGGGCACGCTCTATGGCAAAAACACCGTTGGCGGCGCGATCAATATTTATTCGCTGCAACCCGACGCCAATGGGCCGGTGACCGGAGCCATCGAAGGCACCACCGGGCGCTTCAATCGGTCGGACGTCAAAGCCCATGTGATGTTCCCGATTATCGACGGCGTGCTGGCAGCCAAGATTTCCGGCGCCGCCCTGCATCGCAACGGCTTCGGCGAGCGAGTGCAGGATGGCCGCGACCTTGGCAACGAAAACAAGCAGGTCGGCCGTTTCGAATTGCGTTGGACGCCGTCAAGCGCCTGGGACATCAGCCTGCGCGGCGATTTTCAGCGCCAGAAGCAGAACGGGCCGGTGGGCAGCATCATCAATCGCTTTGCGTCGGATGTGGTGCTGCCGGATCTTGAGGTTGATGGCAACGGTCAGGCCATTGCCGGGGCCTTCAAGCCGTGCAATGTCTCGGCGGGCAGTTTCGACCCCGGCCTTTCGACCTGCGGCCTCGTGTTCAATCCGGGCGGACTGCCGAACGGCATGGGGCTTCAGGGGCTGACGTTCGATGATATTTACAACAAATTCGTCGTGCCCAATATCAACTCGCAACTCGGCTTGCCCGCCGGGTCGCGCTATGACGGACGCTGGGTCACAGGCGACCCGACCATCTCGAACGGCACCTCACCGTCGCTTGATAATAATCGGGTCTGGGGTCTGTCTCTGACCGCCGCCTGGTCGCCGTCGGATGAGATCACCATCAAGTCGATCTCGGCCTACCGGGAGCTCAGCTCACAATCGCCCCGCGATGGCGATCACACGCCCTATCCTGTGGTCTATACGGCCAACGACATTCATCAGTCACAATTCAGTCAGGAACTGCAACTGGGCGGGTCGAGCATGAACGATCGGCTCAAATGGCTGGTCGGCGGGTTCTATATGCGGGAACATGCCTATGATGATAATACCGTCAATATGATGTCGGGCATCTACAGCTATTATCCGCTGGGCCTGACCTTCAATTACCTGCCTTACAATGAAATCTGGATCGACACCTGGGCCGTGTTCGGACAGGGAACTTACGAGCTTACGGATCGTCTGAGCCTCACCGTCGGCGGCCGCTACAGCAAGGACAAGAAGAAATATTATCAGGATCACCTGTTGTCGGAAGTCCCGGGCACGGGCACCGGCGGGCTTGAGAATTATGTCGGCCCGCGCACTCTGAAGGACAGCTGGGGCTCGTTCACGCCGAAGGTCGCGCTTGATTTCAAGGCAACCGATGACGTGCTGCTCTATGCGAGCTATGCAAAGGGCTTCAAGGGCGGGGGCTGGAGCCCGCGTCCGACCCAGCAGAATGACAGCGATCTGTCCTATGATCCGGAAATCCTGAACACCTTCGAAGTCGGCACCAAAACCGCCTGGTTCGACAATCGCATGACCTTCAATGTCGCCGGGTTCTACAGCATCTATAAGGACGTGCAGGTGACGACCGTGGATTCGGGCTCGAACGGCAGCTTGTTGCTGTTGACCCGCAACGTCGGCGAAGCCCGGCTTTACGGGCTGGAAGCGGAATTGGTGGCGCGCCCGATGCAGGGACTCGACCTCAATATGGCGGTCGGTTACCTCCACAGCGAATGGCACAAGCTGAATATCGTCGATGCCAATCTGAAGTTGAGCAACAAGCTTGTGGATTCCCCGAAATGGACGCTCAACATGGGCGCCCAGTACCGCCTGCCTATCAGTGAGAATTTTGGCTCGTTGGTGTTGCGCGGGGACGCAAGCTTCCGCAGCCTGACCTGGAAGGATCCCTTCAACGTTACGCGGGCTCCGGCCAGCCGCCCCGGCGACAAGATCACCGAACGCCGCATGGCACAGGATGCCTATTGGCTGGTCAATACCCGGCTGTCCTGGACCAACCCGTCGGACAACTGGGAAGTGGCGCTGTTTGTCACCAATCTTTTGGATAAGCGCTATTTCACCAGCATGCTGCCGGTGGACAATTTCGGTTATGACGAAGCCTATGTGGGCCGCCCGCGTGAATGGGGCCTGAGCGCCAGTTACAAGTTCTAGATCGGGTCTGTTCATGATGGATTTTGCAAACAAAGTTATTGTCATCACGGGGGGCGCGTCCGGTATCGGGCGCGCCGCCGCCTTGAGTTTTGCCCATGGCGGGGCAACGGTGATCGTCGTCGATCTCAATCTCGACGGCGCACGGGAGACCATTTCCCGGTGCGGCGGGGGCGAGGCTCATAGACTGAATGTGGCCGACGAAGCGGCGTGGGAGGAATTATGCGCCGATATCCTCACGCGTCATGGCCGGTTTGACGGGCTGATCAATTGCGCCGGCATCGGCCGGGCCGGAAATTTCGAGGAGCTGTCGCTCGCCGATTGGACCGCCATGCTTGATGTCAATCTGACCGGGGTGTTTCTCGGCTGCAAACATGCGGTCCGGACTATGCGTAAGGCCGGAAACGGCGGCTCCATCGTCAATGTGTCGTCCATTGCGGGGCTCGTGGGCGGCGATGATATTGCCGGTTACTGCGGCAGCAAGGGCGGGGTCACCACCCTGTCGAAAGCGGTGGCGCTTCATTGCACGCGTTATAAAACCGGCATCCGCTGCAACAGCGTTCATCCGACCTATGTGGACAGCGAAATGCTCGACCCGGTGGCGGCGCTGTTCGAAAGCCGTCAGGCCATGCTCGACGGCATGGCCGAAGCGGTGCCGATCGGCCGGGTGGCGGTGCCGCAGGATATCGCCAATGCCATTCTGTTTCTAAGCTCGGACGCGGCGTCCATGATCACCGGCATTGCCCTGCCGGTGGATGGTGGTCAACTTGCTGGTATCCCGAGCAAACACACGACCTGAAGGATAGACATCATGACCAAAGCTACAGGCCGCGTCAGCGGTAAAGTCGCCATCGTCACCGGCGGCGCGTCGGGTCTCGGGGCCGCCATCGCCACCATGCTCGTGCGCGAAGGCGCCGAGGTGGTGATCACCGATATTCAGGATGACGCGGGCAAGGCCCTGGCTGAGAAACTCGGCTGCACATTCCTCCATCAGGATGTGGCCGAGGAAGCGCGCTGGCCCGAAGTGATCGCAGCGGTGAAGACGCAATTCGGCGGCCTCCATATCCTGATCAACAACGCCGGGTTCGAAGGGCCGCTGGATGCCGTCAGTCCGGAAAACACGCGCCTTGCCGATTGGCAACGCATCCACCGCGTCAATGTGGAAGGCGTGTTTCTTGGCTGCCGCGCCGCCATTCCGGTCATGCGCGAGTCGGGCGGCGGATCGATTGTCAATATGTCGTCCATTGGTGCTTTGGTGGCGACGCCGTTCCTGTCGGCTTACGGAGCCTCCAAAGCGGCGGTGCGCCAGTTCACCACATCGGTCGCCCTCCATTGCGCCGAGACCGGCAGCCGCATTCGCTGCAACAGCGTGCATCCCGGGCAGATCCGCACGCCCATGCTCGATAAACTGTTCCGCGACACCGGGGAGCGGCACGGCATCACCACCGCCGAAGCCGAGACAGCCTTTCTCGGCCGCATCCCCTTGAAGGAATTCGGCGAGCCCGACGACATCGCCTATGCGGTGCTGTTTCTCGCCTCCGATGAGTCAAAGCATGTGACGGGCGCGCAGATTGTCGTCGATGGCGGCATGGATATCGTTTAACCAGGGACAGACATCATGAAGACATTGTCATTCGGCCAGCCCATGGGCGGCATCATTCAGGAAGCCCATGTGGTGCCGGATCTGAAGGCCGCCGCCCTCCAATGGTCCAGGACCTTGGGCATCGGGCCGTTTTTCATTTTCGATCACTTCCCGCTGTTCGACGCCCAGTATCGCGGCCAGCCGGCGGAGTTTGACGTCAGCCTCGCGCTCGCCTTCTCGGGCAATATGTGTTTCGAGCTGATCCAGCAGAACAATGACGCGCCGTCGGTCTACCGCGAAGTGGTGGCCAAGCGCGGCTATGGTTTCCATCACTGGGCCATCGCCACCGATGATTTCGACAAATCGCTGCGGGACTACGGGGCCGAAGGCTATGACCTCGCGCTTTACGGCGTCGCGGGCGTCGGTGCGCGGGCGGCCTATATGGATACCTATGATGCCTTAGGCGGCATGATCGAACTCATTGAAATGACCCCGAAAACCGAGGAATTCTTCGGGCTTCTCCATGAGGCGGCGATCAATTGGGATGGCAAGGATCCGCTCCGCACGCTGTAAGATCATCTTTGATTTAGGACGAATGTCCTATGTTGACGCCATGGGCTGCGTGATGCACCATGGCGTTAATCATATATAAGGCTGGGGAGCCGACATGACGCTTTTGGGACTGATGCAGGACCGTCCGTTGCTGATTGCCGATCTGTTGCATTATGCGGCAACCTATCACGGTGATCGGGAGATTGTTTCACGCTCGGTCGAAGGGCCGATCACCCGGCAAGGCTATGCCGAGGCGGAACAGCGGGCGAAAAAACTTGTCAAAACCCTGCTGCGTTTCGGCATCAAGGACAGCGATCGCATTGCCACGCTGGCCTGGAGCACAGCCCGGCATTTCGAGCTTTTCTATGCGGTCTCGGGCATGGGCGCGGTGTTGAACACCGTCAATCCCCGGCTGTTTGACGAGCAGATCGCCTATATCATCAATCACGCCGAAAACCGGGTGCTGTTTTTCGAGACCTCGTTTCTTGAAATCGTCGAGCGTCTGGCGCCGCGCCTCCCCATGGTCGAACGCTATGTGGTCATGACCGACCGCGCCCATATGCCATCGTCGAGTTCGCTTGAGCTCGCCTGTTACGAAGATCTGCTCGCGGCGGAAGACGCCGATTATGACTGGCCACTGTTTGATGAACGCAAGGCGGCGTCGCTTTGCTATACCTCGGGCACCACGGGCCATCCGAAGGGCGTGCTCTATTCCCATCGCTCGACGGTCATTCACGCCATGGCGGCGGCGCAGAATGGAGCCTTTGGCATCTCGCCATCGGACGCCATCATGCCGATCGCGCCCATGTATCACGCGAACAGCTGGGGCCTGCCCTATATCGCGCCCATGTGCGGCGCGAAGCTCGTGCTGCCCGGCCCCGGCATGGATGCCCAAAGCATTCAGGAACTGATCGAAAGCGAGGGCGTGAGCTTCACCTGCGCCGTGCCGACGGTGTTCACCACCCTGTTCCAATATCTGGAACAGACCGGCAAGCGCATCGATAGCTTAAAGCGCGCCATGATCGGCGGCAGCGCGGTGCCGCGTGCCATGGCCGACAAGCTGTTCCATAGCTACGGCGTCAAGGTGCTGCAGCTGTGGGGCATGACGGAACTGAGCCCCCTTGGCACCATCGCGACCCCGACGCCGCGGGTGGAGGAGCTTCCAGCCCCCTTGCGCGAGGATATCCTGAGCAAACAGGGCCGGGTGCAGTTCGGTCTGGAAATCAAGGTGCTCGACGCCGACGGTCACGAGGTGCCGCGCGATGGCGTCACCTCAGGCGAGCTCTGGGTGCGCGGCCCGTGGGTCGCAAGCGGCTATTTCCGTCATGATCAGCCGGTGCTTGATGCCGATGGCTGGTTCCCGACCGGCGATGTGGTGGCCATCGACGAATTCGGCTATATCCGGATCACCGACCGCGCCAAGGATGTGATCAAATCGGGTGGCGAATGGATCAGCTCCATCGATCTCGAAAATCTCGCCGTCGGTCATCCCGCCGTCAAGATGGCGGCGGTGGTGGGCGTGTTCCACCCGAAATGGGAAGAACGCCCGCTCATGGTCGTGGTGCCGAAAGATGGCGCGACAGTCACGGAACGCGAGATCCTGGATTACCTCTCCGATAAGGTAGCCAAATGGTGGCTCCCTGACGCAGTGGTCATCACCGACGACATGCCGCTGACCGCCACCGGCAAATACAGAAAGACCGAATTGCGCGACAGATACCGCGATTACCTCACCACGCATAAAGCAAGCGCGGGAGCGTAGGTAAAATCACAAATTAGGAATGTCATTACCGGGCTGTGTTGGTGATGCCTTTCACCTTTCCCGGGCCAGATCGATCTAGCCGTCATCGCGAGCCGCGTAAGCGGCGTGGCGATCCAGAATCTTTCGGCGGCGGTGGACTTGGATTGCTTCGGCTTCGCCTCGCAATGACGGGTGGGGGCCGATTGGATTGCAGTTATTCTGACCGGGAAGGTGATGGCCCGGATATTATTATTGTCATTACCGGGCTTGACCCGGTAATCCATCTGCACGTCCGTATAGGTTTCGCCATGGATTGCCGGGTCAAGCCCGGCAATGACAAGTGTAAGTAAACACTTTCAACCTTCCCGGATCTGACCGACCCCACCGCCAGGCTTACGGGTGACGGTGAATGTTTTGCTTACGCTTGCCGTATAGGTTTCTTCCAATATGGTTGACACCGTTACGAACTCAACCTCAGCGCGGGCCTTGCTCAGTGTGACCACCAGAAAGCCCTTGCCGGTCGGGTCATTATAAATGACTTCGCGATTGCGGGCGGTGAAGGCATCACCGATGGGCGCACCGGGCATGGCATCGCCGTAGCTTGGGCTGGTGATGGAGCTGGTGGCGAATTCTGCGGCGACCAGTTGGCGGCGTTCGGCATCCCACAGTTCATTGGCCCAGAACATATGGCTGTCTCCGGCCAGTGCCACCACATGGGCTTTGGCGGCCTTGATGGCGTCATAGACGCGCTCCCGGGCTGCGGGATAGCCGTCCCAGGAATCAAGATTGGACGGAATGTCATAACGCGACAGGATGTTATTCCTAAGCACCCGATCCCTTGTGCTGCCGGACATGGGGGCTATCAGCTTGTCCCAGTTTTCCGGCGTCATCTGGGCCCTGACGTCCGGGGCGGCGACCCGCGCCATCACCACCTGATTGCCGAGGACCTGCCATTTGATGCCGTCTTCAACTGACTGCTTGAGGCTCTCGCGCAACCAGTCTTCCTGCCAGGGGCCGAGCATCTCCCGGTCGGGATCCTGAAGTTTGTCCAGAAATGGTTCGATCTGGGGCTGCTCGCCATCCCAGGTCAGATCGGTTTTGTAATCGAGCGAATCATCGCGGCCGGTAAGCCGTGTTTCAACCATCATGATTTCGGCCAGATCGCCAAAACGGAAAGTTCGGCAAGCGGCTTCCCGCGGGGCATTGGTGAGCGGTTCGCGGATCGGCATCCATTCATAATAAGCCTGAAGCGCCGCCGCCTTGCGGGCGATCCAGTCAGCGGAGTCGCCGCTTTTGTCGTCGCTTGAGCCGCCATGCCAGCTGTCGTTGGCGACTTCATGATCGTCCCAGACGGTGATCCAGGGCGCGCGGGCATGGGCGGCCTGAAGATGGGGGTCGGTTTTATACTGGGCGTGCCGTTCCCGGTAATCGGCCAGTGTGAAAATGCTATGAGCCGGTTGCGGACTGCGGCCGATGCGCTTGCCGATGGCCATGCCATAGTCTTTGGCCGCTGCACCATATTCATAGATGTAATCGCCAAGATGAATCACCGCATCAAGACGGGTGCGCCGGGCCATGGCGTCATAAGCATTGAAATAGCCCCCGGACCAAAGCGCGCAGGAGGCGACGGCGAACACCACATCTTTCGGGGATTTTTCCGGCAGGGTTTTGGTGCGGCCCGTGGGCGACAGCCGTTCGCCATGACGGAAGCGATAATAATAATCCGTGCCCGGGGCCAGGCGGTCGAGCAGATGCTTGATGGTGTAATCCCGCGCTGCCGGTGCGCGCAGACGCGGTACGCGGCGGAGGATCTGTTTGAAGTCGGGTGTCGTGGCGATTTCCAGATCGACGATCAGATCGGCGCCGGAGGTCTCACCCTCCGGCGTGATCCGGGTCCAGATAATCACGTCATGTAGTCCGGGGTCGCCACTGGCGACCCCGTGCAGGAAAGCGGCGGACCCTTTGTAGTCGCGAAGCGGAACAGCCAGGGCAGGTGTAGCAAGGCTCGCCGCAGCGAAAATACGCAAAGCGTCACGTCGGGTGATGGTCATGGGATCCTCAGAATGTCCGTTTATAGGTCAGACGAAATTCCCGCCCGCGACCCGGAAGGGCGGCGAGATTGACATAGGTGTCAACGGCAGGCTGGAAATAGTGCTTGTCGAACAGATTGTTCACATTGAGCGTGACCTGGTTCTGACCAAAGCTCACAAAGGCCGAGGCATTGACGAGTTCATAGGACGGAAACACCACGGCATTGGCCTGCCGCGTGGCCGTGGTCGACACATGCATCACGCCAATGGTCGCGCCCGCCTGACCCCATTCCATCGGTTCGCTGATATAGGTGCCATACAGACTGAACGTGGTTTTCGGAATGCTGCGCAATTCATAGCTGCCCGGGAACCCGGCCGGGGAGGTGGCGAAGTTATAGACGGCATAGGTGCCGCCATAGACATATTTACCGTCGATCCCCATGGCTTCTGGCGAGATATAGGTGAAAGCGGTATCCGGACCTTCGATGATGGTCTTCTGATGGTTTCCGGCGAAGGTCAAACTGATATTGTCATTGACCAGCCAGCGGGCTTCGAGTTCGACGCCCTTGCCGGTGGTGCCGACCACGCGGTCGAAGGTGCTCAGACGTGTGCGGTTCTGCCGGTAGGCCGACAAGGCGCCAACCAGTGTCGAATTAAAAAGATCGAATTTGACCCCGCCTTCGATCAGGTCTGAATCTGACAACCACTGGCCGTTGCTGATGAGGCCGGGAGACACGTCACCGGCCTGACTGCCTTCGATGGCCGAGCTTTTGGCATAGGTGAAATAAGGAATAAGGCCTGTGCCGGTTTTCAGGCTGACGCTGGCGTTCCAGGTAAAATCGCCGCCGCTTGTGGCGGCTGTCAGGATGGAGCTGCCGGTGCTCTTGCCGCGATCGGTTGAATCAAGTTTGTACCAGTCATAGCGCGCCCCGAGCATGACATTCACCAGACCACCAAAGGTCATGTCGCTCATGAGGAACGCGCCGATATCGTTCCAGGTGCTTTTGATGTCATTGTCCCAGCCGAGCGACGGCATGGAGAACGGATCGGCGAAGATGTCGGTGGCCGTTGCGCCATAGGTCAGATCGCGGCGGTCGAGGGCTACATAGCCTGAGTTGAAGCTTTCCTTGCGGAAGCCGTTGTAGTCGCGATAGGACATCCCGACCACATGTTTGGATTCAAGCCCGATTGCGGGAAGATCTAACGCGAAATCGGCACTGCCGCGCAGTTCGAATATGCGGGCTTCGTACCAGGCCGGGAAGCCGTAGCTGACAAAACGCTGGTTCTTCAGTTGATCGTAAAAGCCCTGAACCCGGAGCCGCGTGCTGTCGCCGATTTTTTTGCTGAGATCGGCGTAAAAGGTTTTGGTGTCGGTTTCCGAAAAATCGGCGTCGCTGACCATCACCGTGCGGCGGTCGAGCTTGGCGGTGCCGACCCCTTCATCCAGGGTGAAGCGGGCATTCGGGTTGGGTTTGGTGCCGAAATATCCGGCAATCAGGGAGGACCCGATTTCGTTCGGTGCAATGCGGCCGTCGCCGTTCGTGTCCTTGATGGTGGTGTCGCGGCCGGTGATATAGGTGCCGGTATCGACCAGATCCTGGGTCAGACGGTTCCAGCCCGGAGTCTGTATATAGCCGCTTGAATTGTAAATAAGCGCGCCGACCGCAAGTGTCGTCGTGTCATTCAGGTCAAAGTCGCTGGCCATCTGCAACAGCTTATGTTCGGGATGCACACCCTTATAAAAACTGCCGGAATTTTCATATTCGGCATAGATATTGACGGCCCCGACGATATTGCCGATTTCCACGGGCAGCGTCAGATTGCCGCCGAGATTGAATTTGTCATAGCTGCCGGTGGTGACTTCGATATTGCCGGTCGTCCGGGTTTTGATCTGGCCATTGGCATCGCGGCCGCTGCGCGGGGAAATGTTCAGGAACCCGCCGACCTTGCCAGCGCCAAACAAAGCGGTCGGCGGCCCGCGCAGGATTTCAATACTTTCAGCGGCAGCAAGCGGCGTCTGATAGGTGCCGCGATTTTCGATGCGCTTGAAGCCGCGATAATAGGTTTCAGCGATGGTGCCGCGCAGATTAACCGACCCCTTGACGCCGAAATAGCTCGCGGTGAACGAGCCCGGGGCGATGGCCATAAGATCGTCGACTTCCTCGATGCCATAGCGCAGCAGGGTCTGATCGCTGATGAAGGTGGCGGCGCGCGGCGTTTCCGTCAGCGGCTTGTCGATGCCGAACAGACTGTCGCGCGGGGTGGTTTCGATCAGGCCGACCTTGTCCGAGCCATAGACGATGATTTCCTCATAGTCGGTGGAGGGCGTTGGAGCGGGTTCATCTGCAAAGGCGCTGCCGGCAATGCCGATGGCGGTGGTGACAAGCATCAGGGTTCGAAATCGGGAAACATACATATGAGGGGGAGTCCTTGGCCGGGGAGAGGATGAGTTACCGGCGCAACCTATCGGTGCATTTTTACAGTTCGATGACGGAGGGGTTACAAATAAAAATCACCATGATCTCAGGATTTTCAAAGCCATAAAAAAAGATCCGTGGCGGTCTCCCGCAACGGATCTTTTGCTTGATGGAAGCCTGCAATTCTCGGTTTATGGGAATGCGAGCGCCCTGGCCATGACGTCATATAAAAGATTTTGTTCCATGACCCCATGCAGGGCTTCCGCATTCGGACCCCGGGCGAAGGCCGCGACGTCCTCCCCGCCATGGGCGCCGCTCGTGACCGGAACGACGGCCTGCTGGCGATAGGTTTCCGCGGTTGTGTCCACATCGCTGAGGTCGGCCCGTGCGCCGCTCACTGCGCCGGGGGCGGCATAATAGCCAAGGGTGGTATAGGGCTTGCCGTCGGCGGCATGAGTAAAGTCTGCATCGCCGTCTTTTTCATGATCGTCGCTGCCGACAACCTTGCCGAGAATCGGATTGCCGCGTTTCGGGTATCCGGCGATGGTGAAGCTATGCGAATGATCGGCGGTAACGATGATCAGGGTGTCGCTTTCGTTCGTTATGGCATTGGCGGCGGCGACGGCGCGGGCAAGCTCCACACCGTCATGGAGCGCGTTATAGGCATTCCCAGCATGATGAGCATGATCGATGCGCCCAGCCTCGACCATGAGGAAATAGCCCTTGCCCTTGCGGGCGAGCATGCGGATGGCGGTTTGCGTCATCTCGGTCAGCGACGGTTCACCGGCTTTGTCGCGCTTGCGGTCGGCCTCATAGCGCATATGGCTTGGCTCGAAAAGGCCAAGCAGATGGCTCGTTTTCGTGAGATCGAGCGCATCGAGTTCGGCCTTGCTTGTGACATAAGCGCCGTGCGGATATGTCTGCTGCCATTCGCCGATGAGATTGCGCCCGTCTTTGCGGCCGCCGCTTTGGTCGGGATATTCGGGATCGGGCATATCTTTGGGCATGAAATTCTTGCGCCCGCCGGCCAGCGCCACATCAATGCCATGGCCGAACTTGAACTCGACAAACTGCCGGGCGATATCGCGGCATCCGGCAAGGATCGCGGCTTCTGGCATATGGGCGTCGCTTTCCCAGTCGCGTTCGGGGCTATGGGCGTAAGTTGTGGCCGGTGTCGCATGGGTCAGGCGGGTGGTGGTGACGACACCCGTGGCCCGCCCCGCCGCTGCGGCTTTTTCAAGAAGGGTCTGCAACTCCGCCCCGCGCGCCGACGCGCAGTCGGCGCGGAGCGCGCGGTCACTCATGCCGATCACCCCGGCCTTGGTTTTCTCGCCGCTCATGATGGCGGTGGCGGTGCCGGCTGAATCCGGCACCTGCTGATTGGTGTTATAGGTTTTGATCAGCGCGAGATGGGGATAAGTCTCCCACGGCAACACCGTCTCCTCGCCCGGCTTGCCCTCCAGCTGCCCGGCGAGAATGCGCATGGCGGTAAGCGTGCTCACCCCCATGCCATCGCCAATGAACAAAATGACATTATGCGGACCTGCAGTCTGGGACGGACCATGAGCCAGCATCACCGGCTTCGCGCAACCGCTGATCGCAAGAAGAGAAAGGGAGATCAAGCCAAACCGCAAGAAACGCAACCGCACCATTCTCGTATACCTCCGCACTATTCATGGTCGGCGGCATCATGTCAGGCGGATGTTACAGATATGTGAGCGCGTTACCGCATCCGGGCTGCCCTTCGCGTGGACCGCAGGATGTCAGCGGCCCACGCGAATATCTGGCATGGAGTTAAACACACCGAACACTTGCAGCAGCCATAACACCACGGCGATCACCACGACGGCATTGAGGATGCGTTTGATCTTTGGGTCCATGGGGATGTAGGTGTTGACGAGCCATAACAGCACGCCAATCACGATCAGGACTATGACCAGGTGAACGAGAGACATCGGTTTCTCCTGTTAGATCATCGCATGCGCTGCGCGGGTCGGTGGCTTTGTCAGCGTTTGATATGGGAAATTTTCGTGCCCTCGATGCTCACGCCGGCCATCAGTCCTTCCTGTCCGAAGATGAAGGCATAGGCATCGTCCTTCAATGAGGTGGTTGACAGATTTTTGGCGGCGCCTTCATTGACGACGACCACGGTTGGCCCCACACCGATTTCCCAGCCATGGGTTTCCTGAATATATTCGAGCGCTTTTTCGTTCATCAGGAACACCACATAGCCATAAGACTGCGCCCCGGCCTGTAGGCCCCAGGATCCGGTCACGGAGTTGTAATAGCCAAGCACGCTATTGCCCCGGATCAGCTCGCCTTCGCCATAACTGCCGCCGAACACGAGACCGGCCTTGATGATGTTCGGAAACACCAGAATGGCCTTGGCCTTGTGGGAGAGCTGCTCGGCAAAGGGATGGGTTCGGTAAAGCTGGTGCAGGGCCTGCCGGGAATCCCTGTCGAGATCCTCAGACGAGGCGGCTGTGGCGGGCGTGGTCAAGGCCATCGGGGCCGCCACCGCTGTTGCCAGCATGAGGGCGAAAAATAGTCCTGATCTCATGGTCAATGTCATTGCTCCTGTCGGGAGCCGCAGACCTTCAGCATGAAAGAGTGTTTGTCACATGCGCCAGGCCGAATACGGCTGCTGTTTGATGGAGTTCCGGATGGACGGATGTTCACGGCGGGTGCCGTACCGAACATTACTCAGACATCTACGCGACATAACATGACGATAGGATCTTACCATCGATCCCGGTGAGCAACAACTTTTCGGGCAATGGATGGTGTCCCCGACTGGATTCGAACCAGTGGCCTTCAGATTAGGAATCTGACGCTCTATCCTACTGAGCTACGGGGACCTGCTTGTGCGGACTGCGGCCTTCTTATAGCAAGCTCCGGGACGGCTTCCAACCCCGTGTGGTTGCGTTATGGCTGTTGCTTGCTAAACTTTCTTCATGAAGCGTTTTGCGTGCTTGATCCCTCTGCTGTTGCTCGTCTGTCTCGGGGCGTCGTCGCCGCTTGCGGAGGAGGCTGTTTCGCTCACCTTGCCGCCGCGGCTGAAGGATATAGGGGCGGCCCGGGTGCGCTCGGTCGTGGACGGCGACACGGTGCGGCTTGAGGATGGGCGGCAGGTGCGGCTGGTTGGCACACAGGCGCCGAAACTGCCGCTCGGGCGCAAGGACTTCAAAGCCTGGCCGCTTGGCGATGAGTCAAAGGCGCTGCTGGAGCGTCTGCTGCTCGGGCGGGCGGTGACGCTGCATGCGGGCGGGGCGGAGATGGATCGTCACGGCCGGGTGCTCGCGCATCTGCTGCGGGACGATGGGCTCTGGGTTCAAGGCGCCATGGTCGAGGCCGGGATGGCGCGGGTCTACAGCTTCCCTGACAATCGCGTGGCGGTGGCCGAGCTCCTTGCGCTTGAGACGGCGGCGCGGACGGCGCGGCGCGGCATCTGGGCCGATCCCTATTATGCGGTGCGCACGGATATCAGTGTGGCGCGTCACGTGGGCGGCTATGAACTGGTCGAAGGCCGGGTGCTGCATGTGACCACGGTGAAGGGGCGGAGCTACCTTAATTTCGGTAGCGATTACAAAACGGATTTCACCATCACACTTGATACCGTGGGGCGCCGAGCCTTGGCCAAGCACAAGCTGAAACCCGAATTTTTCGAAGACAGCGTCATTCGCGTGCGCGGTTGGGTGTCCTGGGAAAACGGCCCGATGATTGCGGTCAACCATCCCGAACAGATCGAAATTCTGAGCCCGTCGGAGAGCCTGCAGGCGGCGCTGCAAAAGGCGATCAAGCCGCCGAAACGGGTCAAGGCGGACAAAGCCGCAAAATCCCCGAAAGGTGAAAGCAAGGAGAAACCGGCAAAACGCGCCAGACGCAGCAAGGCCGAGAAAGCCGACAAAACAGAGACTGGCGATCAACCCGACAAACCCAGGAAACCGCGCAAACCGCGCGTCAAAAAACCCAAGGAGCCGGAGGACAGCCTGTGACCGTGCTCTGAGCTGAAGGGGGGCAAACCATCAGCTTGAGCGATACCTTCAGTCGGCGGTCAGGTCTCGATGCGGTCGAGAACTTCGCCGTCGGGGGCGAAACAGACGGCAACCAGAGGGCCGCCATGGCCGCAGCCGCCGTCTATGGTGGCGGCATAGGGCAGGTCGAGATTGACCCCGCGCTGTTTCTGATCAAAGCCGCGAATGACGCGGGTGAAGCCGTTGAACGGGCGATCCAGCCCGTCGAAAAGGCCGGTGTCCCACCAGAAAATATCGCCCTGCGTCTGCAAGGGGCGGTTCGGGTCCACGGCGGCATGAACAAAAAACAGTCCGCCGCAGTCTGTATAGGCGGCGCGTTTGACTGCGGTCATCAGTTCGTGATGGCCGGGGGTGCGATGCATGCAGTTCCTGAGCGCGCTGGTCCATTTGGTGATGGCGCGCGGCCCGTCGCGCACATGACCGCGAGCGCTCATGAGCGTGCTGCCATAAGCCTCGATGGTCGGGCCGATGCCGTGATCGAGCAGCCACTCCAGGATTTCGGGTGGGTTCTGGGCGAATTGAAGCTGCAGCAGCTTGGACCACATTTCTTCCTGTGCGCCGCGCAGATAGACGAAATCATGGGGCTGAAACACCCCGGAGCGGGATAAAAGCCGGCGGCGGGTGTGCAGCAATTCATCCACGGTGGCGTGGACGTCGGGGCCGAGGCCGGTGTAATTGCCAAGATAAACGAGACGGTCACCGGGGACAAAGCGTGGCACAAGTTCGCGATGCAGGGCGGCGAGCTTGGCGGCATGGCCATGGATGGCGGCCACGCTCCAGATCCGCTGCGGACGGTCGAGGCGCGCGAATCGGGTCTCATCCAGGGACAAGGCGACCGGCTTGTTCATGACCCTCCCTTTATTGTCGTATCCGGCTTTATGAGCTAACCGGCATTCAGGCATGTTCCAAGGTTAGGTAATACTAGCTCTAGTGGCTGAGTTTTGGAAGGCACCTTGATATGGTGATTGTTAAAATTTTAAGCGGGGAGGGGCATAAAAAAACGCCCGGAACTTTCGTCCCGGGCGTTTGATCGGAGAGACGCGCGATCAGGCGGCGCGCAACATATCTTCAAGCCGTTTGACCGCGGCGATTTCCTCGATCTTCTCAACAGCGGCCACTTCGCGAGCGAGGCGTGCGAGGGCTGATTCGTAGATCTGCCGTTCGCTGTAAGATTGTTCCGGCTGTTCGGCCGTGCGATGCAGGTCGCGCACCACTTCAGCGATCAGGACGAGGTCGCCCGAATTGATCTTGGCTTCATATTCCTGAGCCCGGCGGCTCCACATGGTGCGCTTGATTTTCGCTTTGCCGGTCAGGGTCTTGAGGGCCTGCTGCATGGTATCGGCATTGGCCAGTTTGCGCATGCCCACCATCTTTGCCTTGTTGGTGGGGACGCGCAGGGTCATGCGCTCTTTTTCAAACCTGATGACGTATAATTCAAGCTCCATGCCTGAAATCATTTGTTTCTCGATATCGAGAATCCGCCCGACTCCGTGTTTCGGATAGACGATGTAATCATTTTTCGCGAAATCGAGGGAATTTGTTTTCTTCATTGCCAACCGCTTCTCTCTGCACAAAAATTCAACCGCATCCCGAGTGTTCTACGGGTCAGTTAAAACCAGCTGCCACACAGCCGCCAATTGAGCGGCCGTGCAGGGTAAGGGCTAAAAGTCGCCGTAAAAACAAGCGCTCAGTGACTGCGCTCGCGTTGTGTTCAGTTGCGATGCCACAACATGTAGATGCCACTGTAGCATAATTAGCCAAAAAAGACAGCCCCTGTGACAGAACGTCACAGGGGCCGCCGGATTTTGAGGCGAACCTGACTGGAAAAGCTAGAAAACCGGAGGCAAAAAGAGCTTATCAGCCGCCGGGCTTGTCGCTGAAATATTTAGCGAATTTGCCTTCTTCGCCCTTGAACTCGTCAGCATCGGCCGGAGCCGGGCCTTTTTCCGAGATATTGGGCCAGGTTTCGCCGTATTTCGCGTTCAGTTCGAGCCACTGGTCGAGACCGTCTTCGGTGTCGGGGAAGATGGCTTCGGCCGGGCATTCCGGTTCGCAGACGCCGCAATCGATACATTCATTGGGGTTGATGACGAGCATATTCTCGCCTTCATAGAAGCAATCGACCGGGCAAACCTCCACGCAATCCATGTATTTGCATTTGATGCAGGCTTCCGTGACGACATAGGTCATCGATTTTCTCCAAACGTGCCGCCCAATTTGCCGAGGTGGCGGTACAGACGATGATTACTAGGATTTCTTACGAGCGAGCGGCGTGAGAGGCAAGCCCAAAAAGCGCCCGCTCCGTGTTTTCTGATATTTGTCAATTCTATTCAGTAAGTAAGACTGAATTGCACAAAATTCCAGAGCTAATCGCCAAGCATCAAGCGATCACCCTCCACCCGCCACCTGCCGAGGCGGTTGAGAAAGCTCATGCCCAAAAGTGATTGCGGGAGATCTGTTCCGGTCACAACAGCGGTGACCTGTGGAATGTCCAGGCTGCCGATCCGGACCGTGTCGAGTGTCACCGGAGCGGCGCGCAGGCTGCCGTTGGCGGTGGTGAGGCTGAGGCTGAAGTCGTCGCGGGTCGGGCGCAGGCCGATGCGGGCGGCGTCGGCGGGGCTGAGCACCACATGACTTGCCCCGGTATCGATCAGGAACTGCAGCGGGCGGCCGTTCACTTCGGCCTCGACCCGGAAATGGCCGTCAGCGTCCCGGCGTAAGGTAAGCTCATCTCGGGGGCCGGGGGCCAGATCGACCGCGCCCTGATGCTCCGGGGCGCGGTCACGGTTGGAGAGGACGCCTGCGGCGATGATCAGCGCGCAGGCGAGCAGACCCAATCCCTGGAGATGACCCTTGATACTCATAGCGCTTGATTTTACCGCCTAGATGTTAAGGCTTTGTAAGGTCAGGCCCGGGTGGGCAGAAAGGCGTCGCAATAGATATGGCGCGAGGCCACGCCGGAGAGAAAGGCTTTTTTCCTGAGCAGCGTCACCATCTCGGGTGCGCCGCAGAAATAGGCGCGGGTGGCGGCGGGCGTGTGCAACTGGCCAAGGGTCACGGCGTCGAGGGAGCCGGTCACAAGATCCCCACCGCCGCCTTCGAGCACGCAGGGCGTATAGATGAAATTATCGTTGGTGGCGGCCAGATCGCGCAGGATGTCGGTTAGATAAAGATCGCCGGGCCGCAGTGCCCCATGGATCAGATGGATCTGTCCGCGATGTCCGGCCTTGAGGGCGTCCTGGACGATGCCATAAAGCGGCGCGAGTCCGGTGCCGGTCCCGGCCAGCAGCATGTCGAAGTCCTGAGCGTCGTCCTGCACGTAAAAACAAGACCCGGCCGGACCGCGCAGCGCCAGCCGGTCGCCGGGCTCGGCCACATCATGCAGCCAGTTGCTCATGCGCCCGCCCTCGATACGGCGGATATGCAGTTCAAGATGGCCGTCGTCGGCAACGAGATTGGCCACCGAATAGCTGCGGCTCACCTGATCCGGACCGAACAGGGTGACATATTGCCCGGGCCGCACGACAAACGGTCTTTCGGGGCGAAGATGCAGCCCGAGAACGCTGTCATTCAAGGGGGTTTTGGCGAGGATGACAGCGGGCATGGTGCTGTCATCAAGGCTGAGGCTGCGGAGCGCGAGATCGGCGGTTGGCTTGCATTGGCAGGCGAGAAGATAGCCTGTGGCCTTGAGGCTGTCTTTTAATCCGGCGGTCCAGCTCGGATCAGGGGCGGGGCTGCCGTCGGCGGTTTGCACCAGACAGCTTTGGCAGGCTCCGGCGCGGCAGGACCAGGGAATATCGACCCCGGCCCTCAGCAATCCATCAAGCACGGGTTCGCTCTCGGGCAGGCTATGGGCCTGCCCGTCGAAAGTCACGGTGATCATGGGGGTATCCCTATTTCCGGGAGATTAGCGGTTCAGCACGTCGGCCCGGGCGCCTTCGGCAATGCCGGCCACAGCGGCGATGTCACTGTCGGCGACGCCAAGTTCGCGCAGGGTATCGCCCAGATGGGTGATGATGATATCCACATGGTTGTCGTTCAAACCGCGCGTCACGAGATGCTTGTGGCCGTCGCGCATGGACCTGCCCGTATAGGAATTGGGTCCGCCGAACACCATGGTGAGAAAGCCTTTTTGCTTGGCAATCTGGCCATCCATATCGACGTCATCGAAGAAGTGATTGACGCGGTCATCGGCGAGCACACGGCGATAGAACAGGTCAACGGCGGCATCGACGGCAGCACTGCCACCCAGACGATCGTAAAGCGACATCAGAAACTCTCCAGTGAGGAATTGCGCAACCCCGCGGGCGGGGGTAGTTTTTGAAGGGTAAACGCGGTATAACATGCATATGAGATACATGTTACTGAAACATGTATATAAAATGCATCTTAGTGTCAAAGGCAAATTATGCAGCTCACGCAATTCACGGATTATGCGCTGCGGGTGCTGATTTATCTGGGCGTCAAGCAAGGCGATGCCACCATCGGCGAGATCGTCGATAGCTATGGCATTTCCAAAAATCATCTGACCAAGGTGGTACATAGCCTGGCCCGGCTCGGCTTCGTGCAGTCGACTCGCGGCAAGGGCGGCGGCATTCGGCTGGCCATGCGGCCGGAAGATATTTCGGTGGCGGCGGTGGTCGCGGCGACCGAACCGAATTTCAATCTGGTGGAATGTTTCGAGCTTGGCGCGAGCCATTGCCCGCTGGTTCCATCCTGTCTTTTGAAACGCGCGCTCCATGAGGCCAATCAGGCCTTTCTCACGAGTCTCGAGCGCCATAGCCTGGCTGATCTCCTGGGGAACCGCCGGGAGCTTACGGTGTTGCTCAAGGTTCCGGCTGTTCCGTGAGGTCACGATAGAGCAGCCGGGCTTCGGCAGGCGGGCCGCGCCGCGTAGGGAGGGCGATCACCTGCACCACCCGCACGCTGCGACCGTAAGGAAAGCTCAGGATGTCGCCCGCGCCGACATGTGCGTCAGGCTTGGTGATCGAGGTTCCGTTGACGCGAAGCAGGCCGCTCCGGCAGAGGGCCTGGGCCAGACCGCGGCTTTTGAAGAATCGGGCTTGCCAAAGCCACTTGTCGAGACGGGCTTTGCTTGCGCTCAGCTCCGTCTCCTGCGGCTTTGGCTCCCGGCTCATGGGGTTATTTCTTGTTGAGCAGGCTCTGTTTCAAGGAGGCAAGCGCCGCGAAGGGGCTGTCCTCATTGAAGGCCGGACGCTTGCTGCCGGACTGGGGCTCGCTGCTCCACACCCGCGGTTCGTTGCCGCCCCGGGGTTTGTCGCCCCGCGCCTTGTCAAAGCGCGGTTTATCGCTGCGAGGCTTGTCGCTGCGGGGGCTGTCGTTGCGGGCCTGGCGCTCGCCGCCATGGGGCTGCTTGCGGTCTGGGCGGTCTGCAGTGTCATTGGCGACACGCGGGCCATGCTGGCGGGGACGCCGGTTGCGCTGATCGGGCGCGCGCTCGCCCGTGGGGGCTTGACCTGGCTGATCGTCGCGGTTGCGTGGCTGATGCCGCTCCGGGCGGCGATCCGGACGCGGACGCCGGGTGTCCTCGCGGAAGAACAGCATTTGCGGCGCGGCGGCTACGGCCGAGACTTCATCCAAGACTTCGGCAACGTCTTCGACTGCCGTTGCGTCCGGGGTCTCGCCGGGTGTCTGGAGGGGCTCCTCACTCGGAGTTTCGGCGGGGGCCTCGACAGGTTCTTCGACCGGGCTCTCGGCGGGAGCTTCCACGGGTTCTTCGACGGGTGCTTGGGTCGGAGTCTCGGCCGGGGCTTCGACCGGAACCTCGACAGGCGTCTGACCCGGAGTCTCACCAGCTGCCTCAGTCTGACGGGCCGCCCAGGCGGCGGCTTCGCTGTCGCTCGGCTGGCGGTAAGCATAGCCGAGATAGCTCATGATCTTGAGGAAGTCGTCGCCGCTCACGCCGACCAGCGACATCAATTTCGAATCACTGACGAACGGACCCTTTTCAGCCACCTCGCGGGCGGCCTGACCAAGTCGTTCCAGCATGTCGAGCCGCACGGCGAGGCCACCGATGGGGCGGAAGCCGAGGATCTCATAGAAAATGCCGGGCACAGATTTGTCGGTCGGCACAGTGATCAGGCCGGGTGTCGGCGGCACCGCAAGCGTCGTCTGCTGGGTGAACACCGACCACAGCAGCAGGCGGAGCCGCGCGGCATGGGGTTTCAGAAGCGGCGGCAGATAGAAACTGGTGGAGCCGAGCCAGATCCCGAGCGAGCGCATCTGACGGCGGCCGTCCTTGTCGACAGCGCGGAAATCGGCGGCGACGCGACGGCGCGACAGGGTGCCGAGATTTTCGACCACCTGATAGGCCAGGCCGCGGGCAAGTCCGCTGATGGCTTCCGGCAGCTCAAGGGATTCCTGCAAACGGAACAGCGGCTTGAGTTCGCGGTTCAGATATCCGTCGAGCCAGGTCTGGAGGCGGGCTTCGACCCGTTTCAGATCGTCGCCGGTGAGCAAGGGGGCCTGGATCATGCGGATGCGGGGACGGAGCGCTTCGGGGCCGGCCACAAGTTCCGCCACCAGGATGCCATCCCACAGGATGCGTCCGGCGGGGATCAGGGCCTGGGTTTCCGGGTCCGCGAGCAGCAGCGAGAATTTATCATCCTCGGCCTCGCTAAGCTTGCTGGCACGCTCGCTGATTTCCGTCACCAGCGCCTTGTCGGCTGCCTGTCGCAACGTGCGCTGATCAGCGCTCAGCTGTGCTTCGTCCACATCGAACGTAAAGCCGCTCAAGGCGCCAATGAAATGCCCTTCGACCGTCACGCTGCCATCCTTTTCCACCACTGCCATCAATCGTTCTTTCTGTCTTAACTCTCGCATCAGCACGGCGGTTCGCCGGTCGATGAATCTTTGGCTCAGTCCCTTGTGCAAAGCGTCCGATAACCGATCCTCGATATCCCGCGCCTGATTTTGCCAGTGCGCCGGGCTCTCGAGCCAGTTCGGGCGGTTGGCAGCATATGTCCAGGTCCGCACATGCGCAATACGCTGTGCGAGGGTGTCGATATCGCCATCGACCCGATCGAGCGGCTTTATTTGCTGGTTGAACCAGTCATTGGGGATTGTGCCCCGTTCGCTCATCAGAAATTTATAGACGCTCAGGCAGATGCGCGTGTGATCTGCGGGGGAAATTTTCCTGAAATCAGGGAGTTGGCAGGCTTCCCACAATTTTCTCACGGCCGCCGGGTGGCGCGCCATGTGGCGGATGGCCGGGTCGGCGGCGGCCGCGCGCAGCACCATGAGATCGTCGGCCTCGCGGGCGCGGCGGAAGCGGCTGTCCGATGGCAGGGCCTCAAGACTCGCGATCAGGGCCTCCGGAGTCGCGAAATCAAGCTGGCTGTTGCGCCATTCGACATGTTGAAGGGTGGGGAAGCTGTGAGTCTCCACCGCCTGGACCAGATCCAGGTCGAAATTTTCGACCAGATCCGCAAGCGTGGTGAAGCTGCCGCTGGTCATATGGCGTCCGGCCCGGCCCGCCACCTGGGCGATCTCGGCCGCCGTCAGGTTGCGGAAGCGCTCGCCGTCGAATTTGGATTTCTGGGCAAAGGCCACATGGTTGATATCCATGTTGAGCCCCATGCCGATGGCGTCGGTGGCGACGATGTAATCGACGTCGCCGTTTTGAAACAGCTCCACCTGGGCGTTGCGGGTGCGCGGACTGAGCGCCCCCATGACCACCGCCGCGCCGCCATGCTGACGGCGCAGCATTTCCGCGAGGCCGTAGACCTCGGTCACGGAAAAAGCGATTACCGCCGAGCGCCGGGGCAGCCGCGACAGTTTGTGTGGCGGCACGTAAGTCAGGGTCGACAGCCGGGGCCGGGTGATTATGTCGGCGCGCGGCAACAGCGACGCCGCCAGCGGTCGGATGGCTTCAGAGCCCATGAACATGGTCTCCTCCCGCCCGCGCGCGTTCAACAGGCGGTCGGTGAAGACATGGCCGCGATCGGGGTCGGCACAAAGCTGGATTTCATCGACGGCGATAAAGGCCACATCGAGTTCCATCGGCATGGCTTCGACCGTGGACACCCAGTAGGACGGGCTTTTCGGGACGATTTTTTCTTCACCGGTCACCAGCGCCACGGCCTGGGCGCCCTTGATGCGCACCACCCGGTCATAAATCTCTCGCGCCAGCAGCCGCAGCGGCAGACCGATCATCCCCGAACTATGGGCAAGCATGCGCTCGACCGCGAGATGAGTCTTGCCGGTGTTGGTGGGGCCGAGAACCAGCTTGACGCCCAAGGGGCTTTGCGGTTCGGGCCGAATGAAACGTGGGCTCATGGGGCGCTCTCATAGCACGAGCCCGGCGCGGCGCAAAGCCGGGCGCTCGGCCGTCAGAGAGAAAGTTGCCGCTTGCAGGGGGGAATTTCTGTATCTCCAGTTATTTCAGCATATCAAAATATGCTCTGGCTATACATCACCTCACCAAACGGGGCAGCCTCTGAGACAGAGAGACAAAAATCACGCTTGCGGCGCTAGGCCCGGGACGAATCGGAGGGTTCCCATCCCTTCACGGGTCACGGCGGAATTCGCCATCAGATAGGCTCCTCGCATGGTTCCGTTGACTTGAGCGGCGCTGTTCGGCATTCTCCCGCCAAACAATCGTTCGGTTTAACAAAACCACAAGGCATGAGGACACGGATATGGCGGACGCTCCGAAAAAGACGCTGGCGGACTGGGATGCCCTTGCAACCAAGGAAATCGGCGGTCGGTCGCTCGACAGTCTGGTGTGGAACACGCCCGAAGGCCTTCCGGTCAAGCCGCTTTATACGAGCGAGGATCTGACCCGCGTCGGCTATGACGAGACCCTGCCCGGGGTGTTCCCTTTCACCCGCGGCGTGCGCGCAACCATGTATGCGAACCGGCCCTGGACGGTGCGGCAATATGCCGGGTTCTCCACCGCCGAAGCTTCGAACGCGTTCTACCGTCGTAATCTGGCGGGCGGACAAAAGGGCCTGTCGGTGGCCTTCGACCTTGCCACCCATCGCGGCTATGACAGCGATCACCCGCGCGTGGTCGGCGACGTCGGCAAGGCCGGTGTGGCCATCGACAGCGTCGAGGACATGAAGATCCTGTTCGACGGCATCCCGCTTGATGAGATGTCGGTGTCCATGACCATGAACGGGGCAGTGCTGCCCTGTCTCGCGTTCTATATCGTTGCCGCCGAAGAACAGGGTGTGAGCGAGGACAAGCTCGCCGGGACCATTCAGAATGACATTCTGAAGGAATTCATGGTCCGCAACACCTATATCTACCCGCCCAAGCCATCCATGCGCATCATTGCCGACATCATCGATTACACCGCGCATAAAATGCCCAAGTTCAATTCGATCTCGATTTCCGGCTATCACATGCAGGAAGCGGGCGCGACGCAGGTTCAGGAACTGGCCTTCACCCTCGCTGACGGCATGGAATATGTGCGTTCGGCGCTGGATCGCGGGCTTGACGTGGATAAATTCGCCGGGCGGCTGTCGTTCTTCTTTGCCATCGGCATGAATTTCTTCATGGAAGTGGCGAAATTGCGCGCGGCCCGCATGCTGTGGGCCCGCATCATGAAGGATTTCGACGCGAAGAAGCCGTCGTCGCTGATGCTGCGCACCCATTGCCAGACATCGGGTGTGAGCCTGACCGAGAAAGACCCCTACAACAACGTGATCCGCACCACCATCGAAGCGCTCGCCGCCGGGCTTGGCGGCACGCAGTCGCTGCATACGAACGCGCTTGACGAAGCGATCGCGCTGCCGACGGATTTCTCGGCTCGGATCGCCCGCAACACCCAGCTGATCCTGCAGGAAGAAACCGGCATCACCAACGTGGTCGATCCGCTCGGTGGGTCCTATTACGTCGAAAGCCTGACTCAGGAACTGGCCGACGCCGCCTGGGCGCTCATTCAGGAAGTCGAGGAGATGGGCGGCATGACCAAGGCGGTTGAAGCCGGTCTGCCGAAGCTCCGCATTGAAGAGGCTGCCGCTCTCAAGCAGGCGCGCGTCGACCGTGGCGAGGAAGTCGTGGTCGGCGTCAATAAATACAAGCTCCAGAAAGAAGACCCTATCGACATTCTCGATGTCGATAACGCCGCTGTGCGCGATGCCCAGATCACGCGGCTCAACCATATCCGCGCGACCCGCGATCAGGCCCGCGTGGATGCCGCCCTTGCCGCCATCACCGAAGGCGCGAAGGGCGACGCCAATCTGCTGACTTTGGCGGTGGAAGCAGCCCGGGCCCGTGCTACGCTTGGTGAAATTTCAGACGCCATGGAACTGGTGTTCGGTCGTCACAAGGCGGAGATCAAAAGCGTGTCCGGAGTCTATGGATCGGCTTATGCAGGCGACGAGGATTACGCCAACCTGCAACAGGAAGTGGCGGATTTCGCTGCCGCCGAAGGCCGTCGTCCGCGCATCATGGTGGTGAAAATGGGTCAGGACGGCCATGATCGCGGCGCCAAGGTGGTGGCCACCGGTTATGCCGATATCGGCTTCGACGTCGACGTCGGCCCGCTGTTCCAGACCCCGGCCGAAGCCGCCCGTCAGGCCATCGAAAACGACGTCCATATCATCGGGGTGTCATCACTCGCCGCCGGTCACAAAACGCTGGTGCCGGAACTCATCAATGAACTGAAGAAAGAAGGCGCGGACGATATTCTGGTGGTCGTCGGCGGCGTCATCCCGGCGCAGGATTATGATTTCCTGTATCAGACTGGGGTGGCGGCGATCTTTGGTCCCGGCACCAATATCGTCACCTCCACCCGCGACATGCTGCGCATCCTGAAAGCGCGTAAGGCGGCGTAAGGCGGGGAGTGCAGCTTTGAATGAAAGACCCCCGTTCCTTTATGGCAGGGGGTCTTTTTGATTCAACTGCATGGAGTTGAGAACAGGGCATAATTGGGCCATAACAATGATGCTGACCATCAGGGCGGGAGCGTATTCTTGAATCTCATCGACGGCATTCTTTCCGGCAATCGGCGGGCCTTGGGCAAGGCGATCACGCTTGTGGAATCGACCCGGGCCGATCATCGTCTGGAGGCACAGGCGCTGATGGCGGCGTTGCTGCCGCATACCGGCGGCTCCATGCGGCTTGGGCTTTCGGGCGCGCCGGGGGTGGGGAAGTCGTCGTTTATCGAGGCGTTTGGTCAGTTCCTCACGGCGCGTGGCCTGAAGGTGGCGGTGCTTGCGATTGATCCGTCGTCGGCGCGCACCGGGGGGTCTATTCTTGGTGACAAGACACGCATGGAGCAGCTGGCTCATGATCCGCTGGCCTTCATCCGGCCGTCGCCATCTGGTTGCACGCTCGGCGGGGTGGCGCGGCGCACGCGGGAGGCCATGTTGCTGTGTGAGGCGGCGGGCTATGACGTGGTGATGGTGGAAACCGTCGGCGTCGGTCAGTCCGAGACGGCGGTGGCCGATATGGTCGACATGTTCCTGTTGCTGCTGTCGCCCGGCGGCGGTGACGAGCTGCAGGGCATCAAGCGCGGCATCATGGAGCTTGCGGATCTGGTGATCGTCAATAAAGCCGACGGCGATCTCGAACCGGCGGCGCGGCGGGCTCAGGCGGAATATCGCGCGGCGCTTCATATCATGCGGCCGAAGACACCGACCTGGATTCCGCATGCGCTGCGGGTCTCGGCGCTGAAGGCGCTTGGGCTTGAGGACGTCTGGGCGCAGGTGGAGAAATACCGGACGGCGCTTACGGCCACCGGCGAGCTTGAACAGTTCCGCGCCGGTCAGGCCAAGGCCTGGATGTGGTCGGAAATTCATGATCGCCTGACCGATGCCGTGCGCGCCGCAAATCCGGCCGAAGTGCAGGCGGCAGAGGCGGCGGTGACAGCCGGAACCGAGCCGCCGGGGCTTGCTGCGGAACGGATTCTCGCGCGGTTTTTACAACCCTAAGCTGGATAGCTATTTTTAGACTGTTCGTTTTACGCGGGTGCGCTACAGTTGGATCGGGGGGCGGCTAAAGCTGTCTAACGGTCTCTGTGGGGGGTGTCCGTGTCAGTATTGCGTCTGTTTAAATTATACCTGCTGCTTTGGGTGGTTTTCGGATTGGATGCGAGCGTTGTGGCGGCGCCGAAACAAAAACCTGCAGCTGTGGCGACTGTTCCGGCCGCGGACTCTCTGGCCGCAGCCTTCGGGGCGATGCCGTCCATGTGGGGTGTGCGTCTGTCACCGGACGGGTCCAAAATATCCTTCCTGACCATGGATCGGGACGAGCTGCCGATGCTCGTGATCTATGATTTTACCACCGGTACGATCAAGCCCATTCTGTCGAGTGTGCCCAATATTGCCGATCTGCAATGGTGCAAATGGGCCAATGCCGATCGGCTTCTCTGTGGCTACACGGGCATCGTCTTTAATGGCTATGTGCTCTATGGGACGACGCGACTTGTGGCCGTCAATTCCAACGGCAGTAAAATGAAGGTGCTGATGCAGCGCCAGCTTTCCGAGAACTTCGCGCAGTTTCAGGATCGGGTCGTCGATTATCTGGTGGAAGATCCTCAGCATGTGCTGATTCAGGTGCCCGTTAATCAGAGCACTGGCACGGCGCGGCTCAATATCTATACCGGAGGACTCGAAGATAAAACGCAACAGATGGAGAATGTGAGGCATTACATCAGCGACGGGCGGGGGACGCCGCGTCTTTACAGCTATTTCAATGGTGAGAAGATCTACTGGAAATATCGCCTGGCGGGGGAGACGAAATGGCGGCTCCTGTATAGTGATCACATCGGTAGCGATCAGGGCAGTTATTCACCCCAGGGTTTTGGGGAAGATCCGAACAAGCTTTATGTGCTGAAATCGTACGAGGGGCGACAAGCGCTCTGGGTGGTGGATCTCACCGCCCATGAGGATGCAAAACCTACTGAGACGATAGTCTATGCGAATCCCGAAGCGGATGTTGCCAATGTTCAGACACTTGGAAAATACGACCGCTTGGTGGCCGCAACCTATGCCACGGACAGCACGCATAATGAGTATTTCGATAAGGAGATTGAACGCATCGTGCTTTCGGTCGGGGCGCTTTATCCCGATCAGCAGGTCATGGTCACGGATGAAAGCTGGGATCGGCGATTTTATATCATTTTGGTCACCAGCGACCGTAATTCTGGAATCTATCTGCGCTATGATCGGGAAAACCGTCAAATCAGTATTATAAATTCCTTATACCCCGAGCTCAAGGGACGAACCCTGTCTCCCATGAAGGCGGTGCGCTTCACGGCTCGGGACGGGGTTAAGGTCACGGGCTACCTGACCCGACCGCAGGGGGAGAAACAAACCGGATTGCCGCTTGTGGTGCTGCCCCATGGCGGACCCTATGCTCGCGATGTCTGGGGCTATGACTGGCTGCCGCAGTATCTGGCGGCCAAGGGCTATGCGGTGTTGCAGGTCAATTACAGGGGTTCGGCCGGGTATGGTGAGGATTGGAAGGGGCAGGGTGGCTACAAGGCTTGGCGGCAGGCGTTGGATGACATCACCGACGGAGTGCGCGGGAGCATCAAGGCCGGCATCAGCGATCCAGCGCGAATCTGTGCGGTCGGTTGGAGCTATGGCGGCTATGCAGCGCTCATGAGTGGTGTCGAGCATGCGGAACTCTATCGTTGCATCGTCAGCGTCGCCGGAGTGACCGACCTCGATATCTATAAATACGAAGCCCGCAAATATCTGAAGGGCAAGGCGGTCCGGGAATTTGTTGGCAATGAATCTGAAGTGGTCGTGCAGGGCTCACCTTTGAAGCGTGCGGCTCAGCTCAAGGCGCCGGTCTTGTTGTTCCATGGTGATCGGGACATCAATGTGCAGATCAAACACAGTATAAAGTTGGACGAGGCTTTGACGGCCGCCGCTGTTCCCCATGAGTTCATACGCTACAAAGGGGCCGAACACAGTCTGGAGCGGACCAGCTGGCGGGTTGACCTTCTGACCCGTCTCGGGGCGTTTCTTGATCTCCATACCACTGCCCCGGAGCAGGTGGCCGGGGGGCGATAGAGCGAAGGACCCGTCAAAACCATGGCGCTCGGGGTGGAAAAAGCCAGTATAGCTCTTGACGGTCCTGCTTAGCTCCCGTATACACGCGTCTCGAATTGGCCGCGCTTTTCGGATAGGCGTGGCTTTGGTTATCAGGAGCGGGGACAGACAATGTCACGTGTTTGCGAATTGACTGGCAAGACGGTTCTTTACGGCAACAAAGTCAGCCATGCCAACAACAAGAGCCGTCGGCGCTTTCTGCCGAATCTGAACAACGTGTCGCTTCTGTCCGACGCGCTGAACCAGAGCGTTCGGTTCCGTATCTCAGCCAATGCCCTGCGCACGGTCGAGCATAACGGTGGTCTCGATAGCTATCTTATGAAGACGCGCTCCGACAATCTGTCGCTGAAGGCGCGCCGCCTGAAGAAGCTGATCGAAAAGAAACAGGAAGTTGTTGTAGCTGCCTAAGGCGCGACAATCCTCAGAATTCTAAAAAGCCGCTGTGTTTACAGCGGCTTTTTTTTATGGCTCGTTCAGTTGGAACATCATCAGGAGCGTGTTCTGCAGCGGGTGATAATTATCATCCGAGACGAGATAGACAAAGATCTCGCCCGCTGGCCCCTCCCGCACAGCGATGCCTTCCATATTATCGACGTGATAGGGATAGGAGAGCATCGCGAGTTCGCGGCCTCTGACCGTCGCCCCGGGCTTGAGATCGGTGGCGGCGATGTATTTGACCCTGGCGGCGACGCCCTGAAGCAGGGTGAAGCGGCGCTCCAGCACCAGAAGATCGCCGTTCGGCAGGGTCGCGAGGTCGGTGGGCTTGAAATTATTGCCGGTTTGATAGAACAGGCTCAGGCTCCGGTCGCCGTCGAGGATCCAGGCCGGGGTGATGCCAGCCTCAGGGCCGCCCTCTTCGGCAATGGCGAACAGGCGGCCGTCCTTCAACCGGGTCAACGATTCGAGGCCGCCATTTCCGGGCAATGCGGCGATGGCCGTGGCGATGTTTGCCGGGAGGGGCAGGGGATGGGCTGCTTTTTGCTCCATGACATCGCCGAAGGTCGCGTTGTACTGCCACAGACGATGCTGGCCTTCGAAGGCGACGATCAGACCGCCGGGGATCTCCGTCAGCGCCTCGGCATCGGAGCCCCAGCGCTTGCTGGTGATGAGGGGCTGGCCCTCAGGGTCGAGAATCGGTGAAATTCTGAGGTCATGGGCCCCGCTGAGCTGACCGTTCCGATAGTCGAGCGTGGCGACGACCCAAAAGCCGCGATCGGACACGGCCAGAAATTCGCGGCCGTCCGCAGACACCAGCAGGGAGGACAGGCCACCGAATCGGCGGTCGCCGCTTTGCAGAACCAATCCGCCGAGATAGCCCAGCTGGCCCACCGATCGAACGGTGCTGAGGTCGCGATGGAGCGGCAGGGCCGTGGTCCGGAGCGGTTCGGCGCTCAGGGACCGTTCGGGCGTGAGATTGGAGAGCGATTCGTAAGGATTGGCCGGGCTGCAACTGTTGACCATGACGGACAGCAGCAGGGCGGCCGTGAGCTTCGGAAGTCTGGCCATGAACGATCCGTGGCGTAAGAGGTCAAGGTCCATATGGTCAAAAGAGACAGGATGACGCTATCCTTTTGCATCTGAACAAGGAAGGGATGATGTGATGACCCGAGATGACGACGTGATGATGGTGGACGATCTCATTCCGGCGCTTGTGGGGGCGGATCGGCGTCAGGTTCTTAAACTTCTGGGGGGCGTGCCCTTGGCGACCCTGCTGGCCAATCCGGCGCTGGCCGCCGCTGTGGCGCGTAATCTGGAGACCGTCTCTATCCGCACTCATTCAGGGCGTGAGGTGAGCGCGAGCTATATCGCCCCGGCCGAAGGCAAGGCGCGGGCGGCGGTGATCATGATCCACGAATGGTGGGGCCTCAACAGTCAGATCAAAGCCGTGGCCGCTGATCTCGCCGCCAAGGAGGGCTATGCCGTGATCGCGGTGGATCTGTTCAACGGCGCCGTGACCGATAACACCGAGGCGGCCATGGCCCAGGTGCGCGGCGTGAAGCCGGAGGAAGCGCAGGAGACCCTGGCCGCCTGGCTCGCTTGGGCCAAGGCGCGCGGGGCTGTGAAGCGGGCGACGCTCGGCTGGTGTTTCGGCGGCGGCTGGTCCTTGAATGCGTCGCTCGCCACGCCGGTGGATGCGACGGTGATTTATTACGGCAATGTGGCCAAAACAGCGGCGGAGCTTGCGTCCTTGAAGGGCCCCGTCCTTGGCCATTTCGCCCGCCGGGACGCCCATATCAATGAAGCCATGGTAACTGGCTTCGAGAGCGCGATGAAAGAAGCCGGAAAATCGCTCAACGTCTATTGGTATGACGCCGACCATGCCTTCGCCAACCCCACAAGCGCAAGCTATGTGGAACGCGACGCGGCCTTGGCCTGGGAACGGACGACGGAGTTTTTGCGGAAGATGCTTGCCTGAGGGGGGAGGCACGGCCTAACTGTCATTGCCGGGCTTGACCCGGCAATCCATGGTCCAACCGACTGAGCCATGGCCAGATGGATTGCCGGGTCAAGCCCGGCAATGACAATAGGGAGGGAGAGAGTGGACCCATGTCCCTCCCCGCCCAGCTTAATCCTCAAGCCGGAACATCATCAGGATGGTGCGTTGGAGGGGGAAGTAATTGTCGTCGGACACGATATAGATCAGCGTCTTGCCGTCCGGGCCGGTGCGGGCGGCGATGCCTTCCATATTGTCGATGTTGTAGGGGTAGGAGAGCGTGGCCACTTCCTCGCCATACACGATCTTGCCGTCGCGAAGGTCTTCCTTGCGGATGCGTTTGAGGCGGGCGCCGAGGCCCTGCATGAGCGTGAGCCGGCGTTCGAGCACCATAAGGTCGCCGTCCGGCAGGGTGGTGAGGTCGGAGGCGCGGAAGCCCTCGGACGCCACGTAACTGAAGCGGGAGATCTGGGTTTCGCCGATGATCCAGGCGGGGACGATGTCGCCGCCTTTGGGGTTGTCTTCCGAGATGGCGACAAGAGTGCGGCCATCTTTCAAGGTGGTCAGCGATTCGATACCACCGTTGTTTGGCAGGGTCGCAAGTTCATCCATGATGGTGACCGGCAGCGGCAAGGGGTGCGGCAGTTTGTGCATCATATAGTCGTTCATGGTCGCGCCATAGACCCACAGTCGATGCCAGCCTTCAAACCCGACCACAAGGCCGATGCCGGGCAGTTCGGTGAGGGATTCGGCATCACCGTTGTGCTTGGCGGTGTCGCAACTATAGAGGCTCTCCCCCTTGAGGCCGAGGAGCGGGGAAATCACCAGGTTATGCAGGCCGGTGAGCTGGCCGTTGGTGTAATCGAGGGAGGCCCCGACCCACAGGCCGCAATCGGACACGGTCAGCATCTGCGAGCCGTCTTCGGAGATGATCAGCGACGACAGGCCGCCAAGGCGCGGATCGCTGCTTTTGATTTTGAGCCCGCCGAGATAGGTGAGCTTGCCGACTCGGGTCTTGCTGCGGTCTTCGAGATTGAGCGGGATGGCCTCGAAGCTGACAGGGCTTGTGGTGGCGGCACCCTCGGGGCTGGTCTTGATAGGGGAGCTCGCCTCCGCCGGGGCGAGGGCGAGACCAGTGATCAGCATCAGCAGGGCGACAACAAGCTGTTTCATCGCCGCGCCCCCCGGCGCTGCGCCTGACGTCCGGCGTTCTGCGTCTCGTCAAACAGCGCGGCGAGCTGATCGGTCATGGCGCCGCCCAGCTGCTCGGCGTCCATGATGGTGACGGCGCGGCGATAATAGCGGGTCACATCATGGCCGATGCCGATGGCGATAAGTTCGACCGGGGAGCGGGTCTCGATCCAGTCGATGGCTTCGCGCAGATGACGTTCGAGATAATTCCCGGCATTGGCCGACAGCGTGCTGTCATCGACTGGCGCGCCGTCTGAAATCACCATCAGGATGCGGCGTTCTTCGGGGCGGCCGACAATGCGGTTATGGGCCCAAAGCAGCGCTTCGCCGTCGATGTTTTCCTTCAAAAGCCCCTCGCGCAGCATGAGCCCGAGGCTGTTGCGGGCCCGTCGCCAGGGCGTGTCGGCGGTTTTATAGATGATATGGCGAAGGTCGTTCAGGCGTCCGGGATTAACCGGCTTGCCGTTTTCGATCCATTTCTCGCGTGATTGTCCACCCTTCCAGGCCCGGGTGGTGAAGCCAAGGACCTCGCATTTGACGCCGCAGCGTTCAAGCGTGCGGGCCAGAATATCGGCCGACAGCGCGGCAATGGTGATCGGCCGTCCGCGCATGGAGCCCGAATTGTCGATCAGGAGCGTGACCACGGTATCGCGGAACCGGGTGTCGCTTTCGACCTTGAACGACAGCGGGTGCATGGGGTCGATGATGATGCGCGAGAGGCGTGCCGAATCAAGAAGCCCCTCCTCCTGATCGAAATGCCAGGAGCGGGTCTGCTGGGCCATCAGCATGCGCTGGAGGCGGTTCGCGAGCTTGGCCACAGCGCCCTGCAACGGTGACAGTTGCTGATCGAGCGAGCGGCGCAGGCGTTCGAGTTCGTCTTCGTCGCAGAGCGCCGAGGCCTCGATCACCTCGTCAAAGGTCGTGGTATAGGCGCGGTACTGTTCCGGCAGCGGCTGGCCGTCGAGGTTCGGGCGGTAGGGGCTGGCCCCGCTCGCTTCGTCCTCACCTGCGGCAGACGCGTCGAGGTCCTCGGCCATGAGATCGGCGGCTTGATCGCTCGGGCTGTCCTCGCCTTCACTTTCACGCATTTCGGCGGGCAGCGAGGTCGAGCCGTCGCTGTCGGCGGAGCTTTCGCCGGTACCGCTGTCATCCTGTTCTTTGTCCTGCTCGCCGTCGGCGGCCTCGTCATCAGGGGCGAGGTCCTCGGGCGGCAGATCTTCGGCGAGCTCAAGATCGGCGATGATGGCGCGGGACGCACGGGCAAAGGCCGCCTGATCGCCAAGCGTCTGGTCAAGATGATTGAGATCGCCGCCTGCCCGGTCCTCGATCCAGCTCCTGAGGCTGTCGACGGCGGCACGGGCCGGTTCGGGCGGGGTTTTGCCGGTCAGCCGTTCGCGGGCCAGCAGCCCGAGAATGGTGGCGAGATCGGCATCGGCCGGTTTGTCGGCGGGTTTCGGGACATAGCGGCTGAAGGTTTTCTCAAGCGCGGCGTCGAGATTGGCGGCACAACCCGCCATGCCTTCGCTGCCATAAGCTTCGACCCGGGCCTGTTCAAGCGCGTCATAGACCGATCCGGCCATTTCGCCGACCGGGCGATAGGCTTTGTGGACTGCCTTGTCATGATGGCGTCGGCGCAGGGCGAAGGCGTCGGCGACGCCACGGATTTCGGCCGCTTCCTGGGGGTCGAGGTCGCGCGACGGCAACGGCAGGCGCGCGATGGGCGAGGCCGGGGCGGGACGATCGGTGCCGAACTGCACTTCAAGCTCGCCGTCACGGGCTATGGCCCGGAGCGCCGAGGTGACGGCCAGTTTGAACGGATCTACGGGATTGCCGCGAGGTTTCACAGTGATTGTTGTCTACTTACTGGGCCGCAAGAGTCGGCTTTTTCACGGCGCTATCGGGCAAATCTTCACCAAAGCAGCGCTGGTAATATTCGGCCACGAGCGGCCGTTCAAGCTCGTCACATTTGTTGAGGAAAGTGACGCGGAAGGCAAAGCCGATGTCGTTGCCGAAAATTTCGGCGTTCTGCGCCCAGGTGATGACCGTGCGCGGCGACATGACGGTGGAGATATCGCCATTGATGAAGGCGCTGCGCGTCAGGTCGGCGAGTTTCACCATGCTGTGGATAAGACCGCGTCGGGCCGTGGTGTTATAGGACGGCACCTTGGCCAGCACGATGCTTTCTTCCTGCGGATTCGGCAGATAGTTGAGCGTAGTGACGATGTTCCAGCGGTCCATCTGACCCTGGTTGATCTGCTGCGTGCCATGATAAAGCCCGCTGGTGTCGCCAAGGCCGATGGTGTTGGCGGTGGCGAACAGGCGGAACGCCGGATGCGGGCGGATGACGCGGTTCTGATCGAGCAGCGTCAGCTTGCCTTCGACTTCGAGAATACGCTGGATGACGAACATCACGTCCGGCCGTCCGGCATCATATTCGTCGAACACGAGCGCGGTCGCATGTTGCAGCGCCCAGGGCAGGATGCCTTCACGGAATTCGGTTATCTGCTGGCCGTCCTTGAGGACGATGGCGTCCTTGCCCACAAGATCGATGCGGCTGATATGGCTGTCGAGATTGACGCGGATGCAGGGCCAGTTGAGGCGCGCCGCCACCTGCTCGATATGGGTCGATTTGCCGGTGCCGTGATAGCCCTGCACCATAACCCGGCGGTTGTGGGCAAATCCGGCCAGAATGGCGAGGGTGGTGTCATGATCGAACACATAGGTCTCGTCACGGTCGGGCACATGCTCGGAGGCTTTGGAGAAGCCCATGACCACCATGTCGCTGTCGATGCCGAAGGTGTCGCGCACGGAGATTTTGTGATCCGGCAGGAGGGGCAGGGCATTGTCTTCTTTTTTGGTGCTCATGGTTCACTGCTCGACTTGGACTTTAGAATGATGGGGGATTAGCCCCGGCTTTCCCAGGCGGCCGCAAGTTTTCGATAGGCGTCGCTGATGCTGCGGAACATGTCCTCGCGCTGCCGGTCACCGCCGTTGGCGTCGGGATGATACTGCTTCACAAGCAGTTTGTATGCCTTTTTGATGTCGGCTTTTGTCGCCTGCATGTCAAGCCCGAGCGTGGCGAGGGCCTCGCGCTCGGCGGCGCTCAGCGGCCGGTTGCCGGGGGCGAACTGGGCGGTTTGCGGGCGCTCGGCAAAGGGGCCTCGGCCTTTTCGGATATCGTCCCCGAAGATATCAAGGGGATCATGGGCCTCGGTGGTTTCCGCCGTCGGCCCAAGTCGCCCAAGTTTCCAGGTTGGCCGGTGCCAGCCCGGGACCTCGCGCTGGAACTGGTCGATTTCGTCCGTGGACATATCCTTGAAATAGTCCCATTGGGCGTTGTAGGCACGGGCATGTTCGCGGCAGAACCAGTAATAGTCGTCAAGCTGGTCGCGTGCCTTCGGGGCCCGGTGCTCGCCCGGGGCGGCGCAGTCGGGCTGGTCGCACAGGCGCGCGGCCCCGCGATCCCCAAAGGATTTGAGGCCAAGGAACGGGTTGCGGCTCTGGTCGGCGGTCACGGCGTGTCTCGACCTTTCTTGCTGAGTGAGAGGCTCTCACTTATATAGTCAGTCATGAGCCGCCCGCAAAGGGCGCGGCGCGATTTTCGAGGAGTGCGGCGGATGACCATGGCGGAGCGGATTCGGACCAAGATCGAGAGCGGTTTGCAGCCTCTGCGCCTCGAAATCATCAACGAATCGCACAAACATATGGGTCATGGCGGCTATCACCCGAGCGGAGAAAGCCATTTCAAGCTGGTGGTCGTGGCGGCGGCCTTTGCCGGGCAGTCGCGGGTCAATCGTCAGCGCGCCGTCTATGCGCTGCTGGCCGACGAACTGGCGGATACCCTTCATGCGCTGGCGCTGAGCACCTTGACCCCGGATGAAGACGCCGCCTCAGAGCAAAAATCCGAGCAATAACGGGATAATGGCCAGCGACAGCAGGGTCGACAACACCACAAGGCTCGCGACCCGCTGGGGCTGGTTGTTGAAGCGCGCCGCCAGCAGGTAATTCAGCACCGCGATCGGCATGGCGCCCTGGATGAGGGCAACACCCATGGCCTCGCCCTCAAGCCCGACCAGACGGGCGATGCCATAGACGGCCCCGATGCCAAGGACATAGCGGTAGACTACAAGGCTGAGCGTCTCGCGGAAATGCGTCACCTTGAGGCTGGCGAGCGAGGCGCCGAGCGCCAGCAGCATCATCGGCATCATCAGCCCGCTGATCAGATCGGCGGTGTTGAGCATCCAGGTGGGCGGCGTCACCCCGGCATAAAGGAACATAAGCGCAAGGCCGATGGCATAGACCATGGGCATGCGCATCAACAGCACTGGCTTCATCTGCCCCGACGCCATGAGCACGCCGATGGTCAATTGGCTGGCGCTGCTGACGGCATAGAACGCGATGGCGAGCGTGAGGCCAGTGTCGCCATAGGCGAAATAACAGAGCGGCAGGCCCAGATTGCCCCAGTTCGGAAAGGTCAGCGGATGGAGCCAGTCCCGCAGCGACAACCCGCGCGCCCGCAGCATCAGCCAGTTCGCGGCCATCATGGCCACAAGCGTCAGCCCGGCCACCAGGCTCATACGGGCAAAAAGATCGCCCGAGACCTTCATGGTGGTCAGGCCGTAAAAGGCCAGCGCCGGGGAGCCCACATTGATGACAATGCGCGAAATGAAGGCGGGGTCGATCTCAAGCTTCATCCGCACCCAGAGATAGCCGATCCCCACCGTGATGAAGACGGGGACGAGAACATTCAGAAGCGCCTGCCACATGCACAAGACCTCTTGGACGCCGGTACCATGATTGCGGTTGCGATGATGGTGGTGCGGATAAGGACTTGTGCCGATTTAACATATTCCGGGCGCGAAGACTCGGCGTTTCTTGGTCAAGAGATCATATCGCAGGCGATGCTGGTCCGCGGATAGTCGCGTACATAGCCGAGAAACCGCGCCAGCATGCGATCCGAATGGGTCAGCATGTCCTGTCGGAAGCTCAGGTTCTTCATGATCAGGGTGTCTTCGCTGAACAGCCGGTTGCCGAATTTGAGACCCTCGGTGAGGGCGATGTCGATCATTTCATCCTCGCCAGGCGCGCCGCTGCTTTTCGGGGTGGCGACGATCAGACTGGACAGCGTGCGATTGCCCGGCAGAGCCTTGCCCGCGGACATCTGATAGACCGGCCGGCCCATGAATTCGCTCATGAAGATCAGGCAATTGGTGCCGAAGACGCGGACCTCCTGCTTTAGTTGGCCCATGCCGGGAATGGTCATGGTCTGGACATACTGCATGCCATGGGGGCTGATCGTGACCTCCTCAGGATTGACGTCGAGGTCGATGTGATGCACGGCCATCAGATGCTGAATATCCGAGGAATTGGAATAGGGGACGAAATGGTCCTTTTCGGTGAGAACGGAAAATTCACGGCGCATGATCAGATCCTGTTCCGGGAGCTGAAACTGCGGCACGTCATATAAGGGCTCCTCGCCATTGAAGGCCCAGATGAAGCCAAGGGTCTCCCGGGTTGGAAAGCGGAACAGCCTGGCGTCTGCGGGCGGGCTGTCCTTGACGGCGGTGGCGATGCACTGTCCGGCATCGTTGTAGCGCCAGTGATGATAGGGGCAGCGGATCGCGCCGTTGACGATCTCGCCGTCGCTGAGGTCGGCGCCGAGATGACGGCAATAGGGGCTCAGCACCTGGGCCGTGCCGTCCGCGCCGCGAATGACGATGACCCGGCCATTCATGAATTCGCTGCCGAGGATTTTGTCTTTCTGGACGTCGGTTGAAAAACAGACGGGGTACCAGTTCTGGTCATAGCCATTGGCTGCCGACTGCGGCGGAATGGGCGTGCCGCGTTGCAGGTGGCCGCCGGTCAGGGTTGGGGAAATGGAGTTCATGATCTTGATCCTTACGCATCTTGAGATTGCGGGAAGGGCGCGAAAACATGGGCCAGCGCCGCTGTAGCGACGGCCTGATCCTGATGATAGATGCCGCCCGCGACGCCGATCGCGCCCATGGCCCGGCCGTCTTTGACGATCGGAATGCCGCCCGGCAGGATGAAGAAATCCGGATCGCCATGAAGGGCTTCGCCGATCAGGGGATCCTCGGCTGCCATATGGGCGATGGCTTCGGTGGGGAAGCCCATGCCGGCGGCTGTCCGGGCCTTTTTATGGGCGGTTTTGAGGCTCAGGAATCCGGCCCCTTCCATGCGCGCGGCGGCGATGATGTGACCGCCGGGATCGACCACCACCACGGCCACGGGAACCTGCTGCGCCGTCCCGGCCTCAATGGCGCGGGTGACGAGTTTTTGGGCTTCATGCAGAGACAACATGCTGCACATCCTTTCTGATTTTGTCTTTGATCAGTATCGGTGACCGGGCTTTGGCAGCCTATGTCCGGATGTTTCGCGGAGTTATCCATTTGTCGCCGGGCGGGGGTGAAAAAGATCTGAGTTCCGATCATCGTCATACGAAATCATATTGTGTTGTCGGGCCTGATAAAGCGGCGCACACTTCGACGGGGATGGTTGGTTTGGAGGGGGTGCCATGACGATCATGCAGTTTCTGACCAAGGCGCGATTTCGCAGTTCCGAATTCGGTCTGGTGACCTGCGGCGCGCCCTGGAGCGGCCGGGTACCCCTGATGCCGAGCGCGGTTCTTGTGGTCATTCGCGAGGGCGCCTGTTGGCTCGCGGTCGATGGGCAGGCTCCGCTACGGGTGATGGCGGGCGATGTGGCGCTTATTCCGCGCGGCACCTCGCATCGGCTGTGTTCATCGCTGGATGTGCGGGACGAATCGGTGATGGAGGTCATCCGCAAACGGCCCATTCAGACCTATATGATCCGTCATGGCGGCGACGGGGCGCGCACAGTGTTTTGCGCCGCCGTGGCCAGATGGGACGATGTAGCGGAGGCTACCGTGGCCCGCATTCTGCCAGATCTCATTCTGGTGCGGCAGGCCGAATTCGGCGACGGGGCCGAGGTCGCATCCCTTGCGGAGCTGTGGGAGCGGGAGGCGCGCAAGGCGCGCGAGACGTCGCCGCTCATCAGTCACCGGGTGCTCAACCTATTGCTGGCGGAAATTCTGTTTGCGAAATTCGCCGACCCGGCGCTGCGCCGCGCTTTGATGAAAGGCTTTGCCAAACCGCCGGTGGCGCGGGCTTTGATGCTCATCCATACGGCGCTTGCGACCGACTGGACGGTCAGCGATCTCGCGAAACGGGTGGGGCTGTCGCGCTCGGCCTTCACGCGGGAGTTCAGCGCGCTGATGGGGCTCGCGCCGGGGCAGTATCTGACCGACCACAAGCTTGCCGCGGCGGCGTCCCTGCTGGCGGCGACGCCTTACGATCTGGCCACAGTGGCCGATCTCGTGGGCTATGTTTCGGTGCCGAGTTTCATCAAGGCGTTCAAACGCCGCTACCGCATGCCGCCGGGGCAATATCGCGATGCCGGGTCCGTCAATCGAGATCAGGCGCGCCCAGCCTGAACATGAATCGGCGGCTCAAGACTTGCATATTGATTTCGACCTTTGATCTGATACGATGATATCGTATGACGATCATGGAGATTCTGCAATGCGCATTGTTCACGACAAGGACGTCCCGTTCATCCGCTCGGAAACGCAGCACCGCGAACCCAATATCGAATTCAAACGCTTGCTTCAGGGAACCCCGGGGTCGCCGCAGAATTATGAATTCACCCTGGCCAAATCGCCGGGGCGGTTTTTAAGTCCGCGCCATCATCATAATTTCGATCAGATCCGGTTGTGTCTGGATGGCAAGTTCGGCGACGGCAAGGCCACGGATCTTGCGCCGGGGGAGGTCGGTTATTATGGTGAAGGCGGCTATTATTCCATCGACTCGACGGATTCTCTGGTGCTGTTGCTGCAATTCGGCGGTGCCAATGGCGATGGCTTCACGTCATATTCGGACCTGTTTCGCGCTTATCATGAAATGACCAAGCTTGGTGAATTCCGGAATGGCGTGTTCTTCCGCAATCAACGCACCAATCTGCCGCCGGATGTGAAACCCAATCAGGATGGCTACGAAGCCTTGTGGCAGCATATCAACGGCAAGCCGGTCACTTACCGTGAGCCGCGCTATCGCAATCCGGTGATCATGAATCCGGCCCATGCGGCGGCGCTGCCCGATGCGGAGCAGGCCGGTGTTTTCCGCTCCACCCTTGGGGTATTTACCGAACGGCTGATTGATATCACCCAGATCAAGGTGACGGAAGGAGCAGTCCTCGCGGAGTCCGCACCGCGCGCGCCCAAGCTTGGCTATGTGCTGTCGGGGGAGGCGGAGACCGAGGGCGATCGGCTGATCGCCGGCACGGCGTTTGAAATCGCCACCGGCGAAACCCTGCATCTGACGGCGCAGTCCGATCTGCATATTCAGATGATCACCCTGCCCTGGTTCAGCGATGACGAGCTGTTGCAGTCGCGTCCGACCGCTGCAATCGTCTGACCGGAGCCTTGGCGATGACGGTATCGATGACGCTCGATCGTGAGGTGGAACAGATGCTCGCCGCCCTGGCCGAGGCGGGACCTTTTGGGGACAGGTTCGATCCTGTGAGCTTCCGCGCGCAGTTCGAACAGATGTCGCCCGGTCTGTGGGATCCGCAGGCGCTGCCGGTGCATCATTGGCAGGACATGACCATTCCGGCGGGGGATCACGCGCTTGCGGCGCGGGTTTATTGGCCGCGTCGCAGCAAGGACTGGTTGCCGGTGTTGCTATTTTTTCATGGCGGCGGTTATTGCAGCGGCAGCATCCATACGGCTGCGGCTCATGCGCGGTTTCTCTGTCGGGAGGCGGATTGCATTGTCGTCACCGCAAGTTATCGTCTCGCGCCGGAACATCCGTTTCCGGCCGGGGTGGAAGACGCTTTCGTTGCGGCCGACTGGCTGGTCCATCATGCGGCGGATCTTGGTGGCGATCCGGCGCGCCTTGCCATTGGTGGCGACGCACCGGGGGCAAGTTTCGCGGCTTGCTGTGCGATCCGCGCGCGGGACCAAGGGTCGCCGTTCAGGGTTCAGTTGCTGCTTGGGCCGTCGACGGATTTTTACGGGGACTATCCTGAAAAACTGCGCAATCTCAGGATCGGGCCGGTGACCGCGCCGGTGCTGGCGGCGCTTGAAGAAGCTTATCTGCCGGACGCTGCGGCGCGGGCTGACTGGCGATGTTCTCCCTTGCGGGCGGAGTCGCTTGGCGGTTTGCCGCCGGTTTATATTCTCGCCGCTCAATATGATTTTCTACGACCGGAGACCGACGCCTTTGTCGATCGGCTGCGCGCCGAAGGCACGGATGTGACCTATCAGGTCTGGCCGGGCACGGTGCATAATTTCTTTTCCATGTCTGATCGACTGCTCATCGCCCGGAGCGCCATGCGTCATGCGGCTCGGCATTTACGCAGGGCGCTCCATCCGGCGAGTATCTAGAACCGGCGGGTGATGGTCGCGCCATATTGGCGGGGGGGTGCGAGATATCCGGTGGCAATGCCAAAGGAGACGAAGCCGAAAGATTGATAGCGTTTGTTGCCGAGATTGGTGCCATAGACCGCGAGCTGCCAGTTTTCATCCGGCGATTGATAGGTGGCCCGGGCATTGAGCAGGGTCAGCGACTTTTCCACGACTGCTTCGATATTGGGGACGTTCGGATAGATCCGGCTACGATAGATGAGATCGCCGCGCAGAGTGAGCGAGCCGATGGAGCCGAGCGGGAAGTCATATTGCACGCCAAGATTGGCCGTCCATTCCGGGGTCTGGGCAAAGGAGGCGTCGGTGTTGAATGGCAATAGCGCGTGGGGGAAGCTGCTGGGCGGATTGAGGCTGAGGAATTTTGCGTCCACATAACCCAGACTGCCGTCTATGCGTAGATTTTGCACGGGCATGGCCTGCAGTTCGGCTTCGAAACCGCGAATGCGTGCCTTGCCGGCATTGACCGTGGGGGTGTTGACGATCGGCCCATCGCTGATGAGAACGGTGACCTGAATATTGTTATAGTCGGTCTGGAACGCCGCCATATTGAGCCGCACCCGATTATCGAGAAAATCGAATTTGGCCCCGAGTTCATAGGCGGTCACGGTTTCCGGATCATAGGGCAGAGGCCCGGGGGAGGCAGTCAGCGCGCGGCCGTTGAAGCTGCCGCTTTTATAGCCGCGCGACCAGGAGGCGTAGAGAAAAACCGATTCAAGAGCGCGATATTCCACACTGGCCTTCGGAGAAAATTCATCCCAGCTGCCATGGGCCGTGAGCGTGGTGCCACTCGAAAGAAAAGCTGGTATCAGACCAACCCCCGGCACATCGATGACCCCTGCCGCATAGACCGATGAGGGGGCCCCGTCCAGATAAGGATTGGCGAGGAAATCGGGACGGTCGGTGAAGGTTTTCTTGTCGCGGGAATAGCGCAGACCGCCGGTGATGCTGAGCGCCTCGGTAAGGCCGACGGTGACGCTTGCGAAGGCGGCGTAGTTGTTGGTTTTGAGATGGCTCCGCAACTGGATTTCAGGGCCGATGGCCGGGCGCAGGAAGGCGGCATCGAACAGGATGTCGCTGGTCTCGCGGGCGTAATAGGCGCCGACCAGCCAATCCGTCCGTGCGCCGATCTTGCCGTAAACCTGAAATTCCTGGGAGAACTGGGTGGAGTCGAATTTGGTGAATTGTTCGGCGATGCGCAAAGGACTGCCGTCATAATCGACGCCGGACTGATCTTTCTGATGGCGGTAGGCGGTGATGGATTTGACGGAGACGAGATCGGACGTCCAGTCCACCGTCCCTGAGATGCCCCAGACATCAAGTTTGGAGACATTGGGGCCGGTGGCCAGGCTGTCATAGCCGCCGTGGCTGACAAAGGGTGATGTGCATTTCGTGGCCGGTGCCGGGAACGGCGGACAGGTGGCGCTTGGCGTCAGATAGGGCAGGCCAAAGCCGTAGGGCGGCGGTGGCGAGGCGACAAAAGCATCAAAGGCCCTGAGGCCGGAAAAATTATCATCGCCTTCGACAATGGCGATGGCCTGATGGGGATAGGCATGTTCATCCCGCCTTGTGCCGTCGGCAGTCAGAAACACCGTCAGATTGTCATTGGCCGTCCAGTTGAGCACGGCGCGGCCGGACCAGACATCCTGATCGCCCATGTCTTCGCCGGTCAGCAGACGCTTGCCGTACCCGTCCTGGGCCCGCCGCGCCACCGAGACTGAGCCCGCGAGTTTCTCGGCTACCAGCGGGAATTCCACATAGCCCTTGAGTTCATAGTGATTGTAATTGCCGCCGGTGGCTTCAAGCTTGCCGCTGAAATCTCCGGTCGGTCGTTTGCTGGTGATGCTGATGGCACCGCCGATGGTGTTGCGGCCAAAAAGCGTGCCCTGGGGTCCGCGCAACACCTCCACCCGTTCGGGGTCGAGGAGATCGAGCACATTGCCGGTCTGGCGGGCGATATAAACGCCATCAAGATAAACGCCGACACCGGGGTCGGTTGTGGGCACGAAATCGATCTGGCCGATGCCACGGATGAAGAAACTGGCCGTGGCCGCGCCGCCGGAGGGCCCGGAGGACACATATAAATTGGGCGCCACGGAAGACAGATTGGCGATATCCGTGATCGAGCGCATTTCAAGATTTTCGCTGCTGAAGGCGGCCACGGCCACCGGGACGGTTTGAATGCTTTCGGCGCGGCGGCGGGCGGTGACGACGATTTCTTCAAGCCCGGCGGTGTCGCGCGCGCTGGCGGCGAGCGCCTGGGTCTGCGGCTCCAGAGCCAGCATGGCAACGGCTGCACTGCCCCATAACAGTTTGGCTTTCATCTTTGTTTCTCCCCTTTTTGGCGGCTTCCCGATTTTGCTTTCTGTCTGGCTCACTTTCTGGATGTGGTCGGGTGGGGTGGTAATGTTAATGCGATATCGTCATAATCAATCGTCATACGATAATGTTAAAAAATATCGCTTGTCAATCCGGCCTTGCGCGAAAATACTGACGGAGGATCCAGAGGTGCTTCAACAGAGATGGACGATGACCGGTAAGACAAAGTCAGGTGAGGTAAAGTCAGGCAAGGTGGCCGTCACGCGATCCGGAACTAAGCCCGCAAAATCCGTCAAACCCGAAAAACCAGCTGGCCCCGTAGCATCCAGCCAGATCAGTGTGGTGGACACAGTGGTGGACCGCATCCGCCAGAAAATCATGCGCGGTCAGTTCGTGCCCGGGCAGCGCCTGATCGAGCCCGATCTTGCCGAACAGATCAATGTCAGTCGCACGGCCTTGCGTGAGGCGTTCCGCCGCCTTGCCGCCGAAGGTCTGGTGGAACTCGCCCTCTATAAAGGGGCCACGGTGCGGCTGCTCGGCAAAAAGGATGTGGAGGAAGCTTATCTCATCCGGGAAATGCTTGAGGGTCTGGTGGCGCGGCTCGCGACGCCGGTTATCTACGGGACGCCTAAACTGAAAAAGGCACTGCTGGATTTGCGCGCGGTCATGCGGACAACGGTCAAATCGAGCGAAAGCATTGATGCTTATTCTCAGTCAAACACAGAGTTCCACAAGCTTCTGGTCGAGGCCGCGGGCAGTGCTCAGCTGGAGCGGCTGGTGGAACAGGTGCAATTGCCGATGTATCGCATCGTCTATGTGCGGCTGCTGTCGGAAACGGCGCGGGAGAAGTCGATGAAAGATCATGAGCGCATCATCGAAGCCATTCTGAAAGGCGACGCCAAAGCGGCCGAAGCTGCCATGCGCGCCCATGTTCAGGCGTCCGGACAATCGTTGCTGACGTTGTCCGATGATTATTTTTCCTGAGCGGGAGGATTTTGCATGAGCGAGTTTCAAGCGATCCCGCCCGGCAAACTCGCCGCCGTCGTCACTCATTTCGACATGCGCGATCTGCCGCCTGTGGACGCGGCGGGGCTTGAGCGTCCCGATCTTCATCTGGAATTTGTGGCTGATCCCGACCTTGACTGGTACCGCGATCTTTTTCGCGCGGTGGGTGCGCGCTGGCTGTGGTTCAGCCGCCTGCGCATGACGGACGAGGCGCTCGGGGCCATCATCAAGGATCCGGCGGTCGAGATTTATGCGCTGACCCGGCAGGGCGAGACGACGCCAAAGGGGCTGCTGGAACTGGATTTTCGTGATCCGAAGAATGCCGAACTCGCCTTCCTCGGGGTGACGGCGGATATGATCGGCAGCGGAGCGGGGCGCTATCTCATGGCCCGGGCCATGGAACGCTTCCGTGCCGTGAAGCCGCCCCGGGTCTTTGTGCATACCTGCACCAACGATCATCCGGACGCGCCGAAATTTTATGAACGGGCAGGATTTCGTGCCTGTGGCCGGGAGGTCGAGATCATGACCGACCCGCGTCTCGACGGCACGCTGCCGCGAGACGTTGCCCCCCATGTGCCGTTGATCTAGGCGCCAAGCACATTGATGCTGAAGGCGATCACGCCGATGTTGAACACAAAGGCGGCGAGGCAGTGAAAGGTGCTCACGCGGCGGAAGCGGCGCGATTTCATATTGGTGTCGGAGGTCTGAAAAGTCATGCCGAGACAGAATGCGAAATAGATGAAATCCCAGTAATCCGGCTCTGGCGTATCCGGAAAAATGAGACCGCCGTAATCACCGCCGTCTTTGTCGCGGCTGTAATACATATGGGCATAATGTAGCGCAAAGACCAGGTTGCTGAAGGTCCAGGCCAGCGCCAGGGTGGCAATGACCACCGCGATATCGATGGCATCGCGGGTTTTCACCTGGATCAGCTCGCTTGCAACCGTCACCATGACGACGAGCAATACGAGAACGGAAATGCAGAGGAGAAGCCCCCTGTTGGCATCGTTGCGTTCCGCCGCCTTGCGCATGGCCCCGGCCTCCTGACCAAGCAGCGATATGCAGGCGAGGATAAAGATCAGCGCGGCAAGGTCAAAGCTCACCATAGCCCCATGTCGCCAGCCAAGGGCCGGGATGGCGAGACTGGCCGCAAGACCGGCAATGACGACGAAGCCGATAAAACGCCAGGGGAACAGAATGTTGCCGATAACTGGCCGCTGCCGGGTTCCCGCCATTCTATTTGCCTCCTCGATGATGCCGGGTCTTCGGATCGTCGACAGACCCACGTGGATGTTCGAGCTTTTCAAAGAGTATGTCGGACATCGGCTCCAGTAAAGCCGCTACAGGTTTTCGCAGTGCAACGGCCGGTGTTTAGCGGTCATATGCTATCCTGGGTGAATTACCGATTTATGGTCTGAGTTTTCCAACAATATGAAATCTTTCTTAATTATCTGAATATACTGAAGAAGTCGCTTCACATGCCGAAATTACGAGATTATCATAGGTTGAATATCGATATCCTGAAGACTATGCCAAGGGGTAGGTCCATGCGGTTTGTAAACTTCATGCTTTGCGTCGTCTTTCTGGCCTGTTCGGTGGCGAGCGCCAGGGCAGGGGATCCGTTCGACAACGCACGCTATTACATCGGCACCAAGAATAACGCGGCGGCACTTCAGGATATCGACAGCGGTCAGTTTGACATCAATATGCAAACGTCCGAGGGCTATACGCTGCTGCATTATGCGGCTGAGGCAGGAAATCTTGCCATGGTGGATTCCCTACTCGAACGTGGGGCCAATCCGTCAATCAAAACGAATTTGGGCAGTACGCCGTTCGATATGGCGATCGGAACCATGGTTCAAACCCGCCTCAAGGCGGCGATGGCCGGAGGAAAGAGCGCCTCTCCACAAGCCAAAGGCACAGGCGATTTTGATACGGCGCGGGCGAATATCGGCTGGCGCAGGAACGATGTTGTGATCGCCGAGCTTGACAAGGGGCTCGATGTCAACATGCAGAATGCCGAAGGCTATACGCTGCTGCATTTTGCCGCTGGCGAAGGCAATCTTGCCATTGTGAAGGAACTGCTGCAGCGCGGTGCAAATCCAAATACCAAGACCAATAGCGGCCAGACCGCGCTTGATCGTGCCATGGGCACCATGGTTGAAGCCGAATTGAAAAAAGCGGGCGGTAAATTGGGCATATCCGCATCTTTGGAAACGCCCGCAAAGCCCGTAGCACAACCCGCCGCGACCACAAAGCCGAAAGCGAACGCCGCGAACGACACACCCACAACGCCAAACTCACCATATGCCAAAATGTGTGAAAGCCGTCATTACACATCATCGGCGCTCTGCAGCGACAGCACCTGCAAAATGCGCGAATACCGCAAATGGCAAACTTGCCTGAAGACCGGAAGCTATTACTGAGGATGTGATGCTTGGGGGCCTGATGGAACGTCGGTGATGGGGCCCGTCAATTCAGAAATCTATCCGTCCGCCCTGTTGCGGATTGCTTTATGTGTGTTTCAATGCTGAGCCTTGGCAAACGCCACAAATCGATCCACCAGCGCCTGTTTTTCCTTGTTCCATTGCGGTGCACCGTGCAGCAGGCCGATGCGGCGGCGGTAGTCGTAGCCTTCTAACCGCAATTTGGCGATGCCGGGCAGGCCGTAGCTTTCGGGCAGGGTGGTGAAGCCGAGGTCGGCGGCGACCATCATCAGGGCGCGTTCATCCTGGGGGGTGCGGTAGACCAATCTGGGGCGCACGTTCTGGTCGGTGAAATAGCGGCTGGTTTCCGACAGCAATTCACATCTGGTGCGCACGATGGTGGGCTCGTTGGCGAGGGCGCGGCCTTCGATCCGCCCGCGCTCGGCGAGGGGGTGGCTTGCGGCGAGGGCGAGGACATAGCCTTCTTCCCAAAGCTCGACCGGCGGGCGGTGAGGGGTGGCGGCGGTCTGCGGTCCGCGCAGGATGGTGAGCGCGAGATCGACGCCGCCGCTGTCGAGCTTATTGGTGATTTCCTGCTCGGTGCCCTCGGACAATTCGATGACCACGCCCGGTTCGGTGCGGCGGAAACCGCCGGCAAGGGCGGCGAGGCGGGCGGCCGGGATGGTCATCAGCACGCCGAGCCGGATCACCCGCGGGGCTTCGATTTCGTGCAATTCGACCTCGGCCAGCGTACATTGATGGAGGATCGATTTGGCGCGTTCGATGAACTGGGTTCCGGCTTCGGTCAGAAAAATGCGGCGGTTGGAACGATTGAACAGTTTGACCCGCAAGCCGGATTCGAGCTTTTTAATGCCCGCCGACAGGGTCGGTTGGGTGACGCAGGCGCGCTCGGCCGCCTTGGTGAAGCTGCCGGTTTCGACGACCGCAAGAAAATAGCGTAATTGATACAGTTCAAACATAGATGCTATCTATAAAACCCATACAAACAAAAAATTTCATCTATTCTTGAGCCGAGGGTAAAGTCCTGTCAAGGACTGTCAAAAGTCGCCGCCTGCTGTGAAGTCCCGCCGTGTCGGGGTGACGGGTCGGGCGGGGCATATTTGTGGGAAGCATCCGGATGTCGATACTTGAGAGCGCGCTTGACCGGCGGAGTGAGGGATTTGCAGCCAACAGGGCTCATATGCAGTCCCTTGTGGATGATCTCACGGCCAAGGTCGCCGAAATCAAGCAAGGTGGTGGCGCGGTCTCGCGGGAGCGTCATCTGTCGCGGGGTAAGTTATTGCCGCGCGACCGGGTGAAGGCGCTGCTTGATCCGGGGTCGCCGTTCCTGGAACTGTCGCAATTCGCAGCCCATGACGTTTATCATGACCATGTGCCGGCGGCGGGGATCATCACCGGGGTTGGCCGGGTCATGGGCATCGAGTGCCTGATCGTCTGCAATGATGCGACGGTGAAGGGCGGCACCTATTATCCGCTGACGGTGAAGAAGCATCTGCGGGCTCAGGAGATTGCGCGCGAAAACCGCCTGCCCTGCATTTATCTGGTGGATTCGGGCGGGGCCAATCTGCCCAATCAGGATGATGTGTTTCCGGATAGGGAGCATTTCGGGCGGATTTTTTATAATCAGGCGACGCTGTCGGCGGCGGGCATTCCGCAGATCGCCGTGGTCATGGGGTCCTGCACGGCGGGCGGCGCTTATGTGCCGGCCATGGCCGATGAATGCGTGATTGTGAAGGACCAGGGCACGATCTTTCTGGCCGGTCCGCCGCTTGTGAAGGCGGCCACGGGGGAGGAAGTGTCGGCGGAAGATCTCGGCGGTGCTGATGTGCATACGCGAGTCTCCGGCGTGGCCGATCATCTGGCTTTGAATGACGCCCATGCGCTGACCCTGACGCGGCGCATTGTGGGCAATCTGAACTGGGGCAAGACCGTGCCGGTGACGGTGCGGGAACCGCGCGCGCCGCTTTATGATCCGTCTGAAATCTATGGCGTCATTCCGAAAGACACGCGGGTGCCCTATGACGTGCGCGAGGTCATTGCCCGGCTGGTGGATGGCAGCGAGTTTGACGAATTCAAGAAGCTTTACGGCACCACGCTTGTGACCGGGTTCGCGCATATTCATGGTTATCCGGTGGGCATCATTGCCAACAATGGCGTGCTGTTTTCGGAGTCCGCCGTGAAGGGCGCGCATTTTGTCGAGCTTTGTGCTCAGCGCGGCATTCCGCTGGTGTTTTTGCAGAATATCACCGGCTTCATGGTCGGGCGCAAATATGAAACCGGCGGCATCGCCAAGGACGGGGCCAAGATGGTGATGGCCGTGGCCAACGCGAAGGTGCCGAAATTCACGGTGATCATCGGCGGCTCGTTCGGGGCCGGGAATTACGGCATGTGCGGCCGCGCCTATTCACCGCGCTTCCTGTGGATGTGGCCAAACGCGCGCATTTCCGTCATGGGCGGAGAACAGGCGGCAAGCGTGCTCGCCACCGTCAAGAAAGACGCCATGGCGCGCACCGGCAAAAGCTGGACTGCGGAGGAAGAAGACGCGTTCAAGGCGCCGATCCGCGAGCAGTATGAAACCCAGGGTCATCCCTATTATGCGAGCGCTCGGTTATGGGACGATGGCATCATTGATCCGGCGGATACCCGCCGGGTGCTGGCGCTTGGACTGTCGGCGAGCCTCAATGCGCCGGTGCCCGAAACCAGCTATGGCGTGTTCCGGATGTAAGGAGAAGACGAAATGAGTGACATGGTTCTTCTCGATATCGATGGGCGCGGGGTGGCAACGGTCACCATGAACCGGCCTGAGCTGCATAATGCCTTCAACGAAGACATGATCGCGCAGCTGACGGAAATGTTCGCGGCGCTCGATCAGAATGACGCCGTGCGCGTTGTGGTTCTGACCGGCAAGGGCGCGAGTTTTTCGGCCGGTGGCGACCTGAACTGGATGAAGAAATTCGTCCAATATTCCCACGCGGAAAATATGGCTGACGCCATGAAGCTCGCGGTCATGCTGAAGACGCTGGATCGGTTGTCGAAGCCGACCATTGCCGCCGTCAATGGCGCGACCTTCGCGGGCGGGGTTGGGTTGCTCAGCTGCTGCGATCTGGTGGTGGCGGTGGAGACGGCGATTTTCGCGGTGTCCGAAGTCAAGATCGGCCTCGCGCCTGCGACCATCTCGCCCTATGTGGTGGCGGCCATCGGCGCGCGTGCGGCGCGACGTTATTTCCTGACCGGGGAACGCTTCGATGCCGGCCAGGCGCAGGCCATCGGCCTTGTGCATGAAGTCGCGGCCGATCACGCGGCGCTCACGCAGACGGTGGACGGGTTCATCAAACAGTTTCTTGGCAATGGTCAGACGGCCATGACGGCGTCAAAGGATCTGGTGTTCGCGGTGATGGACCGGGCGGTCGATGACGCGCTTATGACGGAAACCGCGCGGCGCATTGCCGATCGCCGTATTTCCGCCGAAGGACAGGAAGGGCTCGCGGCCTTTCTTGAAAAACGTAAACCCAACTGGGTCAAGGGGTAGGTGCCGATGTTTGATCGCATATTGATCGCGAACCGTGGCGAAATCGCCTGCCGGATCATCAAGACAGCGCGGCGGCTTGGCATCAAGACCGTGGCGGTTTATTCGGACGCCGATGCGAACGCGCGCCACGTGCGGCTGGCGGACGAGGCGGTGCATATCGGCCCGGCCCCGGCGCGGGAAAGTTATCTGCTCGCCGATCGTCTGATCGCGGCGGCCAAGAAAACCGGGGCTCAGGCCATTCATCCGGGCTATGGGTTCCTGTCGGAAAATGTGGAGTTCGCGGAAACCTGCGCGCGGGAAGGCATTGTCTTTGTCGGTCCTCCGGCCTCCGCTATCAGCGCCATGGGCTTGAAAGACGCGGCGAAGAAACTGATGGAAGCGGCAAATGTGCCGGTGGTTCCCGGTTATCACGGCGACAATCAGGACGATGATTTCCTGCGTGGCGAAGCGGCCAAGATCGGCTATCCCGTGCTCATCAAGGCGGTGGCGGGCGGCGGCGGCAAGGGCATGCGGCGGGTCGATGACGCGGCGGAGTTTGATGCATCGCTCGCCTCGGCGCGGCGCGAGGCCAAGGCGGCGTTCGGCAATGACGCCTGCCTGATCGAAAAATACATCACCAAGCCGCGCCATATTGAAATTCAGGTGTTCGCCGATAAGCACGGCAATGTGGTGCATCTGTTCGAACGCGATTGTTCCCTGCAACGCCGCCATCAAAAGGTGGTGGAGGAAGCCCCCGCGCCGCATATGCCGGATTATCTGCGCGCCGCCATGGGTGCTGCTGCGGTTACGGCGGCGGCAGCAATTGGATATGAAGGTGCGGGCACCATCGAATTCATTGTCGATGTGGCGAACGGCATTGAAGACGCGCCGTTTTATTTCATGGAGATGAACACGCGCCTGCAGGTCGAGCATCCGGTGACTGAAATGATCACCGGTCAGGATCTGGTTGAATGGCAGTTGCGAGTGGCGGCAGGCGAAGTTCTGCCGCTGGCGCAGGAGCAACTGGCGATCTGCGGCCATGCTTTGGAAGTGCGGATTTATGCCGAGGATCCGGCGCGGGGATTCCTGCCGTCCATCGGGCGCTTGCTGCATCTCGGCTTCCCGACGACCGACAGCCATGTGCGCGTCGATACCGGGGTGGAGCAGGGCGACGAAGTCTCCATGCATTATGATCCGATGATCGCCAAACTGATTGTCTGGGATCGCGATCGCGCCTCGGCCGTGCGCCGCATGAAAGGTGCGCTCGGGCAATGCGCCATTGCCGGGCTTGCGTCCAATGTGGCGTTTCTCGGCCGGGTCGCGGGTAATGCCGATTTCATCGCGGGCGATGTGGATACCGGCTTTATCGATCGCCATCTGGAGGATCTGGTGCCAACAGACAGCGGGGCGAGCGATCGCGTGCTGGCGCTGGCCGCAGTCGATCACCTGTTGCGGCTGCGCGAGCAATATACGGCGACGGCGCGGGCGAGCGGCGATCCCTATAACCCCTGGGGTGCGGCCGACGGCTGGCGTATGAACGGGCAGACCGATCTTACGCTGCGCTTTGACGACGGGCATTCCATTCGCGAGATTCTGGTGAGCTTCGACGGTGACGGCTGGTGCTTCGATTTTGGTGGTCACAGCATGAAGGTGCGTGCGCTGCGCGGACAGGATGGGGAGCTCAGGGCCGATCTTGGCGGTGAAACCTTGCGCGCCATCGTGGTGCGGGCGGGTCATGATGTGTCCGTGATCATCGGCGGTGTCACCCGGCGTGTGCAGTATTACGATCCGGGCGTCGCGGCCGAGGAAGGGACATCGACCGGCGGCGGCATCACCGCCCCCATGCCGGGTAAAGTCACCCGCGTCATGGTCGCGGCCGGTGATAGCGTCACACGCGGCACGCCCTTGCTGATTCTGGAAGCCATGAAGATGGAGCACACCATGACCGCGCCGGTCGATGGCACGGTGGCGGCGCTTCATGTGGGCGAAGGTGATCAGGTGACCGAAGGCAGCGTGCTTGCGGTTGTCGAGGCGGCGGAGGCGTGAGGATGTTGCCTAAATTCGTGACCCTTTATGAGGTCGGCCCGCGTGACGGCTTGCAGAACGAAGCGCAGGTAGTGCCGACCGATATCAAGATCGCGCTGATCAATCGTCTTGCGGCGGCGGGGCTCCGGGAGATCGAGGCGACGAGTTTCGTGTCGCCCAAATGGGTGCCGCAGATGGCCGACAATGCGGCGGTGATGGCGGGCATCACCCGCGCGCTCGGCGTGGTCTATCCGGTGCTGACACCAAACCTTATGGGGGCGGAGGCGGCGCTGGCGGCAAAGGCCGATACCTGGGCCATTTTCACCGCGGCCTCTGAAACCTTCAACCAGCGCAATATCAATTGCTCCATAGCGGAGAGCATTGAACGCTTCCGGCCAGTGATGGAGCTTGCCCGCCGCCATGATGTGCGGGTGCGCGGTTATGTGTCCTGCACCCTCGGTTGTCCTTACGAAGGTGCGATCGCGCCTGACAAGGTGGCCGAGGTGACCCGCGCCCTGTTCGATCTTGGGGTTTACGAAGTGAGCTTGGGCGACACCATCGGCGTCGGCACGCCGAACAAGGTGGCGGCCATGCTTGAGGCGGTGCTGAAAATCGCCCCGGCGGAGAAGCTCGCCATTCATTGCCATGACACCTATGGGCAGGCGCTCGTGAATATCCATGAGGCGTTGAAGCATGGCATCACCATCGTTGACAGCTCAGTGGCTGGTCTTGGCGGTTGTCCCTATGCCAAGGGCGCGTCGGGCAATGTGGCGACGGAAGACGTGCTGTTCTTGTTGAACGAACTCGGGATCGAGACCGGCGTTGATCTGCACGCCATCGTCCGGACTGCCTGGTTCATTGCCGATCATCTGGGCCGCGCGCCGTCCTCCAAGGTGGCGCATGCTCTTAAAGACAAACTGGCCGATTAACGCGGAGAAAATTCATGCATAGCTTCCCGTCCCTCAATTTCGATCTTGGCGACGATATCGAAAGCCTGCGCGACACCGTGGCGAAATTTGCCGCCAAAGAAATCGCCCCGCGTGCGGCGGAGATTGATCGCGACAATCAGTTCCCCATGGACCTGTGGAAAAAATTCGGCGATCTCGGCCTGCTCGGCATGACCGCTGAAGAAGAATATGGCGGGGTCAATATGGGCTATCTCGCCCATTGCATCGTCATGGAAGAAATCTCCCGCGCGTCGGGCAGTGTCGGGCTGTCTTACGGCGCCCATTCCAATCTTTGCGTCAATCAGATCAAGCGCAACGGTACGGCCGAGCAAAAGGCGAAATATCTGCCGAAGCTTATCTCCGGCGATCATGTGGGCGCGCTCGCCATGTCGGAGCCGGGGTCGGGATCGGACGTGGTCTCTATGCGGCTCCGCGCCGATAAAAAGGGCGACCGCTATATTCTGACCGGCAACAAGATGTGGATCACCAATGGTCCCGACGCCGATACGCTGGTGGTTTATGCGCGGACCGATCCGAATGCCGGGGCGAAGGGCATCACCGCGTTCCTCATTGAAAAGGGCTTCAAGGGATTTTCGACGGCGCAGAAGCTCGACAAGCTCGGCATGCGCGGCTCGAACACCTGTGAGCTCGTGTTTCAGGATTGCGAAGTGCCCGAGGAAAATGTCCTTGGCAAGCTGAACGAGGGTGTGCGGGTTCTGATGTCCGGCCTTGATTACGAACGCGTGGTGCTGGCTGCGGGGCCCATCGGGCTCATGCAGGCGGCCATGGATGTGGTCGTGCCCTATGTGCATGAACGCAAGCAGTTCGGTCAGGCTATCGGTGAGTTTCAGCTGATGCAGGGCAAGCTTGCCGACATGTATACGACGCTGACGGCGAGCCGGGCTTATACCTATGCCGTGGCGAAGGCCTGCGACCGCGGCGAGACCACGCGGAAAGACGCGGCCGGGTGTATTCTTTATGCGGCGGAAAAAGCCACCTGGCTCGCACTTGAGGCGATTCAGGCGCTGGGTGGCAACGGTTACATCAATGATTATCCAACCGGCCGTATCATGCGCGACGCCAAACTCTATGAGATCGGCGCCGGCACCAGCGAAATCCGCCGCATGCTCATCGGCCGTGAATTGTTTTCCGAAACGCTTTAGAGGTCCGATTCTAAGTTGTCATTGCCGGGCTTGACCCGGCAATCCACCTCAGCGGTTGAGCCATGGATACGCGGGTCAAGCCCGCGTATGACAGGTTTTAATTATTGTGATCCTATTGGACTGCTTGGGTGGACTTGTCTTCCGAGAAGGCATAGAGGCTGGTCTGCAGCCAACACTATGTCATTGCCGGGCTTGACCCGGCAATCCATCTCGGCGGTTGAGCCATGGATACGTGGGTCCAGTTCGCGTATGACAGGCTTAAATCTGTGACCAACGTGCGGCTTCGTACTTCGAGACAGCGCTAACGCGCTTCCTCAGCACGAACGGATGAATAAGAAAAGCCGTTCGTGCTGAGGAGCGAAGCGTCTCGAAGCACGGGCCATCTGATTCCAGCCTTGGGCCGCCACTAATATTTGCAATGTCATTCCTCTGTCGGCAGACTGCGGCAAACAGGTTTCCGGCAGGGGTTCATGAGTTTGCAACAGACGGGTACGGACGATCAGCCATCCTTGCGTTATGCTTGGGGCGTGGTCGGACTTTTGAGTTTTGCTTATACGTTTTCCTTCATTGATCGTCAGATCCTGAGCCTGCTGGTGGAACCGATCCGTCGTGATCTTGGGATTACGGATACCGGGGTCAGCCTGCTGCATGGCCTCGCGTTTGTTATTTTCTATACCACTATGGGTTATCCCATAGGGCGGTTGGCCGACCGGGCGACGCGCAAATGGATCATTGCGGCGGGCATTACGGTGTGGAGCCTGATGACGGCGGCTTGCGGGCTCGCGCGGGATTTCACGCAGTTGTTTATGGCCCGCATCGGTGTCGGCGTTGGCGAGGCGGCACTGTCGCCTGCTGCCTATTCCATGATCAGCGATTATTTTCCGCGTGAAAAAGTCGGCCGCGCTATGGGCGTTTACACCATCGGCATTTATGTGGGCACGGGGCTTGCGCTCATCGTCGGCGGGGCGGTGGTGCAGATGGCCATGCATATGCCGCCGCTGGAGGTGCCATATCTTGGCTCCATCAAGGCCTGGCAGTTGACGTTTTTTGTCGTCGGGCTGCCGGGGCTGTTGATCGCGCTTCTTGTGTCTCTGGTGCGGGAACCGGCGCGGCGCGGGGTCGAGACGGTGACGCGGGACGGGCAGTCCTTCATGGATGGGCTCAGGTATATCGGCGCGCATTGGCGGCTTTATGCGCCGTTTATGATGGGCACGTCCTTTGTGGCGCTGATCGGTTATGCCTGCAATTTATGGCTGCCGACCTTTTTTATGCGCGTGCATGGTTTCACGGCGGGGGAGGCCGGGCTTTATGTGGGCCTCGTGGTACTCGTAGGTGGGGTGATCGGCGTCTATGGCGGCGGCATGCTGGCCGATCATCTGATGGCGCGCGGGAGATATATCGCTTATCCGCTGGTGATCATGCTGAGCGGCATCGGCATTGTCATTCCGATCATTCTGGTGCCGCTGATGCCGACCCCGGCGCTGGCCATTCTCGCATATTTGCCGGCGGCGATTTTCACCAGCGTGCCGTCATCGACCTCGCCTGCGGCCTTGCAGCTCATCACGCCGAATGAAATGCGTGGGCAAGTGTCGGCGGCGTTTTTGCTGGTGCTCAATCTGTTCGGGCTGGGCATCGGGCCGACGGCGGTGGCGCTGGTGACGGATTACGGCTTCAAGGATCCGGCCATGCTGGGCTATTCGCTCGCGATCATCTCGACTTGCGCTGTGCCGCCTGCGGTGATCTTATTATCGCTCTCTCTGAAGGGGTTTGCCGCTCGCATCCGCGAACGCGAAACGCTTGAGGCCGAGATCGGGCTGACAGGAAAAAGGACTTAATGATGCTGAAAAAGGCAATGATGCTGTCGATGGCGGCGATGGTCATGACGGGGGCTGTGCACTCGGCGCAGGCGGCTGAAGCCGATGACGCCGTCACCTACCGCAAGGAAGTGATGAAAATCATCGGCGGCAATATGGCGGGCCTGTCCATGGCGCTCAAAGGCAAGATCGATGACCCGAAGGCGCTGCAGACCCATGCCGAGATGCTCGCGCGCACATCAAGCATGGCGCTTGGGGCCTTTAAAGAAAATACCGCAGGCAAAGGCCGCGAACGCACCACCGCCAAGGCGGATATCTGGAGCAAATGGCCGGAGTTCGAAAAGGATATGAAGGCCTTCGATCAACAGGCGCAGAAACTGGCGAGCGCTGCGGCAAGCGGCGGGGCCAAGGCGGCTGGTGCCGAGATGGCGGCTTTAGGCAAAAGCTGCAAGACCTGCCACGACGATTTCCGCGAAAAGCACTGAGGCTTGGGCGTGGTCTATGAGGACAGGATGACCTGATAGACCACCGCACCGACAATCCCGAGTGTGAGCAGCGCCCAGAGCGGATTGATGAATTGCAGCGGACGCGGCAAGGGTGCGTGCCACAGACGCCAACCGGTGACCATGGGCGGGATGATTTTTTCCCGCAGTATGAACTGGTAATAGAGCGCCGCGAGGATATGCAATCCGGCGCTGACCAGCAGGATATTGAACAGGCTTTTATGGAGGGCGGTCAGGGTATAGGAGAGCTCCTGACTGACGAAGCCATAGAGCGGCCCTTCAAAAAGAATATCATCGGTGGCAAACAGCCCGAGCGTGGGTTGCAGCAGGATCAGCAGCAACAGCAAAACAATCATCCAGCCGCCGGTGGGCGTATGTCCGGCGACGGGCGGCACCTTGCGCGCGGCTATGGCGCTCAGATACATAATCATGCGGCCGGGGCCGACGAGAAAATGCCGAAAGCGCGCTGTGCTGCTGCCGTAGAAGCCCCAGAGAATGCGGGCGAGCACCAGCGTCAGAACAGTTATTCCCGACCATTGATGAAGCTCCATGTCGCCTTGCTCGACGCTCCACCAGCTCAGGCCCATCAGACCGACGATGGACCAGTGAAAGATCCGCACCGGCGCATCCCAAATACGGATTTTTACCTGCGGCCCGGTCATAGGGACACGCCTTTCGAGCCGTCGAAACTCTGAAGCCAGGCGGTAAGCGGCGCCGGATCGGCGCACCCGAGTCCAAGCTTGCTGCGTCGCCAAAGAATATCCTCGGCCGTGCGGGCCCATTCATGGTTCCATAAATAGGCGACCTCCCGGGCATGGAGGCCGGGCAGAATTTCCGGCCCGAGATCGCTCATATCCTCGCAGCCGTTCAACAGGAAATGCAGACGGTCGCCATAGGCGCGGGCATAACGATCCAGGAGGGCGTGTGGCAGCCAGGGGTAGCGGCAGGCGCTTTCGGCCAGGAACTCGCGGAAGCTGTCGGTGCCGAGATCGCCGCCGGGAAGCGGGGCTGTGGCCGTCCAGGCGGGCCCGAGCTTGGGGAAATGCGGCGCGAGCTTATGAAGCACCGCTTCGGCCAGACGGCGATGGGTGGTGAGCTTGCCGCCATAGACCGAGAGCAGGGGCGCGGCGTCGAGGGTCTGAAGCTTCAGCACATAATCGCGAGTGACGTTCGAGGCGTTGCCGTCGCCGTCGTCATAAAGCGGGCGCACGCCGGCAAAGCTTCCGACCACGTCGGCGGCTTTCGGGGGCTTGTGGAAATAATCGCCGACCGTCGCACAGAGATAGTCGATCTCTGCCGTCGTGATGGCCGGGCTGTCCGGCATGGCGGTCAGTTCAAGATCGGTGGTGCCGATCAGGTTATGGTCGGGGCCAAAGGGCATGACGAAAATCACCCGCCGGTCAGCGGCTTGCAGGATATAGGCCTGATCACCGGCATAAAGACGCGGCACGATAATATGGCTGCCCTTCACCAGCCGGAGCGGGGTGCGTTGCGGCAGGCCGATCACCTCGTGATCGACGGTCCCGGCCCAGGGTCCGGCGGCATTGACGAGCGCACGGGCATGCAGCGTCCTGCCATTGATGGTCACGTTCCAGATGCCGTTTTCGGGCCGGGCGCTGGTGACCCGGCTGCGGGTCAGGATATGAGCGCCGCGTTCGGCGGCATCCATGCTGGTGACGACCACGAGGCGGGCGTCATCGACGGCGCAATCGGCATAGCTGAAACCGCGTGTGAGTTCGGGCCGGAGCGGCAGACCTTCGGGCAGATGGGCGAGATCGAGCCCGCGCGAGGCAGGCAAGCTGTGTTTGCCGCCCATATGATCATAAAGAAAAAGCCCGATGCGCAGCATCCAGGCCGGGCGCAGGCGCTTGTTATGCGGCATAACGAAGGTCATGGGATGGACAAGATGCGGGGCGATTTTCAGCATCACCTCGCGTTCGGCAAGGGATTCCCGCACCAGCCGGAATTCATATTGTTCGAGATAACGCAGCCCGCCATGAATGAGTTTGCTCGACGCCGAGGAGGTGGCCGAGGCGAGATCATGGGCTTCGGCGAGCAGGACACGCAGCCCGCGTCCTGCGGCGTCCCGGGCAATGCCCACGCCATTGATGCCGCCGCCAATGATCAGAAGATCATAAAGATCTGGTGTGGGTGTAGGGTCATACTGTGGCACGTCTTGCCGAAACCTCTGCCGAAAACATCAAATTCTGGAATAAGATATCACTAATCTGGCAAGAATGAAGCGGGGAGACGGACAGATGTTGCTGCTCAGCATCGATCAGGGCACCACGAGCACGCGGGCCATGCTGTTTGATCGCGATGGCCGGGTGCGGGCGGCGGCACAACAGGAACATCAGCAGATCTATCCGGCCCCCGGGGAAATTGAACATGACGCCGACGAAATCTGGACCCGGACCCTTGCGGTGACGCGGGCGGCGCTCGCTCAGGCGGATGCGCCGGTGGTGGCGCTCGGCATTACCAATCAGCGGGAGACGGTGGTGATCTGGGACGCCCGGACCGGCGCGCCCATCGCCAACGCCATCGTCTGGCAGGACCGGCGCACGGCGGATTTCTGCGCCGGGTTGAAGGCCCATGAGGCCGAGGTCACAGCGCGCACGGGGCTGTTGCTTGATCCCTATTTCTCCGCGAGCAAGATCGTCTGGTTGCTTGACCATGTGCCCGGGGCGCGGGGCCGGGCCGAGCGGGGCGAGCTTCGCATGGGCACCATGGATTGCTTTTTGCTGTGGCGGCTGACCGGGGGGCGGGTGCATGCGACCGATGCCACCAATGCGTCACGCACCATGCTTTACAATATTCATGACGGGCGCTGGGACGACTGGTTGCTCGATCTGTTCGGCGTGCCGAAAAGCCTGTTGCCGGAGGTGCGCGATTCAGTGGCGGCGTTCGGGGTGACGGACCCGGCCCTGTTCGGGCAGGCCATCCCCATCACCGGGATTGCCGGGGATCAGCAGGCGGCGACGGTGGGGCAGGCGTGTTTTGCCCCCGGCATGGTGAAATGCACCCATGGCACGGGGTCGTTTCTGATGCTGAATACGGGGGCGCGGGCGGTGCCGTCGCAGCATCACTTGCTCACCACCATCGCCTATCAGTTTGACGGCAAACCGACCTATGCCCTTGAGGGCAGCGTGTTCAGCGCTGGGGTCAGCATCAAATGGCTGCGCGACGGGCTCGGGCTCATCGGGTCTGCGGCGGAGGCGGATGCGCTGGCCGAACGGGCCGGGCCGCATAAGGGGGTTTATCTGGTTCCGGCCTTCAGCGGGCTTGGCGCGCCCTATTGGGATGCGGCGGCGCGCGGGGTGATCTGCGGGCTTACGGCAGGCAGCGACGCGGGCGATCTTGCCCGGGCGGCGCTTGAGGCGGTGGCCTATCAGACCCGCGATCTGGTGGCTGCCATGACTGCTGAATTTGCGGGTGATGCCGGGGCCTCGGTCCTGCGGGTCGATGGTGGCCTGACCAACAGCCGTTGGCTCATGCGCTTCATGGCCGACATGCTCGGCCGGCCGGTGGATGTGCCGGACGTGGCCGAGACCACGGCTTTGGGGGCAGCGTTTCTCGCTGGGCTCGGGGCCGGGGTTTATGACGGGCTTGACGATATTGCCGCCCACTGGCGTCGCGCCGCGCGTTATGAGCCGACCATGCCGGAGCCTGAACGCAGGGCGCTTTATGCCGGGTGGCAGGCTGCGGTGCGACGTACCCTCGGTTGATAAGCGATGTTATTGAATAAGCTTCGACAGGTCCTTGAAGATGTCGGTGCCGGCCACATGCAGCCATTCGAACAGAACCATTTCCGTGGTCACCACCTCGATGCCGTTCTGGAGCAGGCGGGCGCGGGCGGCGTCGAGGCTTTCCGTGCGGCGTGAGCCCACGGCATCGATGACCACCGCCACATTCTGACCCGCGCGGGCGAGGGCGAGCGCGGTCTGTAACACGCAGACATGGGCCTCGATGCCGCAGATCACGATCTGATTGCGGCCGCCCGACTGATCGATCTGTTGCAGATGGCGCCGGATGGCGGGATCGGCCACGGCGGAAAAATGAAGCTTTTCAAAGACCTTGACCCCTTCGATGAAGGGTTGGAGCGGTTCGACCGTGGGGCCGAGCCCGCGCACATATTGTTCCGTCACCGTGACCGGGATATCGAGCCGCTGGGCGGCGGCGAGCAGCACCGCGCTATTGTCCACCACCTCGTTGATATTGGCGATATGCGGGGCGAGACGGTCCTGAATATCAATAACCAGCAACTGTGACCGGCTTTGTTCGAGCAACATGAGAGCTCCTTGACGCTTGTTTTCCCGGAGAGACAGAAGCTTATCGGCAATGTCCCGGAGAGGCAAATGGGAGGGCGCTCTCGTCCTAGATAAAAGCCGGGGGGCGGCGTAAACTCGGGGGCAAGCTTGGGAATAACGGGCGCAATGCCGCCCACTCTGAGGAGCCTCATCATGGATGCCATTGCTGATCAACGCGCACGGCTTAACAAGGCCGCCGCCGATTTTGTCGCCAAGCCGAAAAAGCTGCTGATTGATGGCGAATGGGTTGATGCCAAAAGCGGCAAGACCTTTTCGACCGTCGATCCTGCCACCGGCCTTGAAATCACGCGTCTGGCCGAGGGTGACGCCGCCGATGTGGACGTCGCCGCCCGCGCCGCCCGCCGCGCCTTTGAGGAGGGAGAATGGCCGCGCCTCCGCCCGCGCGACCGTCAGCGCTTGCTGTTGAAGCTCGCCGATCTTGTGGAGGCCCATGCCGATGAACTGGCCGAGATCGAGGCCCTTGATAACGGCAAGCCGGTGACCTATGCGCGTTTTGTCGATGTCAATATGGCGGTGGATTTCCTGCGCTATATGGCTGGCTGGGCGACCAAGATCGAAGGCACCACGCTTGATCTGTCGACCGGGTTCACCCCGGACGATCAGTTTTTCGCTTATGTGCGCAAGGAAGCGGTTGGCGTCGTCGGTCAGATCATCCCGTGGAATTTCCCACTGGTGATGGCAGCCTGGAAACTTGGTCCGGCGCTTGCGACTGGCTGCACGGTGCTGCTGAAGCCGGCTGAACAGACCTCGCTCTCGGCCCTGCGTCTCGGCGAACTGGTGATGGAGGCCGGGTTCCCGAAGGGTGTGGTCAATATCATCACTGGCTTTGGCGGAACCGCAGGCGCGGCTATTGTCGAGCATCCGGAAGTGGACAAGATCGCCTTCACCGGCTCGACCGCTGTCGGCAAGCTCATCGGCATGGCGGCCATGAAGACCATGAAGCGGGTGTCTTTGGAACTCGGCGGCAAATCGCCGGTGGTTGTGATGGCCGATGCCAATCTTGAAACAGCGATCCCGGGCGCGGCTATGGCTGTGTTCTTCAATATGGGTCAGGTCTGCACCGCCGGTTCGCGTCTGTTCGTCGAACGCAAGGTGTTCGATCAGGTGACCGAGGGTGTGGCGGAGGTGGCCAAATCCATGAAGATCGGTGCCGGGCTTGATCCGGCGAGCCAGCTTGGGCCCTTGGTGTCAGCGGTGCAGCGTGATCGGGTGATGGCTTATATCCAGTCCGGTCTGGCCGAAGGCGGCCGTGCGCTTACGGGCGGTCAGGTCATCGGCGGCGCCGGTTGTTTCGTGGAGCCGACGGTGTTTGTCGACGTAAACTCCAGCATGAAGGTCGTGCGGGAGGAAATCTTCGGCCCGGTCGTGGTGGCGCAACCCATTGACGATATTGCCAATATCCCGGCCATGGCCAATGACACCATTTATGGCCTCGGGGCCAGCATCTGGAGTAACAATCTAAGCTTCGTGCATCGTCTGGTACCGAAGATCAAGGCCGGGACGGTGTGGGTCAATTGCCATAACTTCCTTGACCCGGCGCTGCCGTTTGGCGGCTACAAGCAATCGGGGGTCGGCCGCGAGATGGGCCGGGCAGTTCTCGATCTTTATACCGAAAGCAAGTCGGTTCTCATGCAGATCTGAACCGCAACCATTTAAAGACAGGGTCAAGGCCGGCACCTGCCGGGCTTGACCATTGTCTTTAAAGCGGGCTAGTCTTTTGGTCCAGGGATGGAGGCAGCAGCTCCCAAAATGGGAATGCAAGGGGGACGATGACCTACGCGCCCGAGCATATGGCGACAGAAACAGGCCAGTTTGAATATTGGGAACAGGCTGTCACCGGCGTGTGCGGGGCCCTGTCGGCCGAACCCATACGTGACCGTCCCTTTCGCGGCCTGGTCAAGATGCGCCGGGCTGGAACCATCAATATCGTTGAACATCATTCAGACATTGACCGTCTGATCTGGACCGATCGGCATATTGCGTCCGCGCGCGAGGAATTCTGTTTTCTCGTGGTGCAGCGGCAGGGTCGGACACGTCTGTTTCAGAACGGGGCGGACAGCGTGATCGGCCCCGGCGACTGCGTGTTGGTGGACAGTTTGCGGCCGGTCGAATTTCGCTATGACAGTTCGGGCGTTGATCAATTGTCGTTTCATCTGCCACGCAGCCAGCTGGTGCAGCGGCTGTCGAGCCGTGATGTGCCTTGTGGTCATGTTCTCGGTGGCGGCAGCGGCAGCGGCGCGGTGCTCGTGGCCTTTGCCCGGGCGCTTTATGAGCAGGCATCAACCCTTGCCCATGATCAGACCGGGTTCAGCGACAGTCTGATCGATCTGCTGGTGGCGGCCTTGTCGAGTGGTGATCAGTCCCTTGATGGCGATAGCGGCGGCACGGCTGCCCTGCAACGTCGCCGCATCATGAGCTATCTTGAACAGAATTTGCAGGACCCGGACCTGAGCCCAGGCCGGGTGGCTGCGGATCTTGGCATTTCCATCCGTCATCTTCATCGCCTGTTCTCGGAAAGCGGGCAATCGGTGAGCGACTGGATCTGGCGGCAACGGCTCGATCGGGCGGCGCGCGATCTGGTGGAGCCGCGGTTGCGCGGGCGCAGTATTCTCGACATTGCCTTTGATTGGGGATTTAACGACGCGTCGCATTTTAGCCGCGCCTTTCGCGCCGTCCATGGGCGCTCCCCGCGCGAGCATCGGCGTCTGTCGACGGTTTGATTGGGCCCGATAAGTCGCTCGCAGTGGTTATGGCACTCAGAGACAAGTTTCCGGGCGCGCTTGATCAAGCATGTGGCGCAGAGCAAGGATAGGCTTGAGCAATAGAGGTCCAGATAAAAGGGCCGGATAGGGAGGTTGTCATGATCTTTTCCACGGGACGAATCCGCGTATTATGCGCGACCACGGCGTTTTATGGACTTGCGATATCTGCCGTGACGGCACAGCAGACGCCGGCTCAGTCGACGCTGCTTGAAGAAATCATCGTGACCTCGCAAAAGCGTCAGGAACGCCTGCAGGATACGCCGCTGTCGGTGACGGCCTTCTCGGGCGCAGCGATCAAGGAACTCGGACTCACCACCAGCACCGATCTCGCCCAGCAGACGCCGGGCTTGAAGATCGGCACCCCGGTCGGCGAAGGCAACAATCCTTCGATCACGCTGCGCGGCGTTGGTCTCAATGACTTCAACGACAACAACGAAAGCCCGGTCGCCGTTTATATCGACGACGTCTATATGGGGTCGCTGGCCGGTCAGACCTTCCAGATGTTCGATCTGGAACGGGTCGAAGTGCTGCGCGGGCCTCAGGGCACGCTTTATGGCCGTAATTCCACCGGCGGTCTGATCAATTTCATTTCAAAGCGCCCGACCAAGGAGATGGACGTCTATCTCGAAGGCAGCTATGGCCGTCATAATGATGTGCGTATCGAAACCGCCATCGGCGGCCCCCTCACGGAACGGTTGCAGGCTCGTGCTTCGCTCGCCTATACGCGCGCCGATGGTTACGTGACAAACCGTGCGGGCCCGGATCGCAATGAAAAAGAAAATCTCGCCTATCGCCTGCAGCTCAATGCCGATTTCACGGATGATGTGAGTCTGCTGTTGAATGTCCATGGTGCGCGCAGTCATGTGAAGGCGCCGGTCTATCAGCATCAGGGGACAGGGCTTGATTATAATGGTGATCCCTGCAGCATTGGCCAGGCGCAGGCCGGGCAATGCACGGATTTCTTCGGCTATCAGGACACCGACGGCGACCCCTTCGCCGGTGCCTATGACCGCAACGGCCGCTTCAATCTTGATACCAAGGGCGGCTTCGCCAATCTGACCTGGGATTTCACCGATAAGATCACTATGACTTCGATCACAAGCTATGACGAGGTCAAGAAGCTCCATGAAGAAGACACGGACATGAGTCCGTTCGACCGTGTCGATCCGACCTTCCGCTTGAAGGCCCATCAGTTCAGCGAGGAGCTGCGTCTGAATGGCGATATGGGCAGCGTTAAATGGGTAGCGGGCGGTTATTATTACCATCAGAAGGTCAATATGCCGCAGGACCTGCGGTTCGGGGTCGATCTCGATCCGACATTCTTCCTGCAGACACTGGCCAAGCAAAAGACCAGCTCGATCGCCGGTTTTGGACAGGTGGAATGGGAATTCGTGCCGACCTTGTCGCTGCTGGCCGGGCTTCGCTACACCAAAGAGAGAAAGACCTATGACTATACTCAGGTCGATGTGCTTGGATCGCCTGAACTTTCAGGGGTTCCGGGTACGGTCCTGCTTGACTTCAATCAAGCCACTGACGGTGATCTTGCGGTCTTTGACAAGGGAATCTGGTCGGGCAAGGGCGGTCTGAACTGGAAGCCCAATGACGATATTCTGGTCTTTGCAAGTGTGGCACGCGGCTTCAAATCCGGCGGTTTCAATGCGGGCTTCACGAGCGCCGGCCCCGAAGACATCAAATATAATGACGAACGGCTTACGTCCTATGAGCTTGGCTTGAAATCGACCTTCTGGGATGGCCGGGCGCGTTTCAATGTTACCGGGTTCTATTATGACTATAAGAACCTCCAGGCGCTGACCTTCCGCGATTTCTCGTCCTTCATCACCAACGCTGCGAACGCCACGGTGAAGGGGGCGGAATTCGAACTGGTGGCCAATCCGCTTGAGGGACTTGATGTCAATCTTGGCTTGAGCCTTATTGACAGTAAGGTGGATGGCCTGACCGGGGCCGATGGGGAGACGGTCAACAACCGTCGTCTGGTGCTCGCGCCGAAGACCTCGTTCAACGCGCTGGTGCGTTACAGCGTTCCGTTCGAGAATGGCAGTTCGCTCGCGGCGCAGGTCGATATGAGCTATCAGACCTCGATCTATTTCGACATTTTCAATCAGCCGTTGTCTCGTGGCAAAGGCTATGACATCTGGAACGGTCGCTTGACCTACAAGTTCCCGGGTGAAAAGCTTGAACTCGCGGTCTGGGGCAAGAATATCTTCAACAAGAAGTATCTGGTCTATACCTTTGACTTCACAGAGCAGTTCGGTTTCAACCAGTTATTCTACGGTCAGCCCGCCTGGTATGGCGCGACTTTGACCTATCGTTATTGATTTCGGGCACTCAGGACGGGCGAGTATGATGGCAGATCGGCGCATATCCGGATTTGTGATAGCTTCACTTCTAAGTGTGGCTTTGGGGGTTATGCTCGCGTCCTGCGGTGAAAAGGACAAGGGAACGGGGAGCGCGGAAAATGGCGCGCTCGCCCGTCAGGGGCATGAGATCATCAAAACGGTCTGTGTCGGCTGTCATGAAGCCAATGACAAAGGCCTGCCAAGCCGGATCGGCGGTGCGCGCAAGTCTCCCGAAGGTTGGGAGATGACGCTGGTGCGCATGATGACGTTCCATGGCGTCGAGCTGACGGCGGATCAGCGCCGCGCCGTGGTCAAATATCTCAGCGAGACCCAGGGGCTCGCGCCGTCGGAATCAGCGCCCTATCGCTATGCGCTCGAACGTCGCACCAATATTGTTGAAAAAGCCGCGGATCCGGATTTGCAGGTGATGTGCGCACGCTGTCATTCCTATGCCCGCGTGGCTTTGCAACGCCGCGATGCCGAGGAATGGAAACTGCTCGCCAATATGCATCTCGGGCAGTGGCCGACCATCGAATATCAGATGTTGTCGCGGGATCGTGACTGGTGGGTCGATGCCTCGACCGAAGTGCCAAAGAAATTGTCCAAGCTTTACCCCTTCACGACCAAGGCTTGGGACGACTGGAAACTGGCCAAGAAACAGAAACCCGAAGGCCGCTGGCGTGTGGTGACCTATATGCCCGGCGCAAGCTCGAATATGCAGGGGCAGGCGCAGAATTATGTGGACGGCATCCTGTCGGTGAAGTCGAAGGGCGATGACGCCTATGAAGTGACCTATGAACTCGCAAGCGATGGCCGCACCGTCATGTCGGGGACTTATGGCGCGCTTGTGTATAGTGGCTATGAATGGCGGGCGCGCGGCAAGTTCGACGGCCGTGACTTCCGTGAAGTGGCAGCCATGTCGCCCGACGGCAACAGCATGAGCGGGCGCTGGTTCTGGCATAACGCCAATGAAGTCGGTGGCTATATTCAAGCCGTGCGCATGGATAAACATATCTCGCGCATCATGGGCCTGAATGGCGAGGGCCTGAAGCGCGGACAGATGGGCGATGTCACCATCCTCGGGGTTGGGCTTGAGGGCACCGTCGATCTCGGCCCGGGCATCGCTGTTGAAACCGTGTCCAGCTCTCCGGAACGGATTACTGTTCGGGCGACGGTGGCGATTGATGCGCCGCTTGGCCGTCGCGATATTCGCGTCGGCAAGACGGAGCGGGCGGAGGCCATTGGGGTCTATGACACCATAGACCGCATCGTGGTGACGCCGGGCTATGGGGTTGCTCGTGTCGGTGGCGGCGGCGGTCATGTGGTGCCGGTGTCAGCACAGTTCGAGGCCGTGGCTTACAGCAATGGCCCGGACAAGAAGCCCGGCACCAAGGATGATTACCGCATTGGTCTCGTGCAGGCGGACTGGCATACGGAACCCCATGATGCTACTGCGGCCAAGATGAAGGATCAGCTTTTTGCCGGCAAGATCACGCCGCAGGGCCGCTTCCTGCCGTCACAGGCCGGACCTAACCCCGACCGTTATATGAGTGCGGGTAACTTCGGTGATTTGAATGTGGTTGCCAGCATCACCGGCAGCGAGACGACGGTTGTTGGCAAAAGCCATCTGATTGTCACCTCGCCGCGCTGGAACAATCCGCCGATTTATTGAGAGCGGCGGCCAAATGGATAGAGGTCAGGCCCGCTAGAGCGGGTCTGACAATGGAGAACAGAGAATGCAGACCACCCGCGCGCTGACCCTTGATCCTCTTGCCGCCCACAGTGTGAGCGTCGGCGAGCGGCGCGTGCTGTTTCATATTCCGACCTCCAGCCTGTTCGATCTCGATCCCTTGAGCGCTGAGCTTTATGACATGCTCGGTGCCGGGCCCGTGCAGGCGGGAGATCTTGAGGCACGGTTCGACGGCCGCTTTGCCGCCGATGCCGTGGTCGAGGCGGTGGAGGAGTTTCAGGCGCTTGGACTTATCTCGGGGGGGAGGTCCGGCGACAGGCGACGTGTGACCGAGGCGCGTAAGCATGCCCCGGTCACACGGTTTCCATTGAGCACGCTTGTGCTCAATGTCACCACCGGCTGCAATCTGTCCTGCAGCTATTGCTATAAGGAAGATCTGACCACTCCGGCCAAATCCCGCGACATGGATCTGGCGACGGCCGAGAAATCGGTCGAGCTGCTGCTTGAGGAATCGGCCGAACGCAAGCGCGTCAATCTGGTGTTTTTCGGTGGTGAACCGCTCAGGCGGCTTGATTACATCAAAAGCGTTGTGGCCTATGCCGATCGCCGCGCGGCCGAGGTTGGCAAGGAAGTTGATTACTCGCTGACCACCAACGCGACCCTGCTCAGTGACGCGGTGATCGAGTATCTCGACGCGCATCGGTTCGGCGTCGCCATCAGCATGGACGGGCCCAAGATCCAGCATGATAAAAATCGCCTGACGGTGGGTGGCAAGGGCAGTTATGACGCCATCATCGGCAAGGTGAAGCGTATCCTAGAACAATATAAAAGCCGCCCGGTGGGCGCGCGGGTGACACTCGCGGCGGGCAATACCGATGTGGAGGCGATCCACGCCCATCTCAAGGACGAAATCGGCTTTGCCGAGGTCGGCTATGCACCGGTGACGGCAGGCGACAATGCGCTGTTCAATCTGACCGGGGACGAGTTGCAGGAGGTGTTCGCGGGCTTCAAGCGGCTTGGGCTTTCTTACCGTGACGCGGCCATCGAAGGTCGCAGTACCGGGTTTTCCAATCTTCATCAATTGATGACCGATCTCCATGACGGCACGCGGAAGGCGCTGCCTTGCGGGGCCGGCGTCGGCATGCTTGCGGTCGATAAGGATGGCGGGCTCAATCTCTGTCACCGCTTCACCGGGTCGGACATGCCGCTGTTTGGCACCCTGGACGACGGCATCGATAAAACCCGACTTGGCAGTTTCATCGATGCCCGGCTCGATAAGACCGGCACCGGCTGCGAGACCTGCCGCATCCGCAATCTCTGTGCCGGTGGCTGTTACCACGAATCCTACGCGCGCTATGGCGATCCGCAGCATCCGACCTATCATTACTGCGAGATCATGCGCGACTGGGTTGATTTCGGCATTGAGATCTATGTGGATATCATGTCCAAGAACCCACGGTTCTTCGACCAGTATATCGCACCACGCCGCGGCGACCGGGGGCTGCCGCTCGACAGTCTGGCCCGCGCTCCTGAGACCATGGGATGACGACCATGAAACATCTAAGACCTTTGAATGACAAAGCCCGGTTGCTCAGTGAAAGCTCGCCTGAGACGCGGGACGAGGTCATGGCCATGCAGACGGTGGTGGTGAGCTGCACAAGCTCACTCGATCCCGGCTGGGAAATCGATCCGTTCGGATCGGTGGCCTCGCTCTGTCAGCCGCTCGAAGCCGATCTGTACGGCTGCACCGATCCCTGTTGGTGGCCGGCGCAGGTGCCGGACACCATCAACACCTATCCGAACTGGAACAAGGACGCGCCATCGGCTCAGAACGATTGGCGCAAGCTTGAATCCGTTTATCCGGAGGATTGACGGCCCATGGGCATGATGACGCGCATATTTGCCGTGACGGCAAGCTTGATGCTGACGGCCTGGCCGTCGGTGACGCCGGCTGTGGCAGCTCCCGCCGAGTATTTGGTTACGGGAGCAAAACCGAACCGCCTGTTCGTGATCGACATGAAGGCGCGCAAGGTGGTGAGGGACATCGTCATTCCAGGCGAGGGCAATTCGCCGCAGGGCATCGTGCCGTCGCCATCGGGCGACATCGCTTATGCGCTGGTCAATGGCTGGAAAGAGATTTCCGGCATCGAGCTCAAAAGCGGCAAGGAAGTGTTCCGGGCGAGCGCCTCTCATGAAGGCGACGAACGCAGCATCATCATGGGTTTTACCGTGAGCCCGGATGGCAAGCGGATCTTTGCCAACGAAGTACCAGCCAAAATCGGCACCGATCGCTATACCGTGCAGCCGACGCGGATTTCGATCTATCGCACCGATGCCGGGGTGGGCGCCAAGCCGGAAAAAATCCTGACCAATACGCCGCGCCGCATTGCCCTTCTGATGATGAACCCGCAGGGTGACAAGCTTTATGCGCTCGGCTGGGATTTCTATACGCTTGATCCGAATACCGGGGCCGTGGTGGCAACCTTCCCGCTTCGGAACTGGACCCGTCCGGGGGAAAGCGCACCGGATTCTCTAAGCTTCTGGCCGATGATGGAAGCGAGCGGAATTTTCTCGGTGGCGATCAATTATATGCGTACTGATCTGCCGCCGACCGATCCACGTGCTGCTGTGACGGCGCTTCTGACGCTTGATCTCAAGGCCGGGCAATTCGATGTGCTGCCTTTGCAGGTCCAGCCCGAGGTCTTTTTCACCATGACCATCGCGCCCAACCGCCGGGTGGCTTACGGCGGTTTCAATGAAATGTCGAAAATCGATCTGGTGCGCGGGCGGATCGTCAAGCGGGTGCCGCTGGATCACAGTTATTATCAGTTCAACATTTCGAAAAACGGCCGCGAGGTTTATGTGGGCGGCACCATGTGCGATATCATGGTGTTTAACGCCGACACGCTCGCACGCTTGGCCAAGGTTGAATTGCCCGGCTGTCCCGATGTGGGCGGGGCGGGGATGCGCATGATTACGACTGATCTTGGACAATAAACCGCAGACTGCAACGACCGCCTCATTTTCCGCCCTGGCCTGGGAGCTTGCTCGCCCCCATGCCGGGCGGTTGGCGTTTGTGCTGTTGCTATCGGTGTTCGCGACCGGACTTGGCTTGTTGCAGCCGTGGTTGACCAAGCTTCTGATTGATGGCGGCATTCTTGGTCGCCGCATGGATGTGCTGTTGACGGTGACCGCTGTTCTGCTGCTCGCGGCCTTTCTGAGCGCCGGGCTTGGGGCGCTCAACCGCTGGCTTTATGTGGGGGTGTCGGCGCGCATCTTGTTTGCTTTTCGTGGCCGGGTGTTCGCCCATCTTCTGACCCTGTCGCCGCGCTATTTTGCTGCTGCCCGTACGGGTGAACTGATGTCGCGCATGGACGGCGATGTGGCCGAGGTGCAGCGCTTCGCCCTCGACAGCGCGCTTGCGGTGGTCAGTGCGGCGATCATGCTCACTGGCAGCCTTATTTTCATGCTGGCGCTCGACGCCCGGCTGACGCTCATTGCCTTTGCCTTGCTGCCGCTGGAAATTCTGTTTCTACGTGCTTTTCGGCCGCTGTTGATGACACGGAGTGCGGCCTTGCGCGGGCGCGCCGCCGATCTTTCGGCCTTTCTCGTTGAACGCATTTCCGGCGTGCGGCTGCTGCAGGGGCTTGGCGCGGAACGGAAGGCCGCGGCGGATTTCGCCGCTCATCAGGATCGCTATCGCACGGATCTGCTTAAGCAACAGATGACATCCTATGGGGTTGGCGCTGGGCCCGGGTTGATGTTGACCCTGTCGAACGCCGCCGTGTTTGTGATCGGCGGCTCTGCGGTCATCGACGGCAGTCTGACGCTTGGGACCTTGATTGCCTTTTCGGCCTATCTCGGCCGCGCCACCGGGCCGGTGCAGACGTTCTTGGGGCTGTACACGGCGGCGGCGCGGGCGGAGGTGAGCCTTGACCGCGTGCGGGTGCTTCTTGATGCGGAACCGGCGGTCAGAAGCCCGGCCGTACCGCGTGCCCTGCCCGATGGGCCGGGCGGCGCGATTGCAATTGAGGGGCTGATGTTCGGTCACCCCGGCCGTGACGCCTTTATTCTTGATCAGGCGTCGGCGGTGATCCCGGCCGGAAGCAAGGTCGCGCTTGAGGGGCTGTCGGGGGCGGGGAAATCGACGCTGGTTGATCTGTTGCAGCGTCATTATGACCCGGATGGCGGGCGTATTCTGCTTGATGGCATGGATTTGCGGGAGCTTGATCTCGCGGTTTTGCGGCGGCAGATGGTGGTGGTGACGCAGGACATGATCCTGATGCGTGGGTCGGTTGCGGAAAATCTGCGCCTTGCCCGGCCGGAAGCGAGCGATGACGATCTGCGCGCGGCACTTCTGGCGGCGGAACTCGGTGATCTGATGACGCGTCTGCCTCAGGGGCTCGACAGTCTGATCGGTGAACGCGGGGCCAGTCTGTCGGGCGGGGAGCGGCAACGCTTCGCGCTCGCCCGGGCCCTGTTGTGCGATCCCCGTGTGCTCATTCTTGACGAGGCGACGGCGGGGGTTGATGCGACGGCCGAGGCCCGCGTGCTGGCTGCCGTCGATCAGCTGTTCGCGGGGCGCACGCGACTTATCATCAGCCATCATCCGCGCGCCTTCCGCGATGTGGACCTTCGACTTCAGCTTGCGAGCGGCAAGCTCCGGGTGAGCGCGTGACCATGCGGGTTGCCATTCTCGACAGCGGTCTGGCCCCCGGGATGGCGGTTGCGGCGCGGGAGTTCTGCGAACCGGGTGCCCTGTCGGATCATGGCGACAAGGTCGCGGCGCTGGTGCGGGAGGCGGCGCCTCAGGTTGATTTGCTTGATGGCCGGGTGTTCGGTGAGCGGCTTCAGACCTCGGTCGAACAAGTGGCCGAGGCCCTGGACTGGGCGGTTGGGCAGGGGGCTGGAATCATCAATCTCAGTCTCGGGTTGCGGGAGGATCGCGCGCGGCTCAGGCTCGCCATCGAGGCGGCGCTTGCGGCCGGTGTGGTGATTGTGGCCCCGGCCCCGGCGCGGGGCGGGCCGGTTTATCCGTCAGCCTATGCGGGGGTGATCGCGGTGACGGGGGATGCCCGCTGTGGCGACCATGATTTCTCCTGGCTTGGCGAGGCCCATGTGGATTTCGGTGCCTGTCCGCGTCCGCTTACCGGTCCGGTCGGGATCGGCGGCGCGAGTTTCGCGGCGGCGCGGGTGACGGGTGCGCTCGCAAGACTTGCGGGGTCCGGCGATCTGGTTGAACAGTTGCGGGCAAGCTGCCGGTTCACCGGGCGGGAACGGCGCTGAGCCCACGGCGGGCGAGCCAGTCGCGCGCTATATGAATCGAGTCTTCCGACACCGCGAAATCTGTGGCGAGCTCTGCGGCGGTGCGATCAGGAGGCGCTTTCAGCAGCGGCACCAGCGCCACACCGGCGATGCTGAGGATGCCGCGCGGATGGTCGGCGGTGACGATGACCTCGCGCTCCTCGATATAGCCGTCGATATTGGCGGGCATGAGGGCCACCTGCGGCGGCGCGGACAGGGGCGAGGCATGGATCGGCGCGTCATCGGGCCAGTCGCGCCGGGCGCGCCAGAACGGGGCCTCGGCGAAGCGGGTTTCCATGCGGTAGAAATCACGGCCCATGCGGGCATGACGCAAAAAGGCGTCGCGGGCGCGGGCTTCATGAAAGCGGATGGCGAGGTCGCGGTCATCGGGCCGGTCGAGCAAGGTCGCGGCTACGGCTGCTGCTGCCCGGGCTCCTCCGATTGCTTCATAAAGTCCATGTCCGGCCAGGGGGTCGATGGCAAAGGCGGCGTCACCGATCCGCAGATGATCCGCGCTTGCGAGGTCGGCGGCAAGCACAGCTCCGGCGTCGCGGGCGCGTGGCGGACCTATGGGTGTGAGCCCGGCAAGCGGGTGGGTGAGCTCCGGACAGTCGGCGAGCCGGGCCTCGAACAGGCGGGTGAGGGAGTGGCGATCCATGTCCTCGGCCTCGGCATCTACAATAAGTTGCACTGTGGCCCGGCCGTCGCCGGGAAAAGCCGCCCAGACCCAGCCGAAGGCGGCGGCGGCGAGCAGGGTTTCCCCGTTATGGTTCGCGGCCCCATTATACTGGCGGACTAGCGCCACCGTGTGCGGTCCGCGTAAGGCGACGGCGCGGCGCGGGGCCTGTCGTCCGCGCGCTTCGATCACCAGCCGGGCTTGGGGGGTAGCGGTGACACGGGTTTCCTGGATCGTGACACCGGCTGCCCGCGCGTCCTCCAGCAGATGAGCGTCGAAGCGGGCGCGATCCACCAGCGCTTCCTGATTGTGACGATTGGCCAGTCCGCCCCAATGGGCCGCGCGCGGCAGGGGGCCGCTTGCCATATAGGGCGTGGGGTCGATGCCCGCGCCGCGCAACCGTTCGATGGCGCGGGGAGCGAGACCTTCGAGATGTTTCGCCTGATGGCCCGGCAGCGTCTGCAACAGCACGTGATATCCGCGCGCGGCGAGATGGCTCGCCGTGAGCGCGCCCGCTGGGCCGCCGCCTAGAATGGCGATGTCATAGGGAGTTGGATTGCTCATGGCGGGCAGTCTACATGAGGATGCAGTGACTTGCACTTCTGGGGTCACCCGACGACAATGCGGCTTTGAAGACTGGTTTATCGAAAGGTTTTTTGTGTCCGCCTTGGTTCGTCTGTTGAAATCCCGCCGGTTTGGGCCGTTGTTCGCCACGCAATTTCTCGGGGCGTTCAATGACAATATCTATAAAAACGCCATCGTCATTCTGATCGCTTATCGTCTCGGTGCGGAAAGCGGCTTGCCTGCGCATCTTCTGGTAACGCTGGCGGCGGGGATTTTCATTCTGCCGTTTTTCCTGCTGTCGGCGACGGCGGGGGAGCTTGCGGATCGCGAGGACAAGGCGCGGCTCATTCGCTGGGTCAAGCTTGCGGAAATCGTCATCATGGCTCTTGGCGGGGTGGCGTTCTGGTTGGCCGATGTCTGGCTGCTGCTTGCGGTGCTGTTTCTGATGGGCGTGCATTCGGCGTTTTTCGGGCCGCTCAAATACGGCATCCTGCCGGATCATGTGGGGCGCGACGATCTGGTGCCGGCGAACGGGCTGATCGAGGCCTCGACATTTATCGCCATCATCGGCGGCACACTGCTTGGCGGCATTCTTGTGCTTGAGGCGGGCGGGCTCAGGTTGGTGCCGGGGCTTTGTGTCCTGGTGGCGATCATCGGCTATATGGCGAGCCGGAGCATTCCGGCAGCATTGCCACAGGCAGAGGGCGGCAAGCTGTCCGGCAATATCTTTGTGGCGAGCGGGCGGATCCTGCGGGCGTCGTTCCGCGATCCGGCGATCCGCATGTCCATTCTGGCCATTTCCTGGTTCTGGTTCGTGGGCGCAAGCTGGCTCGCGCAGGTGCCCAATCTGGCCAAAGGAACGTTTGCTGCCGACGAGACGGTGGCGGTGCTGTTTTTGGTGCTGTTCGCGGTCGGCATTGCCGTGGGCTCGCTGCTGGCGGCTGGGATTTTGCGCGGCCGGGTTCGCGTTGGCTTCGCGGCCGTGTCGGCGGGGGCGCTTGGGGTTCTGTCCCTCGGCTTGCCTTGGGCTATGGGACTTGTCCCGGCGGGGTCAGCGGACCTGCGCTCGGCGGCGGAGTTTCTCGCCGCTCCCGGCGGTGGGATCGTTGCGGTTTTGCTGACGCTTGTGGCGGTGGCGGGCGGGGCTTTCGCCGTGCCGCTTTATGCGCTGATCCAGACGCGGGCCCCGGATGGGGAGCGGGCTCGGGTCATTGCCGCACTCAATATAGTGAACGCGGCGGCCATGGTGCTGTCGGCGGTGGCGAGCGCCGTGGCGCTGGCGCTTGGCGCGACCGTGGCCGAAATTTTGATGGCGGCGGGGGCCACGGGTCTTCTGGTGATGCTGCTGCTGTGGCGGGCCTCACGCGCCGCGTGAGGCGTGGGCCCGTTCGATGGTGGCGCGAATCACCCGTTGCGCATCGGCGGAGGCCCATTCGGCGGGGCCGATAAAGCGGGCGATTTCATAGCCTTCATGATCGACCAGCAGGGTCACCGGCAGGCCATAGATATTGAGCGCCCGAGCCGCGCGTGACGATGAATCGATATAAAGCGGCAAGGATTTGATGCCGGTTTCGGTGAAGAATTTGGCCGCGACGCTGCGTCCGCCACGATCGATGGAAATCGGCACCACCGCGAAATCGGGTCCGCCAAGCGTGCCTTGGAGGGTGTCGAGGGCGGGCATTTCATGGCGGCAGGGCGCGCACCAGGTAGCCCAGAAATTGATCAGCAGAACCTTGCCCTTAAGGTCCGGCAGAGCGATCTGGCGGCCGTTGTCGTCTTCGATCGTGACCATGGGCAGGGCGGCAGCCGGATTGGCCGGGGCGAGCTTCTGCATCTCGCCGACCGCGAACTCTTGCAGCCAGACGGTGTTTGGCGTATTCGGAGCGGAGGCGTTCGTGACGGTGTCAGGGGCCTGGGGCTCCGGTTCCGGGACTTTCAGCACCAGAGCGGCGGCTACCGCTAGGAGAATGATGGTGGCGGTCAGAAGCGCAACAAGACGGGTCATGGCAACTCGCTAGGCTCTCAATATGGCCCGGTTGGGCCTTTTCGATAGTGGAATGTGACCATGACGACCAGGAAAGGCAAGGCGCAAACTGCCAGCGCTGCCAAACAAGCCCCGAAAGCCGCCGCAAAGTCCGTGGCGAAAAAGCCCGTGAAAGCGGCCAAAGGCAGTGCCGCCAACGCGCTATGGGGTGGCCGGTTCGAGGCCGGTCCGGCCGACATCATGGAAAAGATCAACGCCTCCATCGGCTTCGATCAGAAGCTGTTTGCACAGGACATTGCCGGATCGCGCGCTCATTGCCGCATGCTGGTCGCGCAAAAGATCCTGACCGCCAAGGATGGCAAAGCGATTCTGAAGGGGCTTGATCAGGTCGAAGCGGAAATCCGCGCCGGCAAAATGGTCTTCGACCCTAAGCTCGAAGACATCCATATGCATGTGGAGTCGCGGCTGAAGGAAATTATTGGCGACGCCGCCGGGCGGCTGCATACCGCGCGCTCGCGCAACGACCAGGTGGCGACCGATTTCAAGCTTTGGGTGCGGGACGCCATCGACGCCATCGACGCGGCGCTGCTGGAGTATCAGCGTGCGCTGCTGGATCGGGCGGAAGATTATGCCGATACCGTCATGCCCGGATTCACCCATTTGCAGGCGGCGCAGCCGGTGACCTTTGGGCATCATCTGATGGCCTATTATGAAATGGCCGCGCGCGATCGCGGACGGTTTCAGGATTGCCGCCGCCGTTTGAACGAATCCCCGCTTGGCTCGGCGGCGCTTGCGGGCACGTCCTTTCCACTTGACCGCGCCATGACCGCGAAAGATCTTGGCTTCGATCGTCCGACGGCCAATTCGCTCGATGGCGTGTCGGATCGTGACTTTGCGCTGGAATTTCTGGCGGCGGCCTCCATCGCGGCGGTACATTTCTCGCGTCTAGCCGAAGAAATCGTGATCTGGTCGAGCGCACAGTTCCGCTTTATCACTTTGACCGACGCCTTCACCACCGGCTCGTCGATCATGCCGCAGAAACGCAATCCTGATGCCGCTGAACTCAGCCGTGCCAAATCGGGTCGGGTGATCGGGGCGCTCAACAGCCTGCTGATTGTCATGAAGGGCCTGCCGCTCGCCTATTCGAAAGACATGCAGGAAGATAAAGAAGCGACCTTCGATGCGGCGAACGCGTTGTCGCTGACCATCACGGCGATCACCGGCATGATCCGTGATCTGAAGGCCAATACCGAAGTCTTGGCCGCGGCCGCGGGCGTCGGGTTCACCACGGCCACGGATCTGGCCGACTGGTTGGTGCAGGCGCTGAACATGCCGTTCCGTCAGGCCCATCATGTGACCGGGACTTTGGTCAAGATGGCTGAAACCAAGGGCTGCGATCTTGAGGATCTGAGCCTAGCCGAAATGCAGACGGTGGAGCCCAAGATCAACAAAGAGGTCTTCAAACGTCTGGGTGTGCAGAATTCGGTTAAAAGCCGCACGAGTTTTGGCGGCACCGCCCCTGTGCGCGTCCGTGAGTCTGTTCGACGCGCCAAAAAAGGTCTCAAATGATGCGCAGCATGCTTGTGGTTATGGCGGTGACGATGGTGCTTGCCGCCTGCGGTAAAAAAGCTGAACCCGTGCCGCCGCCCGGTTATGTGAAACCGACACCGGCGACCGAGCAGCAACAGAAATAAGGCGGGCGATATGCATCATTTTTCCTATAAACATGGCGTTCTCCATGCCGAGGACGTGTCGCTTCCGGCCATCGCCGAAGCTGTGGGCACGCCGTTCTATTGTTATTCGACAGCCACGCTCACCCGTCATTACGAAGTCTTTACGGGCGCGCTTCATGGCCTTGATGCGCTGGTCTGTTATGCCGTCAAGGCCAACAGCAATGTGGCGGTGATCCGCACGCTGGCCGCCCTTGGCGCGGGCGCCGACGTGGTCTCGGTGGGCGAGCTGAAACGTGCGCTTGCGGCGGGTGTGCCGCCGGAACGCATCGTGTTCTCCGGCGTCGGCAAGGAGCGCGCCGAAATGGTGGCGGCGCTTGAAATCGGCATCCATCAGTTCAATGTGGAATCCGAACCGGAACTTGAACTGCTGAGCGAAGTGGCCTCGGCCATGGGCAAGCTGGCGCCAATCGCCATCCGCATCAATCCTGATGTGGATGCGAAGACCCACGCCAAGATCTCGACCGGCAAAAAAGAAAACAAGTTCGGCATTCCGTGGGAACGGGCGCGCAGCATTTATGGCCGCGCCGCGCAGCTTCCGGGCATCAAGGTGGTGGGCGCGGACGTGCATATCGGGTCGCAACTGACCGATCTCGCGCCGTTCCGGGAAGCCTTTTCCCGCGTGGCCGAACTGGTGCGCGATCTGCGCGCCGATGGCCATGACATTCGCCGTCTCGATCTTGGCGGTGGTCTTGGCATTCCTTATGAGCAGGACAGCCCGCCGCCGCCGCATCCCGACCGCTATGGCGAAGTGATCCGCGATGTGGTCGGCGATCTCGATTGCGAAATCATTCTGGAGCCCGGACGCCTTCTGGTGGGCAATGCGGGGGTGCTGATGTCCAAGGTGATTTATGTCAAGGAAGGCGAGGCGCGCAAATTCGTCATTCTTGACGCCGCCATGAATGATCTCATCCGCCCGAGCCTTTATGACGCCCATCATGACATTATCCCGGTGACGGAATATCCGGCGGATGCTCATCTGATGCTGGCCGATATTGTCGGTCCGGTCTGCGAGACCGGCGACGTGTTCGGCAAGGCGCGTCTGGTGCCGGATTTGGCCGCGGGGGATTGTGTTGCTATCCTGTCCGCGGGCGCTTATGGAGCGGTCATGGCGTCGACCTATAACACCCGTCCGTTGATCCCCGAAGTGCTTGTCCATGGCGACCGCTTCGCGGTGGTGCGGCGGCGGGTGACGGCCGAAGATTTGATCGCTTTGGAAGACAAGCCTGATTGGCAATAACGACAGCGTAGCTGTCAGGACAATAGCGACGGCGTAGCTGTCAGGAGACCCGTTCTGAACGATCCCCTTCCCCACGCGCGGACACGTATTCTCGAAGCACGCACCGGGCCTCGGGCGGCGCTTGCCGTGCTGTTGCCGGTTGTGGGGGTGGTTCTGGGTTATATCGCCCTGTCGCTGCTCGATCTCTGGAGCCAGGTGCCGCCGCTTGTGCATCTTCTGCTGTTCATCTGCCTAGTGGTGGTGGTGGTCGGCGGGGTGATTGCGGCGATTGAGGCCTGGCGACGCAACCGGGAATCGGATCATGTGCATTGGGGCCGCTATCTTTTGCTGCTGCCGGTTTTGATCATCGCCCTGTTTCTGGCCGGGACCGACTGGGAACGGCGCTTGGTGATGGCTTTCCAGCCGGGCCAGCTGTTCCCGCCGCCGCAGATGCAGATCACGGCTGTCATTACACCGCCTGCCTATACGCATCTTGAACCGCTGCGCTTGCCGATCTCGAACAGTCGGTCTGCGGCGCCTTTGAAGGTTCCGGCCGGATCGGTGTTGCGGGTCGAGGTGCAGGAGACGCGCTGGCCGCCTTTGCTGGCCTGGGGCAAAAATACGGTGGTGTTGCGGCCCGAAGCCAATGGCGGCTATGCCATCGAAGGTGAATTGAAGGCCGACGGCAAGGTGCGTCTGACCTATGCCGGGAAAACCCTGGTGCGCTGGCAGGTCGATGTGGTGCCGGACAAGGCGCCGACCCTGCGCTTTACAGCGCCGCCCGGGGTGACGGCACGGCACAGCCTGCGGCTCAGCATCGATGCGGAGGATGATCATGGCATCGAATTCCTGGCGCTCAAACTGAAGCGCGCCGATGGCTCGGGCGTCGATCATCTGGTCGAGTTGCCGGCCTGGGGCACGCCTGTGATCAAGGAAACCATCTACCGTGACCTGACGGCGGATTCGCTTGCGGGGCAGGAGGTGATCCTGCAACTGGTGGCGCTTGATGGCTTGTCGCAGGAGGCGGTGACGCCGCCGGTGACCATGACGCTGCCAAAGCGGCAGTTCCACAATCCGTTGTCGCTGTCACTGGTCGCCATCCGCGCCGGATTGTTGACCGGCGAGGACGATGATGTGGCTCAGGCGGTGCGGCGTTTGCGCCTGTTGAGTGAACAGCCGCTTGTGACCTCGGACGCCACGGTGCATCTCGGGCTGCGGTCGGCTTATCTTCGTCTCAAATCAAGCTACAGCGAGGAAGACCGCGAGGAAGTGGCGAACCTCATGTGGGATCTTGCGCTCAGGGCCGAGGATGGCGGGCGCAGCATGACGGAAAACGACCTGATCGACGCGCTCGACGCTTGTCTGACGCTGGTGCGGCGGCAGGCCGACCCTGAGCAGGTGCAGGGCGCGCTCGGCAGTCTCGCCGAAGCGTTCAGCAGTTATGGCCGCGCCCGGGTGACCGGGGCTGGTAAAATGGGCAAGGACGCCGACGCCATCGATTGGGAGGCGTTGCGGCGGCTGTTCCTGCGCTTGAACGATCTGACGATGGCGGGTGACTATGACGCGCTGGCCGGTCAGCTCGTCAGCCTGCGGGCGGGACTTGAGGAGCAACCGGCCTTGCTGTCGGCCAATGCCTATCGGTATTTCGTGGTGGCGAGCTATGCACGCCGGGTGATCGATGAAGTTGAACGCCAGCAGGAACATGTGGCAGCGCGCAGCCGTGATAATAGCGCCCAACCGATGGTGCTTGCGGCCGATCAGACGGCGCTCAGAAATGCGCTAGGCGATCTGATTACGCAGCTTGCCCGGGCCGGGATGCCGGATACCAATCTGTTCCATAAGTTGCAGGGGGACATGGATCGGGCGATCACAGCGTTCACGAACGGCACGCCGGAAGCCATAGCTGACACGCAAACTCAGGTGGCGCAGTCCCTGAAGGCGGCTATGGCATCGCTTGATGCCTTCCCATCGCCGCTCGCCCCCGATGCCGAGGGGAAATATCACGACCCGCTTGGCCGCCCGCTGCCGCCGGGTCTGGACATTGTGAAGGGGCGGGACTGAAAGTCCTAATCCGCGTCCCGGGCATCGAGCGCGGCTTGGATGATCTGGCCGATCTCGTCGAGCGAGAACGGTTTCGAGACCACGTCGTGGACCAGTTCCTCAAGATTATGGGCGCGTTGCTTTTCCGCCGCATAGCCGGTCATGAGCACAACCGGCATGCCCGGCCATTCGCTGGATGCTTTAAGCGCGAGGGCGATGCCGTCCATGACTGGCATGACGATATCAGTCAGCAACAGATCAAAAGATTCGTCATGGAGGGCCTGCAGGGCCGCGCCGCCATCGGCGACGGCGCGCACGCTATGGCCGAAATGTTCAAGCGCGCGGCTCACAAAAATGCGCACGGGTTCTTCGTCTTCGGCAATCAGGATGCGGGCCATCAGGGGGTCTTGGCTCCGGATTCTATAGCTGGAGATTTCACGGCAGCGGGTTTTGCGACTGAGGCCGGGGTCGAGAAGGTGACACGGATATCCTGCGCTGCCGGTGGCGGGTTTTCCAGTCGGGTCTCGAACGGCACGATGCCGCCGGATTTCAGGGTTTTTTGCGGCGGCTCGAACACCCAGGTCTTGAGATCGAGCTTTTGACCGTCGAGCAACACAACTTCGATCGGCGGCAGGGTTTCGTCGCGCGGACTGATGTTCTGGATTTTGCCGCTGATCACCAGCGTGAGCGTGCCATTGATGAAGCGTTGGCTGGGCGCGAGATCGAGCAGCTTGAGCCGTTTTTCAAGCGGCAGAGTCTCCACCGCCGCCGCCGGGCCATGGGCCAGGAGCGAGCGTTCGGCATTGAGACCGAAGGTATCATAAAGTTTATGTGCAGCGGGCCAGGTGCTGGTGATGTCGCGGGCAAACAGCAGCACAATGCCGATGATGAGCGCGACAAACAACGCGAGACTGCTCCAGCCAAGCAGCGTGCCAAGACGACCTGTGGTGAGGAGGGCGGGCAGATTGCGGGTTTCGCGGTCGGCGGCCTCGCTCTGCTCCGGCCGGATCAGGCGGTCGCCGAACCGGGGGGTGAAGGACGAGCCGCTGTCGGAGTCGGGTTGCGGCGCCGAGTGTTTTTTAAGCAGATTATCAAAGGGATCGTCGATCAACGGATTGTCACGGGCGCCCGCTTTTTCAGCCACGCCTAGGGGGCTCAGATCGTCCGGGGCCTCAGCGAACCAGGTGTTGAGACAGCGGGCACAGCGTACCGTGCGGCCCTGCACGCCAAGGCGCGCCGGATCGAGGGCAAAGCGCGTTGCGCAGTTCGGGCAGGTCAGTATCATCTAACGTCCTGGTCTTGCGCCCATTTTCGTCGAATATTGCTTACTTATAGGGCCTTGCTCGGAGTCTTGCAACAAATCTGGCGATTCCCAGTGTGAATGGCTGCTTTACGTCGCGCCGTGGCTTATGCCATCTTGGGCGCGAAACTCTCAGTTCAGATAGGTAAGATTAGACCTTGGAAACGCAAGGAAAAGTAGTCAGGTTCGAAAATGTCGGCATGCGCTATGGCCTTGGGTCCGAAGTCCTGCGCAATATTTCCTTTGAACTCAAGCCGGGCTCCATCCATTTTCTGACCGGGCCGAGCGGGGCCGGGAAATCGTCGCTGATGCGGCTGTTGTTTCTCGCCCATCGGCCGTCGCGCGGACTTGTTACCATGTTCGGGCGCGACGTGGTGTCGCTTGACCGTGACGAGCTGCCGTCCTTGCGGCGGCGCATTGGCGTGGTGTTGCAGGATTTCCGCTTGCTCGATCATTTGTCGGCCATTGAAAATGTCATGCTGCCGTTGAAAATCGCCGGTGGCGAGGATCGCATCATTCGTGCCCAGGCCGAGGAGCTGTTGTCCTGGGTCGGGCTCGCCGATCGCATGGCGGCGCGACCGCCGACCCTGTCGGGCGGGGAAAAACAGCGTCTCGCCATCGCCCGGGCGGTGATCGGCCAGCCCGATCTGCTGCTTGCGGATGAGCCCACCGGCAACGTCGATCCGGCCATGGCCGAGCGGCTCATGCATCTGTTTCTGGAACTCAATAAACTCGGGACGACGACCGTGATCGCCACCCATGACATGGCCTGGGTCGAACGTATCGGCGCGCCCCAGCTCAGGCTCGACCGTGGCGAGCTGACGACCATCGCCGCGCCCGCCGGAGCCGGAACAGGGAGCAGCCGTCATGGCGCGTAGAGTTCAGTTCCTGCCCGACGGATCCGGCGCCGGCAGCCGTGAGCTGTTGCCCTGGGTGATTGCCGTCATGGTATTTCTGTCGGGCCTTGCCCTGGCGGGCGCCCTTGGCATGCATGGCGCGGTGGCCAGTTGGGCCGGAGACATGTCACGTCGCCTGACGGTGGAAATCGTCACCGGCGACCTTGAGGCGCGCGACCGGCAAGCGACTGCGGCGGTGACGGCGCTGCGGGAGACGCCGGGGGTCGAAAGCGCCCACCGGCTGAGCGATCAGGATATCGCCGGGTTGCTTGAACCCTGGCTTGGTAAGGGCAATGTGGCTGCTGATCTGCCGGTTCCGGCGCTGATCGATGTGGTGGTGCGCGAAGGCGTCAATCTGCCGCTCGATGTGGTGGCGAACCGGTTGCGGACCATTGCCCCGGATGCGCGCTTTGACGATCATGAACAATGGCTCGGCAATCTGTATCATCTGGCCTGGATGCTTGAAGTCTCTGGCTTTGGCATTGTGCTGTTGGTGATGCTGGCGACCGTGGCCATTGTGATTTTTGGCACCCGGGCCGGGCTCGCGAGCCATCGTGACAGTATTGAAACCCTGCATCTGCTGGGTGCCGAGGATAGTCTGGTGGCCGGGGAGTTCCAGCGTCGCTTTCTTTATCTCGGCTTCAAAGGCGGGGTGATCGGGGTGGTTGCCGCAGGGCTCGCGCTCTTGTCCGTGCATCATATGCTGAGCCGTCTCGGTGGCGGGATTTTTGGCTCCATCAGCTATGCGTCGCCAAGTTTTCTGGCCCTCCTTGGGCTGCCGGTTCTGGCCGCGATCCTTGCCATGGTGACGGCACGCCTGACGGTGGTGCGCGCCCTCCGTCAGCTTGTGTGATGGCCGGGTCGGATGGCTAGGCGTATCCGCAAGCGTGATGTTGTTTTTGCCAGCGTGAAACTGTTGTTCGCGCTGGTGTTGGTGGCTGTGTTGCTGTGGCTTGGCGGGTTCGTCTGGTTCGTCGGCGGCCTGCAGACCACGCCCGAGGCCCCTCAGGCGCAGACGGACGGCATCGTGGTTCTGACCGGCGGGCCTTATCGCATCAATCTAGCGGTTAGCCTGCTGTCCGAAGGGCTTGGGGAGCGGTTATTGATCACCGGCATTTATGGCGAGCTTGATGACGAGACGCTACGTCGCGCCAATGCCATTCCGAAAGATATCTTTGACTGCTGCATCGATCTTGGTCGCGGTGCCGCCAACACCAAAGGCAATGCGGACGAGGCGGCGATCTGGGTGGCCGCGCATGGTTATCGCAGCCTGCGCATCGTCACCACCTTCGATCATATGCCGCGCAGTCTGGCGGAATTCCATCGCGCCATGCCGGGGATTCAACTGATCGCTCATCCGGTGTCGCCGGATACCGTCGGGCCCGAGGTGCGCTGGCCGTCGGCCGGACGGCTTGCGCTTGAATATACCAAATACTGGGCCGCGCTGTTGCGCTCCCGCGCCGGGACTGGCGCAGGTGTGCTGCGCCCCACAGCCGATTTTACATGAGGCCAGACGATGACAAGCGCCATGGATCGCATCCGTATTTTTCTGTTCACCATCAGCCTTTATCTGTGGACGCTGATCATCGGAGGAATCATCGGCTGGCCGGCCCTGTTCCTGCCGCGCGGTTATGCCATTTTCATTCAGACCAGCTGGGGCCGCGGCACGATTTTTCTGCTGCGGGTGCTGTGCGGCATTCGCTTCGAGGTGCGCGGGCTTGATCGCGTGCCCGAGGGGGCGGTGCTGATCGCCTCCAAACATCAGTCGGCCTGGGACACGTTTATTTTCCTGCTGCATTTCAAAGCGCCGACCTTCATCTTCAAGAAGGAACTGCTGCGCATTCCGATCTATGGCTGGATCTGTCTCAAGACCGGCATGGTGCCGATCGATCGTCAAGGCGGGGCGGCGGCTTTGAAAGCCATGCTGCGCGGCGCGGCGGAACGCATCGGCGAAGGCCGCTCCATCGTCATTTTCCCCGAAGGCACGCGGGTCAAACCCGGCAGCAAGATGCCCTATAACCCGGGCGTCGCCGGGCTTTACAAGCATCTCGGGGTGCCGGTGGTGCCGGTGGCGCTCAATTCGGGAATGGTCTGGCCGAAGGGCGGGGTGATCCGCACCGATGCCATGATTCGCCTGGAGTATCTTGAGCCCATCCTGCCTGGCAGTGACAAGGCAAGCTTCCTCACCACCCTCGAATCGCGCATCGAAGACGCTAGCCTGCGGCTTTTGGCCGAGGGCGTGGATCGCTAACAGGGTGTTATCCACAGCCCCTTGTGGATAACGGGGATAACCTGCAAAGCCCTCAGCTGACAGGGTTTTGTGGCTGTGGTTATCCACAATCCCCTGGGGGGCGATTTCTGAAAACATAACGTGAACATTTGGTTGACCCGCAGCGCTTTTGCCCCCTACAATCGGGGTCTCAAGGAGACATCCGGTCATGACCAGCATCGCCGCCATTTCCCAACAGATCTGGGATATGAAATACCGTTTCAAGCCTGCGCCCGGGGCCCATGGCTCCGATCTGCCCGAAGACAAAACGGTGGAGGACAGCTGGCGGCGTGTGGCCCGGGCTTTGGCCTCGGGGGAGGCGGAAGATACGCGGGCGGCGTGGGAGCAGCGGTTTTATGACGCGCTCGACGATTTCCAATTTCTGCCCGCCGGGCGCATTCTCGCCGGGGCCGGGACGGGGCGTGAGGTGACGCTGTTCAATTGCTTTGTCATGGGCACGGTTCCGGACAGCCTGAGCGGTATTTTCGAACATCTCCGCGAGGCCGCCATCACCATGCAGCAGGGTGGTGGTATCGGCTATGATTTCTCGACCATCCGGCCGAAGGGCGCGCTGGTGAAGGGGGTTGGGGCCGATGCCTCGGGGCCGCTTTCCTTCATGGATGTGTGGGACGCCATGTGCCGCACCATCATGAGCGCGGGCTATAGGCGGGGGGCCATGATGGCCACCCTGCGCTGCGATCATCCGGATATCGAAGCCTTTATCGAAGCGAAGCAAGACAAGGGGCGTCTGCGGATGTTCAATCTGTCGGTGCTGATCAGCGACGCCTTCATGGCCGCGCTCAAGGCCGACGATCCGTGGGATCTGGTGTTTGAAGGTCGGGTTTATAAAACGCTGCGCGCCCGGGCATTGTGGGATCGCATCATGCGCGCGACCTACAGCTATGCCGAGCCGGGGGTGATTTTTATCGACCGCATCAACCGCCGCAACAATCTTTGGTACTGCGAACAGATCAGCGCTACCAATCCCTGCGGCGAACAACCCTTGCCACCCTATGGGGCCTGTCTGCTCGGGTCGATCAATCTGGCCCGGCTGGTGCGGGAGCCGTTCAGTGACACGGCCCACGTGGACCGTGCCGCGCTCGGCGATCTCGTGCGGGTGGCGGTGCGGATGATGGACAATGTGGTCGACAGCTCGCGTTTTCCCCTGCCCGAACAGCGGGCGGAGGCGGAAGGGAAACGCCGCATCGGGCTTGGCGTCACCGGCCTTGCCGACGCGCTTATCATGTGCGGGCTGCGCTATGGCAGCCCGGCCGCGGTCGAGATGACCCGGGACTGGATGGGGCTCATCCGCCGTGAATCCTATCTGGCCTCGACCGATCTCGCGGCTGAAAAAGGCGCGTTCCCCTTGTTCGACCGCGATCAGTATCTCGCCGGAGAATCGGTGCGCGAACTTGACGAGGATGTGCGCGCGGCCATTGCCGAGAAGGGTATTCGGAACGCGCTTCTGACCTCCATCGCGCCGACCGGGACCATTTCGCTTTTTGCCGACAATGTGTCGTCGGGGGTGGAGCCCGTGTTCAGTTTTTCTTATGTGCGGAAGGTCCTGATGCCCGACGGCACCCGGGCCGAGGAAGAGGTGAGCGATTATGCCTATCGCCTCTATCGTCGCATGTTCGGAGAGACGGCGGCGCTGCCGGACAGTTTTGTGTCGGCCATGACGCTGACCCCAAGCGACCATGTGCGCATGCAGGCGGCGGTGCAGGAGTTCATCGACAGCTCCATCTCGAAAACTATCAATTGCCCGGCCGATATCGGGTTTGACGAATTCAAGTCGGTTTATCTCGATGCCTATGACGCAGGCTGCAAGGGTTGCACCACCTATCGCCCGAACGATGTCACGGGCGCGGTGCTGGAAGTGAAAGCGCCTGAGGCTCAGCCTCAGCTGCCGCTTGAGGAACCGGGCACGCGGCCGCGCGACATTTATGAGGCGGGGGGTATCGTCTATATGACCCAGCCGCTCGACCGGCCCGAGGTGCTGCCCGGCCAGACCTATAAACTGCGCTGGCCCGAGTCGGATCATGCGATGTACCTTACCGTCAATGATATCGTCCAGGACGGGCGGCGGCGGCCGTTCGAACTGTTTATCAATTCGAAGAATATGGAGCATTACGCTTGGACGCTGGCGCTGACGCGGATGATCTCGGCGGTGTTCCGGCGCGGCGGTGACGTGTCCTTTGTGGTCGATGAACTGAAGGCGGTGTTTGACCCGCGCGGCGGCCATTGGGTCGGCGGACGCTATATCCCGTCCCTGCTCGCGGCCATCGGGGAGGTGATCGAACAGCATCTGGTGGCTATCGGCTTCATGGCCGGGCCGGATGAGGCACTTGCGGAGCAGGCGCGGGAGAAAGTCGCGGCGGCTGCCGGTAGCACTACGGGTCTCGGCCTGCGCTCCTGCCCGAAATGTCATGCGCCGTCGCTGGTGCGGCTTGAGGGTTGCGACAGCTGTATGAGTTGCGGCTATTCCAAATGCAGCTGAGTTCAGGGTATAACCGGCCTCATTCGATTGCAGGTTAAGGACATGTCATGCGGTTTCGCATCATCATCGGGCTTCTCGCGGCGCTTCTGGTCGGTTACAGCATCTATTGGTATGTGACCGCCAATCAGGCGCGGAGCGACATCGCCGCCTGGATCAAGGATCAGCAGGCGGCGGGTCATGATATCAGCTACCGCGCGCTTGAGGTGGGCGGCTACCCCTACCGTATCGAGGTTCAGGTCAAGGACGCGGTGGTCAAGGGCCATAACGGCGATGTCGCCTGGACGCTGTCGGCCCCGCATTTCGCCGTGGTATCGGCGACCTGGAAATCCGAACATAAAATCCTGTTCGCCGACCGTCTAACCCTCGATATGGGTACGCCCGGGGCGGAAGGTCAGCGCTTGATTGCCGAAGAGATGCGGGCCAGCCTCGTGTCCGATGACAAGGGAGACCCGGCGCGGGTCTCGGTGGTTGCGGATTCCCTGACCATGGAAGGTCTTGCGGCGACGGTGGCTGACGCCGCGCCCGGCGCACAGGTGGTGCCGATTGCCAAGGGCGTGCAGTTCAAGGATATGCAGTTCCATTGGCGCGCGGCGGCGGAAGCCGTGCGTGAAAAGGGTGAGGCCGACGAAACCGGCATTCAGGAGCCGCTCGCCTGGCAGATCGCCTTCATGAGCAAGGATATCCATTATCCGGAGTTCGCCGACAGTCCTTACGGCCCCGATATCAAGGATATGTCGCTGGTGTTCGAGATGCGCGGCTTGGGTATCGTGCCCGGGGCCACGCTCAAAACCATCGCCGCCTGGCGCGATCAGGGCGGGACGCTGGAATTGACTTCCGGCAGCTTCAAATGGGGCAAGCTTGATACCAAACTGAGCGGCAGCGTGACGCTCGACCAGCAGTTCCGGCCGCTTGGCGCTTTTGCCGCGCTGGTGAAGGGCTATGAGCCACTCCTCGATCATCTGCTCAAAAGCGGCGGCATCGAGCATCAGGACGCGGCGACGGTCAAAAAGATGCTGGATCAGATCATCGCCGCCGATACCGACAATGACGGCCGCCTGCGCCTGCCGCTGACCATGCAGGCCGGCCAGCTCATGCTGGGGCCGCTGCCGATTGCTGCTTTGGAACCAGTGGTCAGGCCCTGAGGGTTGTTATCCCCCGGGCCTTACTTCCCTTCGCCGGGACCGCGGCCGAAGTCGGGGCGGTTGGTTTCCTGACCGGCGTCGATGATCTGGTGGCGGATGGCGCGGGTGCGGGTGAAGAGGTCGAACAGCGCGTCGCCGTCGCCCCACCTGATATTGCGCTGAAGGGCGATCAGGTCCTCGGTGAAGCGACCAAGCATTTCAAGCACCGCGTCCTTGTTGGCGAGAAACACGTCACGCCACATGGTCGGGTCCGAGGCGGCGATGCGGGTGAAGTCGCGGAAACCCCCGGCGCTGTATTTGATCACTTCGGAATTGGTCACGGTCTCAAGATCGGATGCCGTGCCGACGATGTTATAGGCAATGAGATGCGGCACGTGGCTGGTGATGGCGAGCACCAGATCGTGATGCTTCGCCTCCATGATTTCGACCTTGCTGCCGCAGGCTTCCCAGAAGGCATGGAGTTTGGCGAGCGCCTTGGGGTCGGTGTCGGGCGTCGGCGTGAGAATGCACCAGCGGTTGTCAAACAGCGCGGCGAACCCGGCCTCAGGCCCCGATTGCTCGGTCCCGGCGACCGGATGGGCGGGGATGAAATGCACGCCCGGCGGCACATGAGGCCCGACATCGCGTAAGACCAGATCCTTGACCGACCCGACGTCGCTGAGGATCGCGCCCGGCTTGAGGTTCGGCGCGATGGCGGCGGCGATTTTGCCATAGCTGCCCACGGGGGTGCAGAGAATGACGAGATCGGCATCTTTCACCGCCTCGGCCGGGTTCTCGATGACGGCGTCGGTGATGGCGATGCGTTTCAGCGTTTCGGCGGCGGCACCCGGGCGTACACCGGCGATGACGCGCCGCGCCAGTCCCTTTTCGCGAATAACCCGCGCGAGCGACGAGCCGATGAGGCCGACGCCGATCAGGGTGATGGTGTTGAACAGAGGGGCGTCGCTCATGCCCGCTCCCCTTGGAGGAAGCGTTTGATCAAGTCGACCACGGCGCGATTGTCGTCTTCAAGGCCGATGGTCAGGCGCAGGCAATCGCCCAGGCCCTGTTTCGGCAGCCAGCGCAGGATATAACCGTGGCGCAGCAGAAAGGCGTTGGCACCTTCGGCCATGCGGTTGCTGCCTTGACCATCCGGGGCGGCAGTTTCGGGGAAGCGGATCAGGATGAAGTTGGCCTGACTGGGCACCACCGTGAGCCCGAGCGCCGTCAGTTCGACGTTGAGCCAGTCGCGCCAGCGGCGGTTATGGGCCTTGGACATGGCGATCCAATCCTGATCCAGAATGGCGGCGATGCCCGCTTGCTGGGTCGTGGTCGGCAGATTGAACGGATCCCGGCTGCGGTCGAGGATGGAGATCAGCTCCGGCTGGCCATAGCCCCAACCGAGCCTTAAGGCGGCAATGCCATAGATTTTCGAAAAGGTCCGCGTCACCAGAAGATTGGGATAGGACGGCACCAGATAATCCGGAGCCATGTAATCCGGGGCATCGGCATATTCGTCGTAAGCCGCATCGAGCACCAACAGCACGTTGTCCGGCAGTCCGGCCATCAGGCGCTCGACCTCGGACTTCGGCAGATAGGTGCCGGTCGGGTTGTTGGGATTGGCGACGAAAATGACCCGGGTCCTGTCGCTCACATGCTCAAGGATCGCATCCACATCAGCGGTCAGTTCGCGGTCCGGCACTTCGACCGGGGTCGCGCCCACGCCCATGGCGGCGATCGGATACATGGCGAAGCTGTGGCGGCTGAACAGCACTTCGTCGCCCGGGCCCGCATAGGCACGGACGGCGAGTTTCAGAATTTCGTCGGAGCCGAGGCCGCAGACGATCTGTTTCGGGTCATGGCCATGGAGCGCGCCGATGGCCGCGCGCAACTCGGCGGCGGTGGCGTCGGGGTAACGATGGAGCGTGGTCGCGGCATCCTGATAGGCGGCGATGGCCTTGGGGCTCGGCCCGAAGGGGGTCTCGTTCGACGACAGTTTGACCACTTTGGTGGCGCCATCGGCTTTCGACTTGCCGCCTTCATAGACGTCAAGGGTTTCGATCCAGGGATGCGGCGTAAGGCCAGCCATGACTCAGGTCCTATTACGTTTAAAGCGCGAGCGGCTCGGCGAAGAGCCCTGCGAGCCCAGCCTCCCCACGGACGGCTGCGGCGAGGGGGCCTTCGGCCCCGGCCACGGCATCCAGGCGGCGGGTCGCGATCAGATGGGACGCATGTCCATCGATGCCGGCTTTATACGCGGAGATGCTGGCGTCGTCGAGCCCCGCGCGGTGGGCCGCCTGAAGGATGACACTGCTGTCCATCTCGGTGCCGCGCACCAGGATCAGCGCCACATCCGCACCCATGGGCTCAGGCGGCGTGCGCGACAGCAGATAAGCATGGGGGCCGTCGCTGCTCCAGGCGGGAAGGGCGGCGACGATATGCGGCCGGTCCGCATGGCCAAGCGGCAGCGTGGTCCACCAATCGTCAAGCGTGGGTCGTGGCAGGACACCGAGCAGGGTCGGATCATGGGCCAGCGCCGTGACGATGGCACGCGGACTGGCGGCGGTGTGGATCGGGATCGCTGCGCCGAAATGGCTGCGGGCGAGATCCCACAGGCTACCTGCGCCAAAAGAAATGCCCTGGTCTTGTTGTGGGACCAAAACGTTGAACGGTGTCTGCATGTGAAGATAGGCCGAGATCATGCTGCGCCAGATGCCCAGAAGGGCAGGCAGCGGGAACGGTCCCTTGTGGGTTTCCGCAAGCTTGCGCAGGATCACGGCTTCACGGCCCGGACGGAGCGCGAGCGGGGCGGATGCGCCGCCGTCGGTTTTCTTGAGCGCGCCGAGCGCCATGACCACATCGGCCCGGCGCATCAAAAGCGCATGAATCTCGCGGTCGATGGCGTCAATATTCTGCCGGAGGTCGTCAAAGCTCGGGCTGCTGCTTTTATCGTTTGTCATGGTCTGCCGGATATGGTTTTTACTGAAACTATTAAAGGGCGGGAACATCAATGTTTCCGGGCCTTTGCGCGTTTCTTCACACTATCGGCACGCTGCCCCAAATGCAAAGATTTCTCGTGATGACGAGGGCATGTCCGTCATTACGTTTTATTGACTTTGCGGACAGGGCTGTTAGCAATCATTTCCATGAACCCATGGAACGGCCAGCTATGATTGATCCAGCTTTCTCAGCCTCGAAACATTTGAAGCCCGGCGAACGCCCGGGGCTTACGGTTGAGCTTGGGGCGCTGCATCCCTTGCGGCTCGACGGCGGGGCGGAACTTGGGCCCTTCACCATGGCCTATCAGACCTATGGCACCTTGAATGCCGCGCGCAGCAATGCGGTGCTGGTCTGCCATGCCTTGACGGGCGATCAGTTCTGCGCCGGGGACAATCCCTTCACCGGCAAGGGTGGCTGGTGGGACAAGATGATCGGGCCGGGCAAGCCGCTGGATCCTGCGCGCTATTTCATCATCTGTTCGAACGTGCTCGGGAGCTGTTACGGCACCACGGGGCCAAGCGACATCAATCCGGCGACGGGCGAGCCCTGGGGTTTGACTTTTCCCGTCATCACCATCCGCGACATGGTGCGGGCGCAGGCCATGCTGGTCGATCATCTCAATATCGAGACGTTGTTCTGCGTTATCGGCGGCTCCATGGGCGGCATGCAGGTGCTTGAATGGGCGGCGACCTATCCGGAACGGATTTTTACCGCCATCCCCATCGCCACCACCTCGAAACATTCGGCCCAGAATATCGCCTTTCATGAGGTTGGCCGGCAGGCGGTGATGGCCGATCCGAACTGGCGCGGCGGAGCTTATCTGCAGGAGGGCGTGGTGCCTCAGGCGGGGCTTGCGGTGGCGCGCATGGCGGCGCATATCACCTATATGTCGGAATCGGGCCTGACGCGCCGCTTTGGGCGCAGCCTGCAGGATCGCGATGCGCTGGCCTATGGCTTCGATGCCGAGTTCCAGATTGAAAGTTATCTGCGGCATCAGGGCACGAGCTTTGTCGATCGCTTCGACGCCAACAGCTATTTATATATCACCCGGGCCATGGATTATTTCGACCTTGCGGCCGATCACGGCGGACTGCTCGCCAAGGCTTTTGCCCATAGTGTGGCGCGCTATTGTGTTATGTCCTTCACGAGCGATTGGCTTTATCCGACGTCCGATAGCCGGGCCATCGTCCATGCCTTGAATGCGGTGGCGGCACCGGTGAGCTTTGTCGAAATTGATGTCGACAAAGGTCATGACAGCTTCCTGCTGGATGTGCCGGAAATGTTCACCATTTTGCGTGGGTTCCTTGAATCCGCAGCACGTCAGCGCGGATTGTAAGGGGATATCATGAGCGATACCGAAGCCGTCTGGGTCAATCGGCCACATGATATCCGCGTTGATCTGCTGCAGATCGCCCGCATGATCGAGCCCGGCAGCCGGGTGCTTGACGTGGGTTGCGGTGACGGCGCGTTGTTGGATTATCTGGCGCGGGAACGCGGCGCCGATGCGCGCGGGATCGAGCTTAGTCAGGCTGGCGTCAATGCCTGCGTGACGCGCGGACTGTCGGTGGTGCAGGGGGACGCTGATAGCGACCTCAAGGACTATCCGTCGAAAGCCTTTGATTATGTCATCCTGAGCCAGACGCTGCAGGCGACCTATCGCCCGCGCGATGTGGTGAGCGAGCTGTTGCGCATCGGCAAGCGGGCCATCGTGTCATTTCCGAATTTCGGCTATTGGCGGGTGCGCTTCAATCTGTTGCTGACGGGGCGCATGCCGAACACCGGCACGCTCGACAACCCCTGGCATACGACGCCGAATATTCATCTTTGCACGGTGCGCGATTTCGTCATCCTGTGCGATGAATTGGGCGTCGTGATTGAAAAAGGTCTGGCCATCGGCAAAGGTGGCAATCCGATCACTTGGGCACAGCCTTTGTGGCTTGCGAACTGGGCCGCTGATCAGGGTCTTTTTGTTCTCCGTAAGGAAGATTGAGCGGCTGGGCTTGTGGTCTTGCGGGTGACCACGGGCAGACGGTGCAGTTTGGCGCGGGACGGGATCAGTCCGTTCGACGCATAGATACGTTTCTCCGCCTCCATCAGCAGCACGCCACCAAGGCCAGGCCATAGCTTGCGACCGGGTTGTTCAGTGGCCCTTAGGGTGCGGATTCCGGCGCGTGGGGGCGAAAACAGGGTGTATTTGCGGCTGGCGGGCGTGAACATGTGATCGCGCAGCAGGGTTTCAAGCTGCCCACGGCTGAACGGCTGACCATGGCCGAAGGGTGTGCGGTCGGAAATGGTCCAGGGCCCGGTGCGGTTCGGCACCACCGTCAGAATACGTCCGCCGGGCCGAAGCACGCGCCAGACCTCGCGCAACATGGCCCGGGTTTCCTCGGCGGTTTCAAGCACATGGACCATAAGTACGCGGTCGATGCTTTCATCCGCCAAAGGCAGCAGGGTCTCACGCGCGAGGGCGCTCAGATTGCCGCGTGCGCTGTCCGGGGTCCAGGGATGCACGCCCTGCGCCGCCGGGCTGATATTGATCACCCGTTCCGGGCGGTCATCCATGAAGAGATCGAGATAAGGCGTGGCATAGCCAAGTCCAAGTACGGCAAAGCCGGTCACACGCGGCCACATCTCGCGGATGCGGGCGCCGACCAGGCGGGCGGTCGCGGCTCCGAGACGCGAAGCATAAAAGTCACGGAGCCGGACGACATCAAGATGCATTGTGACAAACCTCCATACGGAGATTTGTTTTAGTACATATGCTGGCCGCCGTTAATAGAAAGGGTGGAGCCGGTCATGAAACCGGCGTCGTCGGACGCGAGAAACAGCACACCGCGCGCGATTTCATCCGCATGGCCAAGCCGTCCAGCCGGTATTTTGGCGATGATTTTATCCAGCACGGCCTGCGGCACCGCCGCCACCATGTCGGTTTCCGTGTAGCCCGGAGCAAGCGCATTCACGGTGATGCCATAGCGCGCGCCTTCCTGGGCCAATGCCTTGGTGAAACCATGGATGCCGGCCTTGGTGGCGCAATAGTTGGTCTGGCCGAACTGTCCGGACTGACCATTGACGGAGCTGATATTGATGATGCGGCCGAACTTGCGTTCGGTCATGGCGGGGAATACCGCCTTTGACATGCTGAAGCAGGAGGTCAGGTTGGTGTCGATGACCGCTTTCCATTGCTCGATGGTCATTTTCAGCAAGGAGGTATCGCGGGTGATGCCGGCATTGTTGACCAGCACATCGATAGGGCCGAGGTCGGCGACCACGGTGGCGACGCCGGCCTGACAGGCGTCATGGTCGGCGACGTCCCATTTATAGGCCTTGATGGCATGGTCTTTGGTGAAGGTCTGAGCGGCGTCGTCATTGCCGCAATAATTGGCGGCGACTTTGTAACCTGCAGACTGAAGGGCAAGAGAAATGGCCTTGCCGATGCCACGGGTCCCCCCCGTGACGAGCGCAACGCGAGTCATGGTCCGTAGTCCTTTCTGGTTGACGTCCTGTTCGTTTCGTCTTTTTTATCCGCGCCATTTTTGGCGTCGGTTCAGTCCGGGGTTGAGTCCCTGGCCCCTGTTATGGGGCGGTGCCGGGTTTGAGCCCGGCACCGCCAGTCAGATCAGTCTCAGCGTTCGACGCAGAGCGCGATGCCCATGCCGCCGCCGATGCAGAGCGTGGCGAGGCCGCGCTTGGCGTCACGCTTTTGCATTTCATGAAGCAGGGTCACGAGCACGCGTGCGCCCGATGCGCCGATCGGATGGCCAAGCGCGATGGCGCCGCCGTTGACGTTGACGCGGTCGAGATTCCAGCCCATTTCCTTGTTGACCGCACAGGCCTGTGCGGCAAAGGCTTCGTTCGCTTCAATGAGGTCGAGGTCATCGACCGACCAGCCAGCCTTTTCAAGCGCCTTGCGGCTGGCCGGGATCGGACCAGTGCCCATGAGCGCCGGATCAACCCCCGCCTGTGCCCAGGAGGCAATGCGGGCCAGCGGCGTGAGGCCGCGCTTTTTGGCTTCGTCAGCGGACATCAGCACAAGTGCCGCCGCGCCGTCATTGATGCCGCTTGCGTTCGCCGCAGTGACGCTGCCTTCTTTGTCAAAGGCGGGCTTGAGGCCGGAGACGCTGTCGAGCGTCGCGCCATGGCGAATATATTCGTCATCGGCCACCGTTACCTCGCCCTTGCGGGTCTTGATGACGACGGGGACGATTTCATCCTTGAAGCGGCCGGACGTCTGCGCCGCTTCGGCCTTGTTCTGGGAGGCGACGGCGAAGCTGTCCTGATCGGCGCGGGTGATCTGATATTGCTTGGCCACATTTTCGGCGGTGACGCCCATGTGGTAATTGTTCATGGCGCACCACAGGCCGTCCTTGATCATGCTGTCGACGAGCTTGCCGTCGCCCATGCGGATGCCGTTCCGCAAGTAAGCCACATGGACCGATTGCGACATGCTTTCCTGACCGCCAGCGATGACGATGGCGCTGTCGCCGTTCTTGATGGCCTGGGCGCCAAGGGCCACGGCGCGGAGGCCGGAGCCGCAGACCTGATTGACGATCCAGGCCGGGGTTTCGATGGCGACACCGGCGGCGATGGCGGCTTGACGGGCCGGATTCTGACCTTCGCCCGCGGTCAGGACCTGACCGAGGATGACTTCGGAGACGTCGGCGGGTGCGACTTGTGCGCGGCTCAACGCTTCGACGATGGCGATGCGGCCCAGTTCATGGGCCGAAACGGCGGCAAGCGTGCCGTTGAATGAGCCGATCGGCGTGCGGGCGGCACTGACAATTACGACTTCGGTCATAGGGTAGCCTTTCCGTGTGGTGTTATGACGATTGTTGATAGCTGTTGTCCGCTGCAGAGGACAAACATGCCGTATCATATCACCATCCGTCACGGGGGCGAGATGGCTCCGGGGATTATTTTGCGCTGCAATATATATCCGGTGGCGAGAGGGAGGGCAAGAAATTTGTCCGGACAAATCTGGTTGCAGTCAGTGCGCCAGCAACCAGTCGGCAAGGCCGGGCCACAGCCGGGTTTTGGCGTCGGGGGCGGCCAGCATGGTCACATGACCATGGGCGGCACGCAGGACGTCGGCCTGTTTGATCTGATTGGCGAGGGCCAGCGCCGAGGCGGGGGGCACGATGCGGTCGGCGCGCGGCGCCACGATCAGCGTCGGACAGGTGACGCGGGCGGCATCAATGACCTCTCCAGCCACCTGCCAGGCTCCAAGCGCGGGGCTGTTGCTGCCATACCAGCCATAAAGACATTCTTCGGCCACCGCGCGCGGCAGCGGGGTGCCATCATTGGCCCAATCCTCGATGGCGACGAAGGCCTGGGCGGCCGGGCTCGCCGGGTCCATATGGGCAAAGCGGCGAAATTTGCGATCATTGAGCGTGGGGTCGAGGCTGGCGAAAAAGATCTGCAACAGATCAATCGGAATGGGCATGTTCGGCGGTAGATTGTTGATGGATCCGGTCAACATGGTTGTCAGTGCGCGGATGAGGGTGACGCTGGTGGCGTGAAAATCCCACGGGGCGGCCAGCAGCAGCAGCGAACGAATAAGATCGGGCCGTCTTTGCGCGAGCGCGAGCGCCAGCGTGCCACCCATGCAATAGCCGACAATATGCACCGGCCCGCCTGTTTTCGTCACCATGGCCTCAAGCGCCGGTTCGAGCCGCTCGGTGATATAGTCGCTGAGCGTGAAGCCGCATTCCTCGGTTCCGGGGCTGCCCCAGTCAAGGAGAGCCGGGCGCAGGCCGCGCGTTCCAAGATATTCCATGAAACTGCGGTCGGGTTCGAGATCGAGAATATAGGACGGATTGATGAGCGACGGGATGGCCAGCACCCCGGGGGCGGGCTTGCGGCCGCCAAAACCCAAAAGGCGGCTGGTGCCAAAATCTGCCAGGCTGCGCCGGACCGGAGCCTTGCGCCGCCACGGATGCTGATGATAGGCGGTGAGGCCCCGGGTCATGTCCGACACGCGCTGTTGCGCCGTCGCCAGCACGGCGTTTGCGAGCAGGAACCCATTGGTGCCGAGGGCCTGTTTGCGCAATGCGTTGGCTTCGGCGGTGAGGCTTTTATGAATGACCGGCAGGCCGACAAGAAAGCTTGGCAGCGCCGCCGCACCACCCATCCAGGTCGCCGAGCTCAGCATCAGATGAAAGCCGAGCGGCCGCGGGGCCAGGCGGCGATCGAAAGGGGCCTGCGGCTCGGGGATATATGTCATGATGTGCCCGTCTTTGGGATCTTGTTGGTCGAGATCCATTGACGGGCCAGATTCTCAACCAGGGCGAGCGGCGGGCCGCTTTGCGGGTCCGTGGCCCAGGCCGCCATGTTGCGCTGCCAAAGATCAAGAAAGGCTGCGGCAATGATCGCAACTTCCTCCGTGGAACTTACCGGAGAAGGTTGATTTTGATCTGGACTCACGGGTGGGTCTTGCTGATCGGCCATGGGGCAGGGGATCCATATTGCGGCAGCTGATCCGAAGTTTGCGGTGCTTTCTGCTGTACTGCAACAAATCTCTTGCGCGCAGCAACAAATACAGGGCTATACTAAAGATTGTCATATTCCTGGGGGACAGGGAGTTTTTGCGTGGTTGACCAAAGCACTGATAAAGAGCCCGTTGTCATCAAGAAATATGCCAACCGGCGTTTGTATAATACCGAGTCATCAAGCTATGTGACGCTTGAGCATCTTTGTCAGATGGTCAAGGATGGTCGGGATTTTGTGGTCCGCGACGCCAAGACCGGTGAGGACATCACCCATTCCGTTCTGACCCAGATCATTTTCGAGGAAGAGAGCAAAAGCGGTCAGACGCTGTTGCCGATCAACTTCCTGCGTCAGCTGATTTCCTTCTATGGCAATGGGTTGCAATCGGTTCTGCCGGGCTATCTTGAAGCCACCATGGAAATGTTCTCGCGCAATCAGGATCAATACCGCGATTATTTTCAGCAGCATTTCGCCCCGGCCAAGGCCTTCGCCTCATCGTTCGAGGAAATCGCACGCCAGAATATGGCGGTGTTCGAGCGGGCGAGCCGGATGTTCACCCCTTTCGTTCAGCCCGACGCCATGGCTGGCACGGAGCCGGAGCCCCAGGCCAAGGCCGAGCCGAAACAACCCGCTGAAGACTTCGCCGGTACGGCCCTTAAGTCATTGCGCGACCAACTGGACGCCATGCAGGCTCAGATCGACAGTCTGAGCAAAAAGGGCTAGGGCCCTCTCAGCGAGAACGGTGAGCTGTTAAGAAAGGCTGGATCCTGTCGCTGCGCTCAGGATGACTTTAAGCTGTCATACGCGGGCTTGACCCGCGTATCCATGTGGGGTGGGCGCGGACTCTGTCGAGCCGTAAGCCTCCACTGTTCAGACAGTCACCCCGAAAGTTTCGCCGCCATTTGAGAGATAGGCCGTCTCCTCGTCCGTGGAGCTGCGGCCGAGGATGGCGTTCCGATGCGGGAAGCGGCCGAAGCGGCGAATGATGTCGCGGTGCGCTTCGGCATATTTCAGATAATCATGAAGATCGGCACGTTCGCGGATGAGGCTAATGGCTTCCTCCTGATCCGCGAGCTTTTCGCTGTGCTCGAACGGCAGATAAAAGAAAATGCGCCGATCGACCGGTGTTTCAAGATCGTGACCATGCTCGATAGCCTCCCGCGCAACGGTGAGCGCGAGGCCGTCGGTGGCATAGGCCCGGGCCTTGTCGCGGAACATGTTGCGGGGAAACTGATCCAGCAGCAGCACAAGCGCAAGCGCCCAGGTCGGCCGCAGCAGCCAGAGTTCGGCATGTTCAAGGCTTATGGCCTGGGCTTCATAGACCTTGAGAAAGCGCGTGCGCAACAGGCTGTCGGTCTCATCCGAAGTCGCGAACCAGCCGTTTGGCCCGATGTCGTGGAACCAGGTCTTCAGAATGTCGTCAGCTTCGGTTGTCATAGGGGGTTCTCCATAGGTGACAGCGGGAGGAGGAGATTTAACTATTATACGCCTTGCCGCGAGATTGCCGCAATCAGGCCCAACTGATGCCAGGATCGGGCGGCATGCTGTGATTATGGAAAGAGCCCATGCGGCGGCTTAAGGAGACCTTCCATGATCCAGGCCATGATGATTGAAGATGATCAACTGCAGCAGACGGCGTTGCGTTTGATGCGTTGCCTCGGCAGCCGGGCCGCGCGGGATTATTGCCTGGCTCAGGAGTGGCGGAGTTTGTACGAGCAGATTTGCGTGCTCGAAGGCCGGACGGCCGGGCAGCCGACGCTGGCGTCTTAATGTTAAACATCATTGCCGGGCGTGGACACCGACAATCCATGGTTCAAGCAGCTGCCCCTCGGCCCGGTGGATTACCGGGTCAAGCCCGGTAATGACAGCAGTAGGATAGGGCGGGCAATCTGAATTTAGCGAGTCGGAGGAGATTTCCTCACGTCAGCATCTTAAGCTGTCATTACCGGGCTTGACCCGGCAATCCATGGTTCAAGCAGTTGCCCCTCGGCCCGATGGATTACCGGGTCAAGCCCGGTAATGACAGTAGGGAGATAGGGTGCGGACTGAACTCAGCGAGTCGGAATGGGGACTTCACCGCGATAGTCGTAAAAGCCGCGCATGGTCTTTTTGCCGAGCCAGCCGGCTTCCACATATTTGACCAGCAGCGGGCAGGGCCGGTATTTCGAGTCGGCGAGGCCTTCATAGAGTACCTGCATGATCGACAGGCAGGTGTCGAGGCCGATGAAGTCGGCGAGCTGCAGCGGGCCCATGGGGTGATTGGCGCCAAGCCGCATGGCGGTATCGATGGCTTCGACCGAACCAACGCCTTCATACAGCGTATAGATCGCTTCGTTGATCATCGGCAGCAGGATGCGGTTGACGATGAAGGCCGGGAAATCTTCAGCGTTTGCTGTGGTCTTGCCGAGCTTGTCGGTGAATTTGCGCACGCGCTGGAAGGTGTCTTCGCTGGTGGCGATACCGCGGATCAGCTCCACAAGCTGCATCACCGGCACCGGATTCATGAAATGCAGGCCGATGAATTGCTCCGGGCGGTCAGTGACGGCGGCCAGGCGGGTGATGGAAATCGACGAGGTGTTGGAAGCGAGAATGGCGGTCGGCTTGAGATGCGGACAGAGTTCCTTGAAGATCTCGCGCTTGATATGCTCGTTCTCGGTCGCCGCCTCGATCACCAGATCGGCATCGTTGAGCGAATCGTAGCTATCAGCCAGCGAAATATGGCCAATGGCGTTGTCCATGACGGACTGGGCGATCTTGTTGCGCTGCACCTGACGTTGCATGTTGTGGCGGATGGTTTCAAGTCCGGCGCTGGCCCGTTCCATGGTGACGTCCTTGAGAACGACATCATAGCCCGCGAGCGACGCCACGTGAGCAATGCCATTGCCCATCTGCCCCGCACCAATCACACCAACTTTTACAACCATTTTGCTTATTCCGCTTTCGTGGGAGCCTGGCCGTGCCTGCTGCCCACCGGGGCGGTCCGCACAAAGTCTCAGGCATAGAGTCTTAGGTTCAAAACGAACTTGGATATAAAACGTCACGCCGCGCGGGTTTTGCCCCGCGCGGCCTGTCTTTCGACCTTACAATGCTTTTTCCAGCTCGGGAAGAGCCTGGAACAGATCGGCCACGAGACCGTAATCGGCCACCTGGAAGATTGGAGCGTCTTCGTCCTTGTTGATGGCGACGATGACTTTCGAGTCCTTCATCCCGGCGAGATGCTGGATCGCGCCCGAAATGCCAACGGCCACATAGAGGTCCGGGGCCACGATCTTGCCGGTCTGGCCGACCTGATAGTCGTTCGGCACGAAACCAGCATCGACGGCCGCGCGGGAGGCGCCGACGGCGGCTCCGAGCTTGTCGGCCACAGCCTCGATGAGCTTGAAATTCTCGCCCGAGCCCATGCCGCGACCGCCGGAGACGATGATCTTGGCGCTGGCGAGTTCTGGACGCTCGGACTTCGAGAGTTCTTGACCTTCGAAGGTCGACAGGCCCGAATTGTCGGCCGAAGCGACAGCTTGAACACTGGCGGACCCACCCGTGGCCGCAGCTTTCGCGAAGACGGTCGGACGGATGGTGAGGACTTTTTTGGCGTCGGACGTCTGCACGGTGGCGATGGCGTTCCCGGCATAGATCGGACGCTCGAACGTGTCGGCCGAGATCACGGCGGTCACTTCGGAGATCTGCGCCACATCGAGGGCGGCGGCCACGCGCGGCATGAAATTCTTGCCGGTGGTGGTGGCGGGCGCGATGATCGCGTCATAGGATCCGGCGAGGCCGATCACCAGATTGGCGAGGTTTTCCGCGAGCGGATGCGCATAAGCCGCGTCATCGGCGAGCAACACCTTGCGCACGCCGACGATCTTGGCGGCGGCGTCAGCGGCGGCCTGTACGCCCTGACCGGCCACCAGCACATCGACGTCGCCAAAGGTGGCGGCGGCGGTGACGGCGCTCAGGGTCGCGTCCTTGATGGACGTGGCGTCATGTTCAGCAAATACCAGTGCGGCCATGATCAGATCACTCCCACTTCGTTTTTCAGTTTGTCGACCAGTTCCTGCACCGAGGCGACCTTGACGCCAGACTTGCGCTTGGGCGGTTCGCTCACTTTGAGGGTCTTGAGGCGCGGGGTCATGTCGACGCCATAATCAGCGGCGCTTTTTTCGTCGAGCTGCTTTTTCTTGGCCTTCATGATGTTCGGCAGCGACGCATAGCGCGGCTCGTTCAGGCGGAGGTCGGTGGTGACGATGGCAGGGAGCTTGAGGTTCACGGTTTCAAGACCGCCGTCGATTTCGCGCGTTACCCGCAGCGTACCGTCCAGCACTTCAAGCTTCGAGGCAAAGGTGCCCTGGCCCCAGCCGAGCAGTTGCCCAAGCATCTGGCCGGTCTGGTTGTTGTCGCCGTCAATGGCCTGTTTGCCAAGAATGACAAGGTCGGCTTTTTCGTCCAACGCGATGGCCTTCAGAACCTTGGCGATGGCGAGCGGTTCGGCGTCCACATCGGTCTTGACGAGAATGCCCCGGTCGGCGCCCATGGCGAGCGCGGTGCGGATGGTTTCCTGCGCCTGTGCCGGGCCCACGGAGACCGCGATGATTTCCGTCGCCTTGCCCGCTTCTTTCAAGCGGATCGCCTCTTCGATGGCGATTTCGTCGAAGGGGTTCATGGACATTTTCACATTGGCGAGTTCGACGCCGCTCTGATCGGCCTTGACGCGAATTTTCACGTTATAGTCGACCACCCGCTTGACGGGGACGAGTATTTTCATCGGAAGCCCTTTTCCTTTGCCTAAACTTTGCCGTCCGTTTCCCGGGCCAGCTAACCTTATTTCTACTGTCTGCCTTGTCTTTTTGGTCGTCGAAACTGGTCTTTTGGCCCGGCTTGGTGCGCTGCGGCTAATGCGCTGCAACAAAGGGGCCTTGGAGAGTTAGCGCAGCCGTATCCTGCTGTCAACGCCGCCAAACTGCATCTGGATGGCATGAAACACTGTTTCGAACGCGGTATGGCTCCGGTCGGCCTGTGGACTCAGCGCGTGGCGCCTGGCTTCCACAGGATGTCCCCTGCGCCGTTATCATTGAGCTTGCGCCCAAGTACGAACAGGAGGTCTGACAACCGATTGATATATTTCACCGCTTCGGGGTTGATGGCTTCGGCCTCGGCGGCTTCGACCGTCAGGCGCTCAGCGCGGCGGACCACGGTGCGGGCGAGATGGAGATAGGCGGATGCCGGTGACCCACCGGGCAGGATGAACGAATTGAGTGATGCGAGGTCGGCGTTCATGGCGTCGATTTCGGCTTCAAGACGCGCGGTCTGCACCGGCAGAATCCGGAGCGCCTGGGCATTGTCGAAATCGCTGTCGGGGTTGGCGAGATCGGCGCCTAGGTCAAACAGTTCGTTCTGGATGCGGCCGAGCATGGCGTCGATATCGCCCGTGGTATGAAGCCGCACCAGACCGATGACCGAATTGGCTTCGTCCACGGTGCCATAGGCGGCGATGCGCGGGTCATGCTTGGACACCCGGCGGCCGCCAACCAGTGAGGTTTGGCCCTTGTCGCCGCCACGGGTGTAGATTTTGGTGAGAGTGACCATGAGACGGGCTCCTGAAAGACGTTAGGATCTGCCGCTGAGGACAAACAGCAGGACAATGACGATCACGGCGACGAACTGCGCCAACACGCGGGCCTGCATCAGCTTGTTGCTGTATTTGCGGCTGGTTTCCCCGCCCTTGGCCATGACAATAATGCCGGCAACGAGAATGCCGAGCACGATGACCAGCATGAAGGGCAGTAGAAAACGCAAAACGTCCATAACATCCATCCTCGGCAAAACCTAATGGCCGGACGACAGCCCGTTTGCGGGCTGGTCCGGCCTTTCGGCCTTAATTCCCGGCGCCAAGCAGGCGGCGGGCAATGACATCGGCCTGAATTTCGGCCGCGCCCTCGAAGATATTGAGAATACGCGCGTCGCACAAGACGCGGCTGATGGGATATTCAAGCGCATAGCCATTGCCGCCATGAACCTGCAAGGCATTGTCGGCGGTGGCCCAGGCGATGCGGGCGGCCAGAAGCTTGGCCATGCCGGCCTCAAGATCGCAGCGTTTGCCCTCGTCCTTTTGCCGGGCGGCGTAATAGGTGAGCTGGCGCGCCATCATGATTTCAACCGCCGCCCAGGCAAGTTTGCCGTGCACACGGGGGAAGGCATAAATCGGTTTGCCGAACTGCGTCCGTTCGGTGGCATAGCGGAGGCCGATTTCAAGCGCGCATTGGGCCACGCCGAGCGCCCGGGCGGCGGTCTGGATGCGCGCCGACTCGAAGGTCGTCATTAATTGTTTGAAGCCGTTGCCCTCGACCCCGCCCAGAAGATTTTCGGCTTTGACTTCGAACCCATCGAAGCCGATTTCATATTCCTTCATGCCGCGATAGCCGAGCACTTCGATCTCGCCGCCGCTCATGCCCGGGGTGGGGAAGGGATTGGCGTCATCACCGCGCTGCTTTTCCGCGAGCAACATACTGAGGCCCTTATAACCCGGCGCGTCGGCTTTGCTGCGCACAAGCAATGTCATCACATCGGCACGGGCGGCATGGGTGATCCAGGTCTTGTTGCCGGTGATTTTATAGACGTCTTCGCCCTGGTCGTTCTTGGTCAGCTGGGCGCGGGTTTTGAGCGAGCCGAGGTCCGATCCGGTGTTTGGTTCGGTGAAGACAGCGGTGGGCAGAATCTCGCCGCTTGCGATTTTTGGCAGCCACTGTTTCTGTTGCTCGGGCGTGCCGCCGTTCAGAATAAGTTCGGCGGCGATTTCCGACCGTGTGCCGAGCGAGCCGACGCCGATATAGCCGCGGCTCAGTTCCTCGGACACCACGCACATGGCGGTCTTGCCGAGGCCGGATCCGCCTAGCTCTTCGGGGATGGTCAGGCCGAACACGCCCATGTCGCTCATTTTCCGGATGATGTCGAGCGGGATGAATTCGTCTTTCAGATGCCAGCCATGGGCATAGGGGATGACTTCGGCATTGGCGAAGCGGCGGAACTCCTGCCGGATCATCTCATAGGTGTCTTCCAGGCCGAGCGCGCCGAAGGCTCCGCTGTCGGCGCTATGTTCGATCAGGTCGGCGATGCGGCTGCGCACGTCGGGGGCGTTTCCGGCCTCGATCAGCGCCTCGACCGCTTCGTTGCGGAAATCGGCGACCATGTCGCCGCTGACCCAGAGATCGGCGGGGCGGACGATTTCGCCCTGGGACATCGGGATGCCACCCGCAAGCTGCGCCAGATATTCGCCGAAGCCAGCCTGCAGCATCAGATGTTCGAGTTCGCCGAACTGGCCATCGGCCTCAAGCCGCCGGGCCCAGCCGAGGGTCTCACGCAAAGTTTCCACATAGGTTGCGATCCAGGACAGGCCATGGACGGCGAACTGATGTTCCTCCATGGCCTCGCGATCGAGCGCGCCATTCCGGACCACATGCTGGGCGAGCGCATCGCGCGCCACGGCGCCGAGCTTTTCGGCCGACTCAAGCGCTTCGGCACAGGTATCAATGAGGGAGCCGGCTTCGTCGTCGAGATCGGCCGGATCGAGAATATCTGACATCGGGTATGACTCCGGAATAGAACGAGAAATTCCGTCATCCCGAGCGAAGCGACAGGATCCAGGCTTGCTGGATTCTTCGCTCCGCTCGGACTGACGGATTGTTAGCGGCCGGGAATCTGGTCGACCACATCAGCGAAGGTGCGGAGGCCCGGACGCTGCGCCGTGATCAGCACCGCCATATTGCCGGGCTTATGTTCGTTTTTCCACATCTTGGTATGGGCGCGCGGAATATCTTTCCACGAGAACACTTCGGACATGCAGGGATCGATGCGGCGTTCAATCACCAGCTGATTGGCCTGGCTCGCCTGCAGCAGATTGGCGAAATGGCTGCCCTGAATACGTTTCTGGCGCATCCAGACAAAGCGCGCGTCGAAGGTCAGATTAAAGCCGCTGGTGCCGGCACAGAACACCACCATGCCGCCGCGTTTGACGATGAAGCAGGACACCGGGAAGGTCTGTTCGCCCGGATGTTCAAAGACGAAATCGACGTCATTGCCCTTGCCGGTGATGTCCCAGATGGCCTTGCCGAATTTGCGGACTTCCTTGAGGTAGTCGTTGTATTCCGGCGAATTGACCAGCGGCAGCTGACCCCAGCAATTAAAGTCCTTGCGGTTGATCACGCCTTTCGCGCCGAGCGACAGCACGAACTCGCGCTTGGTCTCGTCGGAAATCACGCCGATGGCGTTCGCGCCGGCCGTGGTGATGAGCTGAATGGCCATGGAGCCAAGGCCGCCTGACGCCCCCCACACCAGCACGTTCTGGCCCGGACGCAGGATATGCGGGCGATGACCGAACAGCATGCGGTAGGCGGTGGCGAGGGTCAGCGTGTAGCAGGCGCTTTCCTCCCAGGTCAGATGGCGCGGGCGATGCATGAGCTGGCGCGACTGCACACGAGCGAACTGGGCAAAGGAGCCGTCCGGGGTCTCATAGCCCCAGATGCGCTGGGTCGGCGAGAACATGGGATCGCCGCCGTTGCATTCCTCGTCATCGCCGTCGTCCTGATTGCAGTGAACCACGACCTCGTCGCCAACCTTGAAGCGTTTGACCTTGGCGCCGACCTTATAGACGATGCCGGAGGCGTCGGAGCCCGCAATATGATAGGGCGCGCCATGGACATCGAACGGGGAAATGGGGGTGCCGAGACCGGCCCACACGCCATTATAATTGACCCCTGCGGCCATCACCAGAATGAGCACTTCATCGGCATCAACTTCGGGCACGTCCACGATTTCGACCTGCATGGACTGTTCCGGCGGGCCATGGCGTTCGCGGCGGATGGCCCAGGCGTACATTTTGCCCGGAACATGGCCGAGCGGCGGAATTTCGCCAACTTCATAAAGATCCTTGATGGGGAGCCCGGCGGTCACCGAGTCCTCATGCACTGCGTCCTTGTTCAGTTCTGCCGTCACGGTGGCGGTCATGGTTTCTGTATCCCTCTCTACATTCAGCTCTGGCACCGGATGGTTCCTTTGGATTCGAGGAGACTGTCCTCAAGGACTGATCCGGCTGGTTCAGGGCGGTGGATTGCGCGTCCGACCCTCTTTTGGTTGCAGTGCAAAATAATGACACTCGGATAGCCATGGTCATGACAGATAGTCGCCATTGTAGTATGAGTTTCGTGCGTTGCACTGATAATTTTTGCAGCGCAACAGTTAATAAAATATATCTGACTTGCGGTCTATAGGGAAATTTAAATATAAAATTGCCAAATACGGAGACATAAAATAATACTGTTGTCCGTACATGTGATGAAAAATACAAACTGGCTTTGGAGAAAGTCAAGGAATCAGCGGGCGAATCAGGGCTTCGTCTCGGCCAGTTTCTTGCGGTAATGTTTCTGACCGAATGAATTTGCCTGCTTGTCACGCTGAGAAAACGTAATCCACATATGGTGCATGGCTGCTCAGGCGGCCTCAATCTGACATCTGGAAAGACACGATCGATGACCGACGTTGCAACTGACGCCAAACAGAAGAGTGACAAGCCCTGGCTGTTCCGGACCTATTCCGGCCACTCTTCGGCGGCGGCGTCCAACGAGCTTTACCGGACCAATCTTGCGCGCGGTCAAACCGGCTTGTCGGTGGCATTCGATCTGCCGACTCAGACCGGCTATGACAGCGATCATGTGCTCGCGCGGGGGGAAGTCGGCAAGGTCGGGGTGCCGATCTGTCATCTGGGCGACATGCGCGCGCTGTTTGCCGATATCCCGCTTGAGCGCATGAACACGTCGATGACGATCAATGCGACGGCACCTTGGCTGCTTGCGCTTTATATTGCGGCGGCCGAGGAACAGGGGGTGGATCGCACCACATTGCAGGGCACGGTGCAGAACGATATCATCAAGGAATATCTGTCGCGCGGCACTTATATTTTCCCGCCCAAGGCCAGCATGCGGCTGATCACTGATGTGATCGCCTTCACCTATCGCGAGATTCCGAAATGGAATCCGACCAACGTCTGCTCCTATCATTTGCAGGAAGCCGGGGCGACGCCGGTGCAGGAGCTGGCCTTTGCGCTGGCGACTGCGGTCGCGGTGCTTGATGCCGTCAAAGCTGGCGGTCAGGTGCCGCCGGAGGACTTCCCCGAAGTGGTCGGGCGCATCAGCTTTTTCGTCAATGCGGGCGTGCGCTTTATCACTGAGCTGTGCAAGATGCGGGCGTTTGTGGATCTGTGGGATGACATCACGCGGGAGCGCTATGGCGTTGCGGACGAAAAGCATCGCCGTTTCCGCTACGGCGTGCAAGTCAACAGCCTTGGCCTGACCGAGCCGCAGCCGGAAAATAACGTTTACCGCATTCTGCTTGAGATGCTCGCGGTGGTGCTGTCGAAAAAGGCGCGGGCGCGTGCCGTGCAGCTTCCGGCCTGGAACGAGGCACTCGGGCTGCCGCGGCCGTGGGATCAGCAATGGAGTTTGCGGCTGCAGCAGATCGTCGCTTACGAAACCGATCTGCTTGAGTATCAGGATGTTTTCGACGGCTCTCACGTGATTGACGCCAAGGTCGAAGCGCTGAAGGCCGAGGCTTTGGCCGAACTCGCTCGTATCGATGATATGGGTGGGGCCATTGCGGCGGTCGAGTCGAGCTATATGAAACAGGCTCTGGTCGATTCGAATTCGGCCCGGCTCGGACGGATCGAGCTTGGCGAGCAGACCGTGGTCGGCGTCAATAAATTCATCGAAAGTGCACCGTCGCCGCTCGTGTCCGCCGATGACGGCGGCATCATGACCGTCGATCCGCAAGCCGAGGCCGAGCAGATCGCGGGACTGAAGGCCTGGCGCGATGCGCGGGATGAGGCGCGGGCCAAGGCTGCCCTTGAGGATCTGAAGGCCGCCGCGCGGGATGGCCGCAATATCATGGAGCCGTCGATCGCTGCGGCCAAAGCCGGGGTGACCACCGGCGAATGGGGCGCGGCACTACGTGAGGCGTTCGGTGAATACCGCGCGCCGACCGGCGTCGGCCGGGCCGCTCGAGGTGGCGGCGATGCCAGTCGCCATGTGCAGCAGGCGGTCGAGGCGTTGTCCGGACGGCTGGGGCGGCGGTTGAAATTCCTTGTGGGCAAGCCGGGTCTTGACGGCCATTCGAACGGCGCCGAACAGATCGCCGTCAAGGCGCGCGATTGCGGCATGGAAGTGGTCTATGAAGGCATTCGCCTGACACCGGCGCAGATCGTCAATGCCGCGCTTGAAGAAGGGGTGCATGTGGTCGGGCTGTCGATCCTGTCGGGCAGTCATCTGCCGCTTGTGACCGAAGTGATGGAGCGCATGAAGGCGGCCGGTATCGCGGACGTGCCGGTGATCGTCGGCGGCATTATCCCGCCCGAAGACGCGGACATCCTGACCCGTGCCGGGGTCGCCCGGGTCTATACGCCGAAAGACTATCAGATGACGGACATCATGGCCGATATCGTCAAGATCGTGGATGCGGCCTATCCATCGGCGGGGTGACGACATCAGCCCGCCGATGGCGCTCATGCCTTATGCTGGCGGGTCCACCGAGGATCCTTGCGGGACTCGCTTTTGGGGATGGTATTTTCGCTGAGCGCGAGCCATTCGCTTGCAAGCCGGGCCATGTCGTCGGCGCGGGATTTGAGCATTGCGGGGTTCTGGTGAGAGAGACAGTCCGTGAGCCCGATCAGGGCTGCGGATAAAGCGTCGGCTTCGCGGTTGTAATGCTGAGTGAGGAGGTCCGGGACCTGGTCGTGATGATGGTCTTCAGGCGGGGGTAGGCTGCGGGCGATCCACGGGGCAAGTCGGCGGACAAGCTGTTTCAAGCTGAGGCTCGGGATCGCGCGTGCGTTTATCTGCATTGGGATTATTCCTCATGAGACAAGCGCTCACGATACGGACGAAAGTCTTAGCAAGCGGTAAAGACGGTACCGCCCCGGGCCAGAATCTCGCGCCGGATATCGACGGGGGTGCGGCCGCTTGCGCGCATGTCGCGGAGTGTCATGGCTTTGTCGCGTTTGGCAAAGCGCTTGCCGTCGGCATTCAGCAGCAAGGCATGATGATGATAGCGCGGCACGGGCAAGCCAAGCACGGCCTGTAACAGGCGATGAATATGCGTGGCATGGAACAGGTCGGTGCCACGGGTCACCAGCGTCACCCCCTGAAGCGCATCATCAACCGTCACCGCCAGATGATAACTTGCCGGGGTGTCCCTGCGGGCGAGCACCACATCGCCAAGGCTTTCGGGGGCGGCGCGGGTGAGTCCCTGAAGCGCATCCTCGAACCAGAGGTCTGGACCGGCAAGGTTCCGGGCTTTGGTGACATCGAGTCTGAGGGCATAGGGGCCGCCGTTTGCCATGCGCGCGGCTCGGGCGTCTGGGCTCAAGCTCCGGCAGCTGCCCGAATATAGCGGACCCTCGGGGCCATGGGGGGCATCGGCGGATCTTGTGATATCTTTCCGGCTGCAGAAACAGGGATAGATGAGACCAAGCGCGTCAAGCCTGGCGAGCGCCGCGCGGTAATCGTCGAAATGTTCGGACTGGCGGCGTACCGGGGTTTCCCAGTCAAGGCCGAGCCAGGCGAGGTCTTCAAGGATGTTTGTGATGAAGGCGGGGTGGCAGCGGCTTTGGTCGATATCCTCGATCCTGAGAAGAAAGCGTCCGCCCGCCTGTTTTGCCAGGTGATAGGCATGGAGGGCCGAAAAGGCATGGCCGAGATGCAAGCCGCCGGTGGGGCTTGGGGCAAAGCGTGTCACGACGGAGCCGGGCGATGGTGCTATCATTCAACCTGAGTGGGTCATGAATATTGACGCAGCAGTTTCGACTGTCATAATTTCCACACACTGTATCTTGTATAGAAACTAGCGTCGATACCCTGAAGCTTGATGATTCCCCGCATATGGGGACGAGTTGGAACAATGGGCGTACAGACTGCTTCGTTATCTCTCGATGCTTATCCGGCGCTGGTGTTGAATGCCAATTATCAGCCGCTGAGCTATTTTCCGTTGTCCCTCTGGGGCTGGCAAACGGTGATCAAGGCGGTGTTTCTCGACCGCGTCAATATCGTGGCCGAATATGACCGCGTGGTTCACAGCCCGGGGACGGAATTCCGGCTGCCGAGCGTCATCGCGCTCAAACGTTATATCCGCCCGGCCCGCAATCCGGCGTTCACCCGGTTTAATCTGTTTCTGCGTGACAGCTTCACCTGCCAATATTGCGGGGAGACCCAGCGTTCGGGAACCGATCTCACGTTTGATCATGTGGTGCCCCGGGCCTACGGCGGGCGCACCACCTGGCAGAATGTGACCACGGCCTGCGCCCCCTGCAACTGGCGCAAGGGCGGCCGCACCCCGCGTGAGGCTGACATGCTGCCGTCGCATTGGCCGTTCCAGCCGACGGTGCAACAGCTGCAGATGAACGGCCGCCATTTCCCGCCCAACTACCTGCATCAAAGCTGGCGCGATTACCTCTATTGGGACAGCGAACTGGAGCCGTGAGAGCGGTGTTGGTGGCGGCATAGATTGCCGGGTCAAGCCCGGCAATGACAGAATTAAGGAATTGTCATCCACATCAAACCATTGTCATACGCGGGCTTGACCCGCGTATCCATGGTGCCGCCAGCTCACACCCTCTGTGACAACCAGATGGCGGCGCGGCAGCCGGTTTTGATGGCGCCGGACAGCAGGCGGTAACCGGGGGTGTCGGCGGCGCCGTGATCGAGTGCGGTCTGGCGATGCTCGTTTTCCTCGGCGCGGAAATCTTCGAGGGTGCGGGTGAGCTCCTGATCTTCGGGGCCGAGGGCCTTGATCTGGGCGCTGTAATGGTCGTCGATCACCTCCTCGACCGCCGCCGTGCAGGCCATGGCGGCTTTCGGCCCCATCAGAGCGGTGGCCGCGCCAAGCGCATAGCCGGCCACATGCCAGAACGGTCCCAGCGCCGTCGGCCGTACCTGCTGTTCGCGCAACAGATTGTCGAAGGTGGCGAGATGGCGGCCTTCCTGTGCTTCCATATGCTGAATGGTGGCGCTCAGGGGGTGGCTTGCGCCGAGCACATCGAGCTGGCCGCGATAGATCCGCGCCGCACCATATTCACCGGCGTGATCGACGCGCAGCAAACGAGCCCGCTGATCCTTCGCGGAGGGATCGCCGGGCAGAACAGAGGGGGCTTCAGGGTTGCGGGTCATGGCGTTATTCCGTGTCAGAGTCGCGACTGCGCACCGCGCAGGGCGAGGGCGGCGAGGATCAGGGACAGGATGAAATTATACCCCGCCATGGACAGCCCGAACAGCGTCCAGCTTGGGCTATCGCAGCGAATGATCGGCATGGCCATGACGGCACGGAAGACATCCTCGATCGAGCCTTCAAGGTCGATGCTGCTGCAGGCGGTGGGACCCTGCCACCATTTCTGCTCGACACCGAAATGATATCCGGCAATGCCCGCGCCCATCAGAAACAGGAATCCAAGAAGGGCGAGCAGTCGTTTGGACGATCCACCAGCTTCCGGGCGGTCGGTGACGATGGCTAGCACGCCGAGCGGGATCGCCGCCATATACACATAACGCTGCCACCAGCAAAGCTCGCACGGGAGATAGCCGCCCACATGCTCCAAGGCGAATACGGTCCCGAGAATGGCGATGGAAGCGGCCGTGAGGATGAGCGGTATATTGCGGTCGAGGCGCGGCATAGAGGGGGGTTCCTTGACACGGAGGATACTGCGATCTTTCCCTTGTCCCAAGAAAGCGCCGCTGTCGTCAAGGCTGCTCCACTCTCTTGCATATTCTTGGTGAGAATATGTTGACCCGGCGCATAGTCCGGGTAAGATGCAGCCCGATTTCGACGGCAACATGCGGGTGTGGCGGAATTGGTAGACGCGCCGGACTCAAAATCCGGTTCTGGCGACAGAGTGTCGGTTCGAGTCCGACCACCCGCACCATTTTATGCAGGTTTCATCTTGTGCAGATAAGATGTTTTGCCGTCCCTGCTAAGGCTCTGGCCGTCATCGCCAGTCTGCGCATATTCCCTCTGTAGATCCAATCTGACCCGGGTGGTTTCGCCGCCGGCTCTATTCCCGATGGCATTTGCTTTTTTGACTGTGGGTTCAAGAGCGTCGTACTGTTGCCACATTGTTCATCGCTAATGGCCCAGTCATCACATGGTGATTCGATGGTTCAAAACGTACTTCAGAGTGGGGGACAGGATGACGATGCGCACTACGGCAACCGCCCTTATCCTTGCTGCAGGCATGGCCACCGCCGCGGCGTCCTCGGTTGAGGCGGATGAGTTTGATCATGATTTTCGCCAGGTCGGCGATGGCGTCCCGTTGTCGGTGATCCTGATGCGCCTTGAAGCGCTTGGGTATCGTCATATCAGTGATGTGGGTTATGTGGGCGGCACCTATGGGGTGCGCGGCCGCATGATCGATGGCTCGGGCTTTACGCTGTCCATCGATGCGCGGACGGGTGAAATTGATCTCTGACGTTTCGAGCCTGCTGAAGTCCTGAGCGGTTAATTCCTAAACAGGGAATGAAGACCGCAACCGTTGCGGGAATGATGGGGCCGAGAAATCATGTCTTTTATGTCGCAATGTGCCAAATTAGGGCGCAAACGCGCTTTCTATCAATGTTTTGACCTTGACTTTGGCCTGAAAGCCGCGTTTCCTCATTGCGTTGACGAGCGATCTACAACGCGCGCCTGCCGCAGTCTCCTACGCGATCTTTGAGGATCTCAGTGACAGGCGGTTCGGTCGCCTTCCTGACGCCTCGATTAACGGACACTCTGATTATAGCGTATGGAGACTAGGACTATGTCATCAGGCACCGTGAAGTGGTTTAACGCCACCAAGGGTTTTGGCTTTATCACTCCGGACGACGGCGACAAAGATGTGTTCGTGCACATCAGCGCAGTTGAGCGGGCTGGTTTGGCAGGGCTTAAGGATGGTCAGCGCATCGGTTACGAACTGGTGAATGACCGTCGCGGCCGCAGCTCGGCTGACGAACTGAAAATCATCTAAATACAGTTTGGTGGTCCCTTAGGGGACGCAGAAACTGTTGCATGGCCTTCGCCCGCGTGACGAAGGTCATTTTTTTTATGCTTTTTTGGGAAAAAGAAAAAGGGCGGCTTTGTTCGCCGCCCTTTTGGTGTCTGCCGCAGGCAGGCTTAGAAGCCTTGCTTGAACTCCACATAAACCAGACGTCCGCGCGGGTCGTGCACTTTCGAGTCATAGCCGCCGAAGGTATCGAGATGAGGTGCCTGACGATCGAGAATATTGATCGCGCCCATGGTGATCGCGCTGCCTCCGGAGCCTCCGAACAGACCCGAGAAACTATAGCTGTATTGCACATCGAGGGTGGTATAGGCGCCGACCTTGGCGTTGTTCTCGTTGTCGATATAGCTGTCTATATAACGGAAGACGGCGGTCGCGAGATGGTTGCCGTTGTTGACGGTCAAATAGGCATTGCCGCGCCATTGCGGGATCGACCGCGCAAAGGTGCCGTAGTTCCGACGGCCTGCGCCCTCGAACGGCGTTCCGAACTGATCGACCGCGTTATATTTGAACACATAGGTGGCGTCCCCAGCGAGACGGACAAATCCCGCCGCAGTCGGCCAGGTATAACTCGCCGACATATCGATGCCGTCCGTGGTGACGCTTGGCGCATTGATATAGCGCACATTGATCATCGAGAGATTGTTGAACCCGTCATATTCAAGTTGGCTGAACGCCTGCGCATTGCCAGCGAGGGCGGCCTTGACGATGCTTTGCGCGTCTTCCTGCACGATCAGATTTTTATATTTGAACCGCCAGTAATCGAGGCTCGCGAGAAAATTGCTGTTTGGGTGCCAGGAAATACCGGCGTTGAAAACATCGGCATTCTGCGGCTTGAGATCGAGATTGCCGTTTGTGCGGGCGGCGCGGAAAATGCTTTGCCCGGCCATGTTGATATTGACGAGCGAGGTCTTGGATCCGAGCGTTTGAAATAGCGAGGGGGCACGGAACGCTGTTCCGAACGACCCCCTGAGCGTGACGCTGTCAAGCGGTCGCCAGAGTGCCGAGATTTTCGGATCGAGTGTATTGACGCCGTGGCCATAATCCTCATAACGGGCGGCGGCCTGAATTTCAAAACTGTTGATGACCGGGATCGCCAGTTCGACAAAGCCCGCCTGGATGTCGCGGCTGCCTTTGAAGTTGGGACCGCCAACGAGGAACAGGAATTGTTGCTGATTATAGGCGTCGTTGAAATCATAGGCGAGAGCCTCATGACGATACTGCGCGCCAACGGCCAGGCCGAGATCGCCTGCGGGCAAGCTCAGAAGCGAACCGGAGAGGCGCGCATCGGCGGTCCATAAACTTGCGCTTGAATGGACGGTCAAGGGTTGCACGATGTAATCGATGAGGGCCGGATCGTTATAGATGCCAATCTGATCTGGCGTTGCGCCGATGGAGGTGCTGAACGGATTAAACCATTGGTTGCCGTCAGGGCCGCCGTGACCATTCAGGGCCGCGCGGTAGCGGCTGGTGATCACATCTTCCGCCATCAGAAAGAAACGGTTCTTGCTGTAACTGACCGATGTTTCCCAGGACCATGTGCCGGTGAGGTCGCCGCGCAATCCGCCAACCAGGCGGTAGGTGTCGGAATCATGCTCGCTTGGTGAAACCCCGGCAGCGTCGCCGAGGATGCGGCCAAGAAAAAGGCGCGGCTGAGATGTCGGCCAGAGCGGGCGGAGCGCGGCTGGAATGCCGGGGTGGTTGCCAGGCACCGCCTCGGGCGAGGCAACCGGGAAGGACGGCGCGTTTGAGCGTAGGGCGCTGTTGCCGGAATAGCCGAGTTCGGCGAAAAACTCGACGCTGTCGGAGAATTTGATGTTGCCGGTTGCATAGGCTTGAATGCGCTCTTCTTTCGGCACCAGACTGTAATAGGGGCTAAAGTCAAAATCGCAGGTTCCGATGTCGAAGGGCAATCCGGCCGGACGCGGAGCCAGCAGATGGGGAATACTGTTTGTGCCTTTGGCGCAGCCTGGATCGATGGCAGGGAATGCTGGGTTGCCGGGTACGAGACCAAAGACGGAGCCCGGCTGGCCAGAGGCGGAAATACCCGAGCCGCGTGTGAAATCACGATCAGCGGCGAGCAGTTCGCTGCGCCGTTTGTAACTGAGGGCGGCGACCAGCTGCGCCTTGTCATTGCCCCAGCCGCCGATCAGGCCGAGATCGACATCCCGCTGGCTGCTTTGGGTCGTGGTTTGGAAGCGGGCGGTGGCTTCGAAGCCGCGAAAATCGTTGCGGGTGATGTAATTGACCACCCCGGCCACGGCATCGGTGCCGTAAAGCGCTGCCGCACCGTCTTTCAGGACTTCGATACGGTCGATCATGATCAGGGGCATGAGCGCGTTGGTGTCGACGAAGGTGTCGCCGTCGTCAGCATAGGCGCTCGACAATGTCTGGCGACGGCCGTTGATAAGCACCAGGGTGGAACTGAGCCCGAGGCCACGCAGATTGATATTGGCGGTGCCGGTGGAGAAATTCTGGGTAAAGGCGTCGCTGTTCAGTTCAGACCCGCTGTTGATGGTCATGAAGCGCGCTGCGTCGCTGGCGGAGGTGAAGCCTTGCTGGGCGAGGTCAGCGCCATCGATGATCGAAAGGGGCGCGGGGGAGTCGAGCTGCGATTTACGTTTGATATAGGTGCCGGTAACCAGGACCTGTTCAATGATGGCGCTATCATCTCCGGTGCCGTTTTTGGCAGCGGGCTTGGGTTGAGCGGAAGCGCTTGATATGAAAACAGCAGTCGAGATCAATCCCGCCATGGCGCCGAGCGCAGTGGAGGCCAGTAACCATTTTTTTTGTGCCATTGCACAGCCTTTCTGTATGAAATGGCTTCCCCAAGTCTGGAGGTCGCCGGGCGCCGTAATACAACTGTTGCGAGAAAGACGCTTTGTTGGTTACGCCTGTGACACATTGGCGACGGCCATGTCAGCTGTGGTTTGGTTCTGTCGTTTGGGGTAAAACAGGAATATATATAAACGTTCGTTTTAGTGACCATGAGCAGGAGGGCGCGATGACAAGCGGTGACAAGGCACAACAGGGGGGCTTTCAACCATCCGTTGGACGGGTTGCGGGCAAGGTCGCGCTTGTGACCGGGGCGGCGTCAGGCATCGGGCGTGCAACGGCGGAGCTGCTGCTTCGCGAGGGCGCGCGGGTGGTCTTGAGCGATATAGAGGGGGCAGCTGTGACGGCGCTCGCGGCTACATACGGGGATCGCGCCTTGGGGGTGGGTCATGATGTGACGCGGGCCGAGGACTGGCAGCTTGTGCTCGCCGCAACAGAGGACCGTTTTGGCGGTCTTCATATTCTTGTCAATAACGCGGGCATCGTCATCACCGGCACGGTCGAGGAGACGAGCCTTGAAGATTGGCACAAGCTTCACGCGGTCGATCTCGACAGTGTGTTTCTTGGCTGTAAATATGCCATTCCGCTGATGGCTGCGTCCAGCGGCGGTGAGGCAGGCGGCGGGTCCATCGTCAATATTTCGTCGGTGTCGGGGATTGTCGCCGGGCATAATCTTGCCGCCTATAATTCCGCCAAGGCGGCGGTGCGGCATTTGTCGAAATCGGTGGCGCTGCATTGTGCGCGGGCGGGCTATGGGATCCGCTCAAACTCGGTGCATCCGTCTTTCGTCATGACGGCGATATTGGATGATCTCGCGCGGGACAAGCCGCAGGCGGAGGTTCATGCGCGGCTGGTCCGGCAGATTCCGCTCGGACGGCTCGGGCGGCCCGAGGAAATCGCGGCGGCAATCGTTTTTCTGGCCTCGGAGGAGTCATCTTTCATGACCGGAGCCGAACTCGTGATCGATGGCGGCATCAGTGCGATGTAGGAAAAGTTGCAGGGCTTAAAGCCGGCGAACGGTGGCGCCGCCGATCAGGATGTTCGCCGCTTGCTGGCCGAGCACGTCATCGGTCACATCCTGCAGCAACTGGGTCAGGGCGGCGAGGTCCAGGGCCCGGTTGACCTCGACGCGGTTGGCGGCAAATCTGGTCAGGCTGGTGATGTAACGATCCCTGAGACGGGGCAGGATCTTTTCAATCTGCGCCCGTTTATCCGGATTCTTGAGATCGAGCGAAAGATCGACGGCAAGCAGACCACGCACGCGATTGTTGCTAAAGACGCTGACCGTCAGCGGCTCCATGGGAAGATTGTTGCGGATCGTAGATATCCGCTCGCTTTCACCCTCGGCCGCCTGAACCACGGTGCTTGCGTCAAGCGCGAGCAGGGTGGCAAGTGCAAGGATCAGCGCTCGGCTCATATGTTCATGCCGCCCGATGACATCAGGCGGCTGAGGCCGTCCTTATAGTTTGCCAGCTGCTTTTGCAGATGGGCAGGCACTGTGCCGCTGGTTTTTTTCGCGTTATTCTTCAGCGCCTCGATGGTCGGATCGTGATAGAGCGAGCGATAGGCGCGCTGCATCTGGGCAATGGCGTCGGCAAGTTTGCCAGCGAGATACTTGGACCCATTCATGGTCGAGGTGGTGAGTCCGGCTTCGAAATTCAAACCGAAAAGCCCGCCGAGATCGAGGTCGGCGGCTTTGCCGTTTTTGCCGGTATTGAGATTATAAAGCTTGTCAGTCGATATGATGGTGGTCGGCTCGATACCAAGGCTTTTGAGCGCGTCCTTGTCACCGCTGCCGGACATGATTTTAATTTCGCCACCATTGATGGCGCTGATCTTGAGCCGCCGTCCCTCGGGACCGCCGATGACGGTTTCGGCCTTAATATTGCGGAAGGACGCGGTGTTGATGCGCGACGCCAGGCGCTCGAACGTATCGCCCTCGCGGATGACGATCTTTTGCTGTTGCCCGCCATTGACCGAGAGATAAAAATAATCGCCCGCCCGCAGTGTGGTTTGCGCCATGAGCGTGCGGTCTTCGGTCACCTGCACGCTGCCCGGGCCAAGACCGAGCTTGCTTAGAACCGAGCTGCCGTTTGACGATATGGCGATGCCGGTCGCGCCGTTTGCTCCGGTCAGGCCGCCCATCTGTTCAATCCAGGCGGTGCTGCCGGTCATGCCGTCGATCTTGCCGGCGAAGGCGTCAGTGCTGCCGGTTTTGGACTCGGCGCCCATCTGTCCCGAGGTGCGGCCCGAGACATAAACCTGGCCGCCGCTTGCGGCGATGCCGGTGATGTAATCGCTGCCTGAGGTGCCGACGAAATTGGTCCAGGCAACCGAAGCGTCGGTGCCGCCGTCATCCAGCCTGAGAACAAAGCCGTCGCTTGCGCCTGATTGCGGGTTGGTCACCGTGCCGCCGCCAAAGCTGCTGTTGGTGGTGCTGCCCGCGAGATAGATATTCGTGCCTTCGACAGCAATACCGCTGATGGAGCCGGAGCCAAGACTGCCAAGGTCTTTTTCCCACAGCACCGTGGTCAGATCCGTCGAGTCAAGTTTGCGCACGATGGCTCGTCCGTTTTCTTCGGAGGCCACGAGAATATTGCCGTCATCGGTGACGGCGATGGCTTTGCCGACTTCGGAGTCGGCGGTGCCGAACTGGCTTGCGGCCAGGATGTTGCCTTTGCTGCCGGACAGTTTGGCCACATACATGTCATTGCTGCCGCCTGGTGTGAGGCCGCTTGTAAAGGCGCCTTTGGTCTGGCCGGTGATATAGACATTGTTGTCGGCGTCGACCGCGACGGCAAAGGCGCTGTCATCGGCGTAACTGTCGATTTGCTTGGTCCAGAGCTGGTCCCCGGAATTGGAGAATTTGGTGACGAAGCTGTCGGTGCCTTTGAACAGCTCATTGCCGGTCAGGGTGCCGTTGACGCTGCCCGCAATGATCACATTGTCGTTGCTGTCGATGGTGATGCCATAGCCCGACGCGGTGCCATTCGCGCCCAGCAGATGCTGCCACACGACATTGCCGGCGGCGTCATATTTGGTCAGGTAAACGTCGCTGCCGTCCGACCGATTGACCTCGTGTCCGAAATCGCCAGCACTGTTGCCGATGACGAAGACATGGCCTTCGCTGTCGACGGCCACGGCGGAGGCTGTGGTTTCGGTGTTGGGGCGGCTGCTGTCGGTTTTGTTGGTTTCGATATCGAGTTCTTTATAGAGATCGGTGACCGACTGACGGATCTTTTCGATGGTGGCATTGGTACGGCCATTCAAAGGATCGGTCGCGGCCGTTTTGTCATTGACCTCAAGCAGGGTTGTGCCCTGGCCCGCGATGCTGTCGCGAAAGCCACGTGTGGGATCGCTGTTGTCGAGGCCATCGAGACGGGTCAGCGTTCCAGTGGTGACGGCCTTGTCGTTGGCTTTGCTGGTGCCGACCACAAACAGGCTCGGTTCCGCGACGGCGGCGGTCAGGCTGACCTTTTCACCGGTGAGGCCGGAGAGGGCCAGCGAATAATGGGTGTTGTCGATCTTTTCCACATTGAAACGCGTCGTATATTTGCTGACCGTTTCGCCAAGGGCGTTGGTGGTGGTCTCGGCTTCGATCTTCGAATTGACAAGGTCGGCGATCGCTTGTAGCGAAATCGGGCCGGAAATTTCCGACAGGTCAATATCGAAATCCCGGGTTTCACCGGACTTGCTGATGGTGACGGTGAAACGGTCGCTTGGGGAGACGCCGGAAATGGCGGCCTCCTTGGAGCTTGTCAGCAGGCTGCGGCCGATGAATTTCGATGCGTTCTTGCCGACGCCGATCTGGGTCTGCACCTTGTTGCTTTTGCTGCCATAGACAAGATCAAGCAGATTGAGATCTGTCGTCTGCATGAAGTCCTTGATCTGTGACAGACCCTTTTGCATCAGAATGTCGAGCGTCGAGCGCACCGTATCGGTGCGGTTTTTATCCGAGGCGTAGTCGGCAATATCCTTGAGCTTCACCAGCGCTTCATAAAGCGTGAACAGCGCCTTTGCGTCCTTATTGTCGCCGGCGAGCTTGGCATTGCTTGAATTGCTGTTGATGAAATTCTGGGTGGTTTTGAGCGCGGTGATCCGGCGCTCAAGCGGCGTCTTGTCCTCAAGCTGGTTCCAGGGGGTCTGGGCGGTTGGCGGCTTGCTGTTGAGTTTCGAAACCGATCCTGCGGGCAAGGAGCCCACACCTCGCGTTGCCTGCTGCGCCTGATAATGCGCGGTCAGCAACGAACTGTCCAATTGGATCAGGCTGAAACTCGATATGGTTGCCACGCCGACCTACGTTCTCTGCATTGAATGAGCGCCCTGACGGTTAAGACAGACTATTCCATCTGTCAGTCTGGCAGGGAGATCTTAATGTCTCGTTAACTGGTGTTATTCGGCGGTTCCACTCTGCGGGCGCGTCCAGTTGGTCACCACGCTGCGGACAAAACGTTCTTCGGCCCAGCGGCTGAGATCGTCACCAGTGAGGGCGCGGGAGAACAGATAGCCCTGGGCCATGTCGCAATGAATGGCGGTGAGGGCCTGGGCCTGAGCTTCGGTTTCAACGCCTTCGGCCACCACTTTCAGGCCGAAACTATGGCCGAGACGGGTGACGGCGGCGACAATGGCGCGGGCGTTCGGGTCGAGCGTCAGCTCCATGACGAAGCTACGGTCGATCTTGAGTTTGGACACTGGAAACTGACGCAGATAGGAAATCGAGGCATAGCCGGTGCCAAAGTCATCGACGGCGAGAGTTGCGCCGGTCGCCTCGATTTCACGCAGGCTTTCGATGGCCAGTTCGGAATTGCCCATGATGGCCGTTTCGGTGATTTCAAACTCGAAGCGTTCAGCGCGCAGATTGAAGGCGGCGAGGGTTTCGCGCAGAAAGGCCGGGAAACTGCCTTCGGCGATGTGGATTGGCGACAGATTGACGGCGATCTTGAACGGCGGCAGCCCCCGGGAATCCCAGATGCGGGCCTGTTCGCAGACCTCGGGCAACATGCGTTCGGTGAGCGGGATGATCAGGCGTGACATCTCGGCCACGGGGATGAACTGATCGGGGGAGACCCAGCCGCGTTCAGGATGATTCCAGCGCAACAGCGCCTCCACACCGACCAGCTGTTTGCTTTGAAGGTCGATCTGCGGCTGATAGTGAAAGCTGAATTGATGGCTGTCGAGATTGGCGCGAATGTCGATTTCGAGGGCCGCCCGTGCCTGCAGTTCCTTCTGCATGCCCTGATCGAACAGGACGATGCTGTTTTTATCGGCACTGCGGGCGCGGTTCAGGGCGTGGCCGGCATTGCGCAGAAGTTCGTCCGGGCTGCTCTGGTCGTGAGGATAGATGGTGATGCCTGCGGCCACCCCAAGATCGATTTTCTGGCCGTTGATCTCGATCGGCTGGCGCAAGGCATTAGCAAGGACGCGGGCCTGCTGCTCGACGGCATGGGGGGAGCTGAGGACGGTGGAAATCACGGCAAATTCATCGCCGCCCAGGCGCCCGACGGTATCGCTTTTGTCGCAGTTCTGATTGAGCCTTTGCGCCACATTGAGCAGAATTTCGTCGCCGATATCGGTGCCGAACCCATCATTGATGCTGCGGAAGCCGGACAGATTGAACAGCATCACCGCCACCAGATCCCGCGGCCGACTGGCCCGGGTCACGTTGCGTTCAAGATTGCGGCGGATCATGGTGCGGTTCGGCAGGCCGGTCAGGCTGTCATGGCGGGAGAGATGCAGCATGGCCTCGGTCGCCGCCTTGCGGCCGCTGGTCATATCCATGGTGGTCAGGACCCAGCCATTGTCGGGCATGCGCTGAGCATGGATATGAATGATGCGGCCATCGACCAGGGTATGTTCCAGCCGATGGTCGGTGGCGGTGGGTTCCTCGGAAATTTTCTTCAGGAAGATCAGAATGCGGTGATTGGCCAGATCGTCGATGGGATCGTGATACTGAAACAACAGCCGATGGACATCTTCGAGGCGCGCGCCCTCGCGAATAAGTCCGGAATTTTGTGGGAACAGCTCCACATATGCTGCGTTGAGGGCGGTCAGGTGGAGATGGCGGTCATAAATGGCGATGCCGAAGCTGACACAGCCAAGCACATTCTGAAGCGTCTCCCGGGTTCGATTCGCGAGATAGGCCTGGGACGCGAGGTGAGCTTCAAGCTCGGCGCATTGGCGCACCGTTTCATTGAGGGCGTTGGCCTGGCGTTCAAGGCGGAAACTGACCCAGAGCAAAAGGCCCATCATCACCAGCAGCCGGGCTTCAACCTGAAGCAGGTCAGGCGTTGGAGACAACAGATGCAAAAGCGCCGGAACGCCAAGAATGAGCATGGCATTCAGGCTTGAGGCGTGGGCCGAGGCTGGAGCCAGTGTCAAACTGATGGCAAGCGGCGGGGCCATGAGAAAAATGACCAGAAACTGACTGTTTCTGTCCGCCAAAACCAGAATATCCGCTGCCGTCAAACCAATTGTCAGTGCGGCAAGTGCTGAACAGAGAAGGAAAAAAGTTTCGGCGCGGCTGTACCAGAGGCGCTGACCATGGCGCGGCGGGACGCGACGAAAATAAATCCAGGGACCAAGCCGCAGGAGTTGGGTTGCGGCAATGGCGATGGCAAATCCGGTCAGTCCAGAAATACCCAAATAGTTCTGAAAAATGAGCAGGATAAGGGATGTGACCAGACCCGTCAGTACTTGCGCGGGTGTCTGGGAATATAGCGTGGTGACGCGGTCCTTGAGACGCGGCAGGTCCAGTTTTTGTGCCATGTTACCGGTTGCCCGGCCTGCTACAGTTGTCGTCATGCCGTGGTTTCTCAAGGGGTTGGTGCGAGAAACGATATCTTAATGATAAAAGAATTACTTCCGGGTTAAACTGACAGAAGCGCATGTATTGAAACAGGTTTTTATCCAGCCGGGCGATTGCTTGTGGCCATCTCGCCACTTGCGGACGCCTGAGCGAGCGGGTAAATCTGATCCGCATTTGCTGTTCCGCCGCTCCACAGCGGCAAGTTGAAGAGGGTCACGTTTGATGACTGCCTTGCTTTCAGTGATCCTGGCTGTGATCGGGATTTTCAAACTTGTTCTGATTGCCTCGATCATCCTCAGCTGGTTGTTCGCGTTCAATCTCGTGAATACCGGCAACCGTTTCGTGGCCGGATTGTCCGAGGTGCTTTACCGTCTGACCGAGCCGGTTCTGCGTCCGGTGCGTAATATCCTGCCGAATCTGGGGGCTATCGATATTTCGCCGATCGTCGTTTTTCTGCTGCTCTATGGCCTTGAGGTGCTGATCATTCGTGATATTGCTCCCGCGCTCGGGGTGGCCCCATAGGGCCTTCATGACGCCCTGGACCGTTACTGCTGAAGGTCTGATGCTTGCGGTGCGGGTGACGCCCAAGTCCTCCCGCGATGGCATTGATGGCATCGTCGAAGATGCGGATGGCAAGCTTTGGCTCAAGATCAGGCTTACGGCAGCGCCGGAAGATGGCAAGGCCAATCAGGCCCTGCTCCGGCTTCTGGCCAGGATGTTCAGGATACCGAAAAGCAGCCTCGATATTCTCAGCGGCGAAAGTGCGCGGAGCAAACGTGTTCTCCTCCGTGGCGACGGAAACCAGCTTGCGGCGGTAGTTGCGGCCACGCTTTTGATATAAGGAAACCTTCGGCATGACGGCGAAATTGATAGACGGCAAGGCTTTCGCGGCTGAATTGCGGGCGTGGATCGGCACCGAGGTGGCCGAGCTCAAGGCTGAAAGCGGCGTCACGCCGGGGCTCGCGGTGGTGCTGGTCGGGGAAGATCCGGCAAGTGCGGTCTATGTCAAGAACAAGGGCATACAGACCCGCGAGGCGGGCATGGCATCCTTTGAACATAAGCTTGCCCCGGAGACCTCCGAAGCTGATCTGTTGGCTCTGGTGGCCCGGCTAAATGCCGATCCGGCGGTTCATGGCATTCTGGTGCAATTGCCGTTGCCGCAGCAGATCGACGAACAGAAAGTGCTGGCCGCCATCGATCCGAGAAAAGACGTGGATGGCTTTCATGTGGTCAATGTGGGCCTGCTTGCGACCGGTGGCGCGGGGCTTGTGCCTTGCACGCCCTTGGGCTGCATCATGCTGTTGAAAGATCAGCTTGGTGATCTTTCCGGTTTGAAGGCCGTGGTGGTCGGACGCTCCAACATCGTCGGCAAGCCGATGGCGCAACTGCTGCTTAAGGAAAGCTGCACAGTCACGATCGCGCATTCGCGGACGCGGGATCTGGCTGCCGAATGCCGCTCCGCCGATATTCTGGTGGCGGCGGTGGGGCGTCCGGAATTCATTCGTGGCGACTGGATCAAGCCGGGGGCGACGGTGATCGACGTCGGCATCAATCGCGTGCCGGCCGATGGCGGCAAGACCAGGCTCGTCGGTGACGTTGCCTTTGCCGAGGCGGTCGAGGTGGCGGGCGCTATCACCCCTGTGCCCGGCGGCGTGGGCCCCATGACCATCGCCTGTCTTCTGGCCAATACCCTGACTGCGGCGCGCCGTAGCGTCGGCTAGAATAAGTTTTTTCAAGTAGTCATTAAGTTGCGGGATTGCGTCAGAGGGCATATGCTTTCTGACGCGAACCGCGTTGCCCATAGCGCAATCCAAAGGAGACAGGGAACATGAGCATTATTAAGGAATTCAAAGAGTTCGCCATGCGCGGCAATATGATCGACATGGCTGTCGGTATCATTATCGGCGCAGCCTTTGGGACCATTGTCAGTTCGCTGGTGAATGACGTGCTGATGCCGCCCATCGGGTTGCTGGCAGGCGGGCTCGATTTCGCTGACAAGTTCATTGCCTTGAATGGTGAAAGCTATGCGACGCTGGCTGAGGCCACCAAGGCCGGCGCGCCGGTCATCCGCTATGGCATGTTCATCAATGCGGTGATCAATTTCCTGATCGTGGCTTTTGCCATCTTCATGTTGATCAAACAGGTCAATCGGTTCAAGAAGGCCGAAGCTGTGGCTCCTGCGGCTCCGGCTGAGGACGTGGTTCTGCTGACGCAAATCCGTGATCTTCTGAAGGCCAAGGCATAAGCCCCATGGTTCGTTTTGGTTATGCGTTGCTGGCTGGGGTCGCTTTGGCGATCCCGGCAGCCGGGCCCGTGTCGGCGGCGTCCTCGTTGTCACTCACGATTTATAATGAAAATCTGGCGCTGGTGCGCGATCAGCGCGATATGACGTTGCAAGCGGGCCGCAACCGTGTGGAATTTCCCGATGTCTCGGCGGAAATCATCCCGGAATCCGTGGTTCTGAAGGCTGCGGGGCTCACGCTTGTTGAGCAGAATTTCGATTTCGATCTGCTGACGCCGACCAAATTGATGGAAAAGGCGGTCGGCCAGACGGTGCAGATCGTGCGCATCAACCCCGGCAACGGGGCAGAGCAACGGGAAACCGCCAAGGTCCTTGCCGTCAATGACGGCGTGACCCTGCAAATCGGCAATCGCATCGAAATCCTGCGGCAGGACAGCATTCCGACCCGGGTAATTTTTGACAAACTGCCGGATAATCTCAAGGCCAAGCCGACGCTGTCGATGCTGATCGATGCCACGACGGCGGGCGGGCGCAATCTTGAACTGAATTACCTGACGCGCGGGTTGTCCTGGCGTGCCGATTATGTGGCG